>JAJPKJ010000051.1 GCA_021323755.1 Chitinophagales bacterium | reverse complement strand
GGAACTACTGCAGATGAATTAGATGAGCTTAAAGAAATTTTTGAAAAAGAAACCACAGGTTTAAAAGAAGATGTTAAAGAGAGAGTGTTGAATCTAATCAAAGCGGCGAAAACAAGCACCAACAATATAAAAGAAGAAGCGTTTTCGTAAGAGTAAAGTGAGATTGTGACGTAAAAAAAGAACTCGTTAACCGGGTTCTTTTTTTTATTGAAAAAATTTATTGCACAATCCGGGGAATTTTTTGCTCAAGCATCATCAGGTCCGCAAGTACCATTGCCGTTACGGCTTCAAGAATAACGGGCACCCGCAGGGCAATGCATAAATCGTGACGGCCCTTCACTGAAAATGGCTCGACTTGTTTGGTTTCCCAATTGAGGGTTTGTTGTTCTTTGGGTGTCGATGAAGTTGGTTTAATGGCAATGCGAAAAACCAATTCATTTCCATTGGTGATGCCGCCAACGACTCCGCCCGCGTGATTCGTCAGGGTTTTGCCTTTCACATCTTCAATGGCGTCGTTGTGCTCGCTCCCAAACATTTTTGCGGCCGCAAAACCGGTCCCGAATTCAATTCCCCGCACCGCCGGAATGGCAAATACAAGATGGGATAAAACAGATTCAACACTATCAAAAAACGGTTCCCCTAACCCCGTAGGTAAACCATCCACTCGACATTCAATGATTCCACCGATAGAATCCTTTGCATCAATTGCTTTTTGCAATCCCTTTTCGATATCGGCTTCTCCACCAACTTCAAGAATGGTTGATCTCACAGAAATACCTTTGAGCATTTTTTTGGCGATCACTCCTGCGGCAACCACAGCAACCGTTAATCTTCCGCTGAAATGGCCGCCACCACGATAATCTTCATAGCCCCCGAATTTTTCATGCGCAACAAAATCGGCATGCCCGGGACGAGGAACGGCACGCTGCTTTTCATAATCCCCGCTTCTGGTATTTTTATTTTCAAATAAGATCGTGACCGGCGCACCGGTTGTCTTATCATTAAAAATCCCGCTCTTAAAAATCGGCAGATCATCCTCTTTCCGGGGCGTTGTCCCTTTTTGCATGCCGCCCTTTCTTCTTTCCAGGTCCTCTAAAAAATCTTCCCCAGTTAAAGATAATCCTGCCGGACATCCATCCACAATAACGCCGACACCATCTCCGTGAGATTCTCCGAAAATGCTTGCCCGAAATATGCGACCGAATGAATTCAAGGTGAAAAATTTATTGGTTGATTAGTTGTTTTGTCTGAATTAAGGCACCTAAGGATTTCAAATGCGCATAAAAATCAGGATATGATTTATCGATCGCCTCGGCCTCTTCAATGATTGTCTCGCCTCTTGCTGTTAATGCCGCCACCGCACAGGCCATCGCAATGCGATGATCATGATGTGAATGAACCTTTGCCCCTTTTATTTCATTTGCTCCCTTCACGATCATGTCATCATCCTGCAAAATGATTTCTACCTCCATTTTTCCAAACTCATCCTGTAATGTTATTGCGCGATTACTCTCTTTATGCGTTAATCTTTTCGCCCCTTTTATCCTTGTTTCCCCTTTACAGTTTGCGGCGAGTGCGACCAGAGGCGGAAATAGATCCGGGCAGTCCGTTGCATCAAAATTAAAGGATTTCAGCTCGCTTTGCTGCAGCTGAATTTCGTTATAGTTAAGAATCATTTTTGCATTTGATTCTTTCAATGCGTCAATGATTTTTTTATCAGCCTGGGTTGAATGCACATCCAATCCCTTCACCACAATATTTCCGGCGATAGCGCCGGCGACCAATAAGAATGCACCTCCGCTCCAATCGCCTTCGACAATATAGTTTGTCGTCTGGGGTTGGCTGTTTGTGACTGAATAAAAATAAAATTCCTGATAATTTCTATTTTCCGGGACGCGCAAACCGAAATCACGCATAACCTTCAGGGTTAGATCAATATAGGGTTTGCTTTTGAGATTGTTCACTTCAATCCTGACATCATTGGTGTCGCTTGCCGAAAATGCAAATAGCAATCCGGTTAAGAATTGCGAACTCAGGGAACCATCAATTTCAATATTTTTTGGCTGCAGCGGCCCTTTGATTTTCAGCGGCAGCTTCCCATTGTTTGAAATAATTTCCACTCCCAATTGCGGAAGCACATCATCAAAGAAATCCATCGGACGGCTCAGTAGACTCCCCTGCCCGTCAATAATGATCTGATTTTTACTCAATGCCAATATCGGCGCAAACATGCGGATGCCAAGACCACTTTCACCGCAATTTACCCTGAGCGGTGCGTGGTGAGCGACCGGTATCGGGTTCAAAAAAGTATTGCCAGGCTCAACCACCAATTCACCATTCACCATCGACCATGCACACCCCAACGACCTTAATATGCCAAGAGCTGCTTTATCATCATTTGAATGGCCGGGATTATGGATAATACTTTTATTTTTTGAGATCAATGCTGCGGCGCATGCACGCTGCATCGAACTCTTGGAAGCTGGCGCCTGTATTGTTCCCGTTAATATAGATGGATGAATAATCGCTTGCATGCTTTACAATTTTTCAAAAAACCGGGGATCTTAAATATGAAACCCGATGATCATATTCTCCGTCTCCGCTCTGGACCACCTGGTGTGATCATCTCGCCCTGATAATCGAATAAATGATTTTCTCCAGATCATTAATGGCGATTGATTTTGTTTGTGCCTCCCCTATTTTTTTCAGCAGAACATAATTGATAGACTCTTTCACTTTTTTCTTGTCCATCTTCATCATATCAAAAACCTTTTTGGGTTCAAATTCCGCTAATGTTGGCAAACCGTATTTATCAAGTGTTGATATTATTCTGGAAGTTTCTTTAAAGTCGAGGTAGTGCTCTGAAAGGATGCATGCCGTGGCCATACCGATCGAAATAGCCTGACCATGCGGGAGATCATAAATTTTTTCGATAGCATGACCCAGTGTGTGACCGAAATTCAACAATTGCCTTTCGCCCGTTTCAAACTCATCCTTTTGAACAATAATTGATTTCAACAATGCATTGCGTTGGATAAGACCCACCAAGGCCGGTTTGTTTTTTTGATAATGTGCAAGTTTGTTCTTTTCCAGCTCTTTAAAAAGTTTCGCATCTTTTATACACGCGTGCTTGATGATCTCTGCAAATCCATTTGCCCATTCGTGTTGCGGCAAAGATTTTAAAAAAGAAATATCATACAACAAAAAATCAGGTTGGTTGATGGTGCCGACTAAATTTTTATATACGCCAACATCTATCCCGTTTTTTCCACCGATGGATGCATCCACCATGGCGAGCAATGAGGTGGGCACAAATCCAAATTTGATGCCGCGCATATATACCGAACCGACATAACCGGTGATATCGGTAACGATTCCGCCACCGACGCCGATCAAAAAGGTCTTACGATCAGCTTCCATACCGATCAGCTGATTGACGATCTTGTCAACAGTATCCTGCACTTTATATTCTTCCCCGGCTTTGATCAAAATCACATTCCAGCCGTCAAATTTCTTTTTAAAAGTTTTGAAGATATTTTCGTCAGTAATGATCGCTGCATATTTTTTGTCAACAATTTTTTCCAGGAAGCTAAAATCTGCATCGAAATAATAGCTGACTCTTTTTGATGAAAATTGAAGTATTTTTTTTTGCATTGGCAATTGTTTCGTCAATGGTCAGTCGCGAGTGGAAGGGCACTATTCCCGATTGACCATTCACCATTCACGAATTCAGGATCTTGTTCTGATGATTAATGCTTTCCATATGCACGGCGTCAAAATATTTGGTGATGAACTCTTTACTTAATCCGAGCTTTTCACCTTTTGCATAAGCCCGCTCCAATATTGCGTTCCACCTGTTGGTTTGCAAAATGGTGATGTTATTGTCTTTTTTATACTGTCCGATCTTTTCAGACACTTTCATCCTGGTGCTCAGGATTTGCATCAACTCATCATCCAGCTGATTGATCTGCTGGCGCATCTTTTCCATTGCCGCATGATATTCTTCGGAGGCAATATCTTCTTTTCTCCAGCGAATGCTACTGAGCATTTCAGCCAGACGCTCCGGAGTGATCTGTTGTTTTGCGTCGCTCCAGGCATTGTCGGGGTCAATATGACTTTCGATGATCAATCCATCATAATCAAGGTCGATCGCCTCCTGTGCGACATCCTGCAGGATATCCCTGCGTCCGCAAATATGAGATGGGTCATTGATAAAAAGCAATCCGGGATTGCGGCGTTTCATTTCAATGGCCAGGTGCCACATCGGTGCATTGCGATATTCGGTATTCCCGTAAGAAGAAAATCCACGATGTATCAATCCGATTTGTTTGATGCCCGCTTTTGCTACACGCTCTACCGCTCCGGTCCACAATTCCAGGTCTGGATTGATCGGGTTTTTTATGAGCACCGGAACATCAACACCACGAAGGGCATCTGCAACTTCCTGCACGCTAAAAGGATTCACGGTGGTGCGCGCGCCAATCCAGAGTACATCTACTTCAAAGGTCAATGCATCTTCCACTTGCTTGCCGGTTGCAACTTCCACAGCGACCGGAATGCCGGTGAGTTTTTTCGCATGCTGCAGCCAGGGCAAGCCCTTTGCGCCCACGCCTTCAAAACTTCCGGGGCGCGTGCGCGGCTTCCAAATTCCTGCACGCATAATATCCACTTTACCGGTCTTATGTAAACGAACTGCAGTTTCAACCACCTGTTCTTCCGTCTCCGCACTACATGGTCCCGAAATGATTAATGGGCGTTTCTTCCATTTTTCCTGAACCACTTCCTTCATTTTTGATGCTGTTGCTTCCATGATAACAATTTAAGATTTACGATTATGAGATGTAGGATCTGTTCAAATCTTACATCCATTTTAATTATTAATTATTTCCCTTGGGGTCAGTTTGATATCAGAACCATAAGCTGAACGGAAAAACCGAAATGCTATCTGCTGTTCGCTTCATTCATCCTGATCCTTCTACCTTTATAATTTTTCCCATCGATCGACCGGATCATTTGCGTTGCCGCATTTCTGTCCACTTCGATCCAACTGTTCATTTCTTTCATGTCAATTCTTCCGAGCACTTCTTTTCTCAGATCGCTCATGTCAAGAATGAACTGTAAAAAGCTTGCTTTATAAAAACCGTCCTTCGTTCCAAGGTTCACGAACAGTTTGGTGTAATCACCATTACCATTGAATTCTCGTCCTCTGGTGTCTCTGAAACTTCTTGCCTGCGAGGATGCCGGTTCTCTCCTTTGTCTTGCCCCTGCCCTCTCCTCGGTTCTGAATTCGCGAACACGTTCTCTCACATTCAGGTCTTCCGCATTTTCATAGGATTTTAAGAACCTGTTGAATTCCATCGCTGCCATTCGCTTCAGCACCTCTTCCTTACTGATGTCTGCAAATTTTTCTTCCAGCATCGGCACATAAGATTCATAATCTCCATGACTGATATCTGCCTGTAATAACTTCTCCATAAAATAGAAGAACTGTTTTCGACAAACATCTTTTCCACTGGGTATTTCCAATTTGTGAAAAGGAACCTGTACAATCCTTTCTATCTGTCGGAGCTTCCCGATCTCCCGGCTATGTATGATCGATAAACAAATTCCGGTGTTGCCGGCTCTTCCCGTTCTTCCGCTGCGATGCGTATACACTTCCACATCATCCGGCAATTCATAATTGATAACATGCGTGATCCCCTGCACATCAATTCCTCTTGCTGCCACATCCGTGGCGATCAATAACTGCAAAGCTCTTTCCCGGAATTCTCCCATCACTTTATCGCGCTGCTGCTGCGTCAAATCGCCGTGGAGCGCATCAATATCATATCCTTCCCTGGTCAATTTTTCCGCAATGTTTTGAGCGTCTGCTTTTGTCCGGGTAAAAATGATCCCATAAATACCCGGGTTGAAATCAATGATTCTTTTTAGTGTATCATAACGGTGATGCGCAGACGTAACATAAAATTGATGGTCAATATTCTTATTTGCGGTATTTACTTTGCCAACCGTGATCTCGATCGGCTGCTTCATGTATTTTCTGCTTACCCGCTTGATCTCAGCCGGCATGGTGGCGCTGAAAAGCCATGTTGCCTCTCTTTTTGGCGTATTCTGCAAAATAAATTCGATGTCGTCCTGGAAACCCATGTTCAGCATTTCATCGGCCTCATCAAGCACAACATATTTTATCTGTTCAAGATTGATCGCTTTTCTTTCTATCAAATCAATCAGTCTACCCGGCGTCGCCACAACGATCTGAACGCCTCTTTTCAAATCTCTTATCTGCATGCCAATGGAAGCGCCGCCATAAACGGCAACAACATGCATTCCCGGCAAAAACTTTTTAAACAATTCCACTTCACTTACGATCTGCAGACACAGTTCTCTCGTTGGACAAACCACCAACGCCTGCGGAAATTTTTGCTCCACCGAGATCAATTGCAGCAATGGTAATCCGAATGCTGCTGTTTTACCGGTGCCTGTTTGAGCGAGACCAACCAGGTCTTTTGTACCACTTAATAAAACAGGGATCGCCTGTTCCTGGATTGGCGTTGGATTCTTATATCCCAGCGCATCCGTTGCCTGAACTAATTTTGCATCCAATCCAAGCCCTTCAAAAGTCATCATATATTTTTAAAATTTTGCGCAAAGGTACGATTAATGTACGATGTCTGATTTTAGCGGTCTGCCGAGCGTTCCCAGCATACTATCCAGCCAGACATCCCATCCCGCACCCCATGTAGAACTTCTTTCACCATTGATCAATCCCCGGATCATCCCTCATTTTATTAACTTCTTGATCTTATTTGCATTTACCATTAACTCCCACAAGTATTCGTAATTCTCTTTTTCCAGACAGCTCTTAAATTTCCGCAACTGAGAAATATGTTCATTCAAGACATCCAAAACATTTTCTCTGTTTTGCATAAAAACAGGAGCCCACATTGCCGGACTACTTTTCGCCAAACGCACCGTGCTTTCAAAGCCGCCCCCTGCCAATTCAAAGATCGCATCTTCCTCTTTTTCTTTTTCCAGGACCGTGTTTGCCAGCGCAAAAGAAGTGATGTGAGAAATATGGCTCACATAAGCAGCATGCACGTCATGCGCGTATGCATCCATGTATACCAAATGCATCCCCAGTTGCCGGTAAATATTTTCAATGGTTTCGACAGCATCTTTATCACTTTTTTCTTTTTCACAGATGACGCAGCTACGACCAACGAAGGCATCTTTCACCGCAGCTTCCGGTCCGCTATACTCAGTTCCCCACATCGGGTGGGTGGCAACAAACCTGCTGCGCATCGGATGATCAGCCAAGGATGAACATAGCGCGTATTTTGTCGAACCGGCATCCGCAACAATTTGTTTTTCATTGATCATGTCCATTATTTCACGCATAACCGTTATCGTTACATCCACCGGGATCGCCACATAGATCAAATCACTTTTTTCCACTGCTTCTTTTAAAGGCAAAGACTCGTCTATCAGTCCAAGTTCCAATGCTTTTTTGATGCTGGCTTCGGTGCGGCTGATGCCAATCACATTTTTCACCAGGCCTTTCTGCTTTAAGGCCAGACTGAATGAACCACTTATCAATCCAACACCAACAATGGTAATCGAATCAAACATTTGCTGTTGTTTTAATGGCTAGAAATTCTTTTACTCTTCTTATACTTTCGGAAAACTTCTCTTCTGTGGTACAAAGACTTACCCTCACATATTTTTCCCCGGCACTTCCAAATATGCCGCCAGGTGTGATGAACACATTTGCATGGTATAACACTTCATCACTCAGCTCAAACCCGGTTTTATATTTCGCCGGGATCTTTGCCCACACAAACATCCCAACTTGCTGGGTCGAATAAACACAATGAATCAGGTCTAGCAATTCAAAGACCTTTTCTCTTCTTTTTCTGTATATGACATTAACGCTGTCGTACCAATCCTTACCAAGCGAAAGAGCTTTTGCTGCCGCCAGCTGAACAGGTAAAAACATGCCGCTATCCATATTGCTTTTGAAGCGCAAAACTTCGTCTACTCTTTGTTTTGCGCCAACGAGCATTCCTACGCGCCAGCCCGCCATATTTTGCGACTTACTGAGTGAGTTTAATTCAATCACCACCTCTTTTGCTCCATCAACACTCAATAAACTCATCGGTTCTTCATTTAAAATAAAACTGTATGGATTATCATGAATGACCAAAATATTATTTGCTTTTGCAAATGCAACCAGCTCTTCAAAAAATTGCTTTGTCGGCAGTTGTCCCGTGGGCATTTGCGGATAATTGACAAAAATCCCTTTTATTGGACTTGACCGGGCATGTTCTACAATCAGCTTTTTAAGCTCTATAAAATCGGGGAAATAATTCTGCTCTTCCTGTAATTCATAATAGACCGGCGTTGCTCCTGAGAGTTTGATCGCACTTGAATAAGTCGGATAACCGGGATTGGGAACGAGCACGCCAACTCCCCCTTCAAAATAAGTCATGCAGATATGCATAATGCCTTCCTTGCTTCCGATCAGGGGTAAAATTTCTGCATCTGGATTCAATTCCACGCCATACCATTTTTTATACCAGTCGGCAATGGCATTTCGTAAAATTGGCGAGCCCTTATAACTCTGGTATGCATGCACGTTAGTCTTTGCACTTTCCTCCTGCAATGTCCTGATCACCTCCGGATGCGGCGGCAGATCGGGGCTGCCAATGCCGAGATTGATAATATTTTTTCCCTGCTTGTTGAGATCGTCGATCTCTCGCAGCTTTTGAGAGAAATAATATTCCCCGATGCCATCGAGCCTGCTGGAAGTCTTTAATTCATTCATTTTATTATCTGAATTTTTAATCATTTCAAGAATTTGTTTTCCTTATCAACCTACACTTTGCCTGGCTGAATTCGAGGATCAGACCGTTTTTCCTTTTTTATATACACCATAAATTTTCAAACCTGCTGTAATCGGTTTGATATTTTCAATTACGTTGTTGAATTGTTCCATCGTGTCAAATTCCATATCTGCGTGAAAAGAATATTCCCAGTCACTGCCGGGAATTGGAAAAGATTGCAGTTTGCTGAGATTAATGCCGGCATCCGCAATCTTGGTGAGCACCCTTGCCAGACTTCCGCGCGAATGATCCGTATGAAAATTGACAGAAGCTTTATCAGCATTATCAATTTTTGCTGCCGCAGCTTCTGGTTGTACAATTAAAAAACGGGTGTAATTTTTTTTCATCGTTTGAATATTTGGCGCGATCAATTGCAGGTGGAAAAGCTCTGCAGCCAACTTACTGGCGATGGCAGCAATATGTTTGCTCCGGTGTTGATGCACCTGTTTTGCGCTCAGGGCAGTATCTTCTGTTTCTACCAATTTCCAATCAAATTTATCAAGATATTCGAGGCATTGCTGAATCGCCATCGGATGAGAGTGCACTTCCCGTATATCCTTCAACGTTACACCCGGGTTCACCATCAGGTTCTGGCTGATATGCAAATAAATTTCACCGATGATCTTCAAATTGCTTTTTTGCAGCAGGTTGTAATTGGGCAATATGCTTCCGGCAATGGAGTTTTCAATGGCCATTACTCCTCCATCACTTTCTTTTTTATTAGCAGCGATCTTTACTACTTCTCGAAAAGTGGCACAGGGAATCACCGCTACCTGTTTCCCGAAAAACTGACGAGCCGCTTCCTGGTGAAAACTTCCTTCGTAACCTTGTATGGAGACTTTCTTGCTCATAGTAAAAATAAAAATCCCGGCTTTTGACCGGGATTCTGTATTTGTTAAGTTATAAATTTATTTAGTTGTTAACAAAAGCATTCCCGGTTTACTGGTAAAGTAAAAAAAATAATAAAAGTAAAAATAACGGTATGCCTTTGTTGTAATCATTCCATCAAAAATATAGACTTATTTTAAAACCAAAAATTATTTTTTTAAATAATTACGTTCACCAACAACCGCCCATACTCATAAGATCTTCTGCCGGGGCGGGTTCCGGCTTACTCAAAATGTGTTGGTCAGTCCCGGTTCAGGTGTCAGGCGATTTCTTCGGAATGATCATTTTTTTGCATCGAAGTCTAACCCGCAGGCCGATTGCCCCCAATCAATTTCCTCCGGTCTGCAAAAAACAATATACGCTGCGACTGAGCTCCCCTTCTCACTACTGCAAACGCTTGGTGATCTGTTCATCAATTTTTCTGAACAAATGAATCGGTCTGTAAACGCGCCAGTTTTCGATCTCAACCAATTCAATAAAACGATTCAGTTTTGCACGCCGGAAATCATATTGTGTCTGTTCAGGCATATTCAGACAGGCGATCCATCCGCCGGATTCGCTCACTTCATCATACCATTCTTCGTAATAATCTCTGTCGCCGCTGTGAAAATTCAGGACATTCTCAGCAATCAAAATAAATTTATTAATACCTTCTGCAGAAAAAACATCCATCACTTCGCGTTTCAATTCCATAATATCATTTTCGATCGCATCATTCCATTCACCGATCATTTCAATGACCACATAATGTTCTTCATAATCCGCCATCAGCACTTTCATATATAAAGTGCGGGAACCAAAATCATCCCACTGCGGATGGATATAATAATTGTAGATCGTTTGCGTGAATTGAAATTCCGAATATACGCGACCGTAGAATGGCGAGCGCTCATCTTCTTCGCTCACGTAAATATGACGCCAGTTATAAAATGGTTCTATATCATGCATAATTAGTGTTCATAGTTGCTGGTTAAATGCAGATCGCAATTACTCATCCCGGTCCTTAAAACAGCAATTTACAATAACACGAAAACCATTTCCAAATAAAATTTATTGTGTAATGGTGAAGAAAAATGGTGGACAATCTCTCCTGCTGATAGCCTGCCGCTGATGGTTAACTAATTATCATTTCACAGACTCTTCCGCTTTCTTCACGCTCCCATATTTCAACAAAAGCTCTTTTGCTTTTTGATAATCTTTGATGCCGGCTTTTTCCATCAGCATTTTTGTGCCCCGATCGATGAGCTTGCTGTTGGTCAGTTGCATGTTCACCATCTTATTATCCTCCACTCTTCCGATTTGGATCATCACCGTCGTTGAAATCATATTCAACACCAATTTTTGTGCTGTGCCGCTTTTCATACGGGTGCTTGCTGTGACAAATTCTGGACCGACAACCACTTCGATCGGGTAATCTGCCTGCTTTGATATGGGGGAACCGGGATTACAGGTAATGCATCCCGTAATAATCTTGTTTTTTCTGCTTTCTTCCAGTGCGCCGATAACATAAGGAGTAGTTCCGCTTGCGGCAATTCCGATCACCACATCTTTTTCACTGACAGAATATTCCTGCAAGTCAAGCCATCCTTGTTCTTTATCATCTTCAGCATTTTCAACAGGCTTTTGAATGGCTTCTTCACCACCGGCAATAATGCCGATTATTAATCCATACGGCATCCCGTAAGTCGGCGGGATCTCACTGGCATCAAGTATTCCCAGTCTCCCACTAGTTCCTGCGCCGACATAGAACAGCCTTCCTCCTTTCAGCATTTTATCGCTGATAACACTCACTAATTTTTCAATTTGTGGAATCGCTTTGCCCACGGCTGCAGGCACTTCGTTATCCTCATGATTGATGTTCGTGAGAATTTCATGTATGGTCATTTTTTCCAAATGACGATACCTGCCCGGTTCTTCTGTAATTTTCTCGAAAGACATTTTATTTATTAAGAATCATTAAATAAGAATTGAGCGGCCCATAAATTATCGATAATGACCGAAAATTCTATTTCTCCTGATGATATTCGATCAATCCTTCCATCGGTTTCTGTAAAATCTTTCCCAGTTGAAATTCATAAGCACTGCACAATTCTTTTATCACGTCACCAAAGCCACCTGCAACCCCGCCAACAAAATGAACGGGATATTTCCAAATCTCACTGAACTTGCAGAGATGCACAAAGAAAAAATCATTCAATCCATCTTCAATAATATTCTCGATCATATAATGTCCGCGATTTTCTGCAAGAAAGATAGTGAACGATGCGAGATAACGATTGGGCAATGGCTTTTTGTAAACATTCTCTAAAATCTCGGAACGATCAGTAACATATTTCGCATCGAAACGATAGCGAAGATCTTCATCAAAAGTATTATACAAATAATATTGCAAAACCTTTTTGCCGAGATAAGCGCCGCTTCCTTCATCGCCGAGCACATAGCCTAATCCCGGAATTTGACTCACTATTCTTTTCCCATTATAAAAACATGCAAAAGAACCGGTCCCTAAATTAGCCACAATGCCTTTTTCTTTACCACATACACCCCTTGCAGCGGCGGTCAGGTCATCAGTAGCTTCCACTTTTGCCTCTGTAAAAACTTTTTTTAAAACTTTCTTTAGCATGCTAACATTGGCAGCGCTTGCCAAACCAGTGCCGTAATAAAACACCTTGTCAACCTGCCATTTTTTTAATTTCGGAAGCAACTCATTTCTTAATAAACTTTCAATTTGCAAGTCGCTTAAAAAATAGGGGCTGATGCCTTGTGTACTAATAATTTTTTTCTTGCCGTTTTGTAACAGGCACCATTCACATTTTGTTGCCCCGCTGTCTGCGATCAGGATATTCATGAAGCGAAGATAGCAGAGTTTTGAGTTTGTAGTTTATGGTTCTTTTAAAGCATCACTCATCACAATAATTACTAGTCATTTTGAATCATGAGTTCCCTATACTCAACCGGAAATGGGCAAGCAAAGCTGCCAATTATCACTTATTCATCATTCATTATTGACCATTCACTACCATTGCTTAATTTGCGGGTTGTTTATTTAATGAAATTCAAATGAAGAAATTACAAGTTTGGCTACCGCTGCTCTTCGCAATGGTGATGGTGTTCGGAATGTTGATCGGTTATCGGTTGTATCCTGAAATTGGCACTGCCGGTTTTTTTAAGACCGCCAAGCGCGTGCCGGTGCAACAGGTAATTGACCTGGTCAATCAAAAATATGTTGACCCCGTTAATATGGATTCCCTGAGTGACGAGGCTATAGAAGGTATGCTGGCGCATCTTGATCCGCATTCCGTTTTCATTCCAGCGACTGACCTGGGTGAAATAAACGAAGACCTTGAAGGAAATTTTGAAGGCATCGGCGTGGAGTTTCAGATTTTTGATGATACCGTGAATGTCACGAGCGTTTTGGCAAACGGACCAAGCGATAAGGCAGGATTGGCCGTGGGCGACAAGTTCATTAAAGTAAATGATTCGGTGGTGGCAGGAAATGGCATCACCTCAGAAAGAATAAAAAAGTTTTTACGGGGGCCTGGCGCCAGTAACGTGACCGCAACGGTTATGCGTAATAACGTTCTAAAACAATTTACGATCTCCCGTGGTTCCATCCCGCTCCTTTCCATTGACGCATTTTATATGGTCGATAAAGAAACGGGATATATCCGGATCAATAAATTTTCAGAGACCACGCATAGCGAATTTGTAAATGCCGTCACAAAATTGCAGCAGCAGGGTTTAAAGAAACTGATTCTTGATCTGCGTGATAATGGCGGTGGGATTTTACAGGAGGCCGTTGATATTGCCGATGACTTTTTGGATGAGGACAAATTGATCGTTTACACCCAGGGATTGCATTCCCAAAAAACAGAATATCGCTGCATGCGTGATGGGCTTTTTGAAAAAGGCAAGTTGATCGTCTTGGTTGACGAGCGCACCGCCTCTGCCAGCGAAATTCTCGTCGGTGCTTTGCAGGATTGGGATCGTGCCACGATCATTGGCAGAAGAACATTTGGTAAGGGGTTAGTGCAGGAACAATATCCTTTGAGTGATGGCTCGGCCCTGCGGCTGACGATCGCCAGGTATTACACACCCATCGGTCGCAGCATTCAAAAGCCTTATAATAAAGATGACCATGAAGCCTATAATGAAGAATTATTGAAACGTTTTCACGATGGTGAAGTATTGCATGGCGATACCACCACCAACCATTTGGGGATCGCCTACAAAACAAAAGGCGGAAGAACGGTGTATGGTGGCGGCGGCATCACACCAGATATTTTTGTTCCCTTCGATACCAATACCATTTCAAAAAGTCTTACATCCTTATATGTAACAGGCATGCTTACTCGATTTGTGTATTTGTATTATATGCAGAATCAATCAACACTAAACCAATATAAAACCCCTGAAGATTTTGTCTCTAATTTTAACAGCAATGATAATTTATGGGGCAGTCTGGTGAACTATGCCGCCAAGGACACCATCAACATAAAAAATATTCCGGCAGGCGATAAGACAATCCTGCAACAACAGACCAAGGCGCTGCTCGCACGGCAAATGTGGCAGTTACAAGGATATTTTCAAGTGGTGAATTCTTTCGATCCTGCAATTAAAAAAGCGCTTGAAGTAATGACCAAAGAAGATCCGCTTCCCATGGCAAAAAAGCGTTAAAGATCATTTTACGTTATTCACCATTCCTTCAATCATCTTCTTTCCGAAAGAAGTTTTTTCTGCGAAAAATAAGAAAAGAACAAGTCCTGTAATACCGCAAAAAATGCCGGCCAAAATATCAAGCACATAATGGTGACTGTTATATACCGCAGCAAACCAGATCCCCGTCATGATGATAAAGAAAAAAATATTCCAAAGCCCGAACTTGTATTTGAGCCCGTAGAAAAATACCAGCAAGGGATATGATGCGTGCAATGAAGGCATCGCAGCGAAAACATTTGAGCTTTTGCTATAGATCCCGGCAAAAATATGGGTGTGAAAAAAAACATCAAATCTTCCCAGACCCGCCGTGTTACCCGGTGTTGAAGGAATAAAATCAAAGCCATATTGTTGAACATACCAGGGAGGCGCCGCCGGGTATGCATAATAAACAATGAACCCGAGAAAGTTGACGAGCAGAAAACTCAATGAAAAATAAAAAAAATATTTGCGGTTCTTAAAAAACAAAATAGCGGAAAATATCAACGGTAAGGGAACCCAGCACAAATAAAAAAAACCGGTGAGCACATTCAACCAGGTTTGTTGATGAATTAATAAAAATTCATTGGGCGTTAATAAATTATGCTGATAATGAATTCCAAAAAGAGATTTCTCGGCGTTGTACAGAGAGCCGATATGAACAGCGTTGTATTTATAATTGGGAAATGCTTTCATGTAATCGAAAATGATCCAGTAAATGATAAAGACAGAAAATGCCAATATGAATTTTCTTGTCAGCGATGAAAGAAAATACATGGCATTGAATAATGCGATCAGGATTAACTGGTCTGATCTAAAACCGAGCAGGAAAATGGAGAGCAATAAATAAATACTGGATGTGCCAATGGCGAAAGCAATGCTGCGCGATGAATATAGATCAGCAGAGATCTTAGCAGAAGAATGATTTATTTTATCAGGCATTATTGATCAGAGCGCTTTTACTCTTTGCATTTTTACAGGCTGTTCTGGTTTTTGCCTTTCTTTATCTTTTTTATCAAGTTCTTTTTTTGCATCCCGCAATCTGCCAACTGCCGTGATATTGGTGAGCACCGCCATCACCGCGATAGGAATCGTAAAAATTGACATCGGTTCAAAAACGTGAAAAGGAATTCCTTTGATGAACAACTTGTAATTCCCGCCGATGTAATGAGCGGTGATGCCACAGGCAAGCGCTGCAACACCAATCAACACTACTCTTTCAGGTCTTTGCATCAATCCGTTCTTGCATTCAATGCCGAGACTTTCTGCGCGGGCGCGCGTATAGCTCACCATCATTGAGCCGATCAGTGCAATAAATGCAATGAGCGAGCTCATGAAATAGTGATGTGCGATGAGATAATAACAAATACCGAGAAATAAAAATAGTTCGCTGTACCTGTCCAAAACAGAATCGAATAAGGCGCCGAAAGAGGAACTCATTTTCCCCAGTCTTGCCACCTGGCCATCCAGCATATCAAACAATCCGGCAAAAAGAATCAACGCACCAGCCCACCCAACATAAGAAAAATCGCCGCGATTTCCTTCTTCACCACCCATTATAAAAATAATGGCCACCCCGATGTTCAATAAAAAACCAGTTGCAGTAACAGTGTTTGGAGTAAATCCTATTTTCAATAATAATCTTACAAAAGGATCGATCACCTTATAGATCCCCTGCTGCAAGCCATCACGAAAAGTTTTTTTGTTCATACCAAAGTCTAAATACAAATTAAAAATCAAATCTTACCAATGCACGAACGCCCCATTTTACGGCAAAAGGATCGTTCAGGTAAGTAAATCTTCTAACCAGGTCCACGCGCAAAAGTTTAAATATATTGGATACTCCAACACTTCCTTCAACATAGGGTCCGTGGTTTAAAGAATAAGTTTCTGACTGTCCAATATACTGCCCGCTCGAATACTTCGAAAATTGATACAGCGAAGGGTTTTTTGAAGGATCATTTTCACTACGTAAACCTCCGAACAGGACTTTTGCTGATACCACTTCCCTTAATTTCAGTTTCCTCAACAAAGGTACTCTGTTAAAAATAAATCCATTGAAATGATGATCTAATGTTGCACTTGCGTAGTGATCGCTCACAAATTCAAGGAAATTCATGAGGTTATAGGAATTCAGCTGGTAGGCATAGGTTTGGTTGGCACGATGGATGGTAAGCAACGGATAAGGCAATTGATTGAAAATATAGCCACCTTCAAAAATCGCGTCCGTATAACCGATCTGCGGATAATAGAACCTCTTTTCAACGCGCAAATTGATATCCTGATAATTATATTCTCCGCCAAATAATCCCTTTACACCGGCGATATACCGGAGTGTAAATATCGGATATTTATTAATGATGGGGGTGCGATACACCCTGCCCTGGTAAAATTGTTCGTTAGGCGCCCAGCGTAATGAAAACGACAATTCAGAGGTGGTCAAGGACTGGACATTGATCGAATCCGCGTTGACGATCTTTGTGTATTGAATATCTCCTGCGGGTGTTTGTCTCCAATTTTTAAATCCCAGTGTATAGGACAAATGATTGGAAAACTCGTGCACGTAATCAACACGATAATAATCATTGTACAGCCATTTTTTATTATCGCCATGTTTGAA
This sequence comes from Chitinophagales bacterium, assembly GCA_021323755.1. GTDB lineage: Bacteria > Bacteroidota > Bacteroidia > Chitinophagales > Chitinophagaceae > Puia. The sequence goes on along the minus strand of JAJPKJ010000051.1, from coordinate 48,313 downwards.
TGACAAAAAGAAATTGTCCTCTTCAACAAACTGCAGCTCTTCGCCGGGGATCTTGGTCTCCCGTTGCGCACTTACCCGAATATAATTTAAGGGATAGGAATAAATTGATTTATCATTTAATGAATAAGTCACGCCCAGATAACCTTTCCATTTTTCATCTTTAAATCCATAAGCGCCGTAGGTCTCAAAATAAAGGCGTTTACTTAAACCGGTTGTTGTTCTTCCGCCAAACCGCAACCGAAAACCTTCGACAGGGTTAAAACTATAAAACGAACCTGCAGGTCCTATTTCAAACTTGTCAAAAGTGGCATAGCCGGCTAAAAACAGGTTGATATAAAGCAGTAATCTTTTGTAGGATGACATCCCGGTAAGACTGTCTATATTTTTGTACACTTTCGATTCGGCAAGCGTCAGTGTATCGTGGCGATTATTAAGCCAGAAGCTATCGTTCTTTTTTTCCGCACCGTCCATTATAATTTCGTTGGCTCCATTATAAAAATCTTCGGGATGAGGAGTGTTGAATCTATAATTTTTGTAGGAAATACTTCGCTCTCCAAAAATACCACCGCCTCTTTGTTTACTGATCCCCGCCTCTGCCAGCACATCGCTTTTGGTAATATTATACCTGCCGTCAAAACCCCGTTCAAAGTTTTGTTCAACGCGCAATTCGCGAACAAAATTCAAATTGCTGTTCTTACTAACGGTCATGCTTAAACGGGTAATGGCATAAGTGCTGTCAAGGGTAACATACATAGTTCCGCGAAATAACATGTCACCGGTATTTCTGGGTGTGAAATACATTTGAAGAAGTTTGTGTCCCGAATCATCAACAATGGTATCGCGTATGAAAAACATGTAGAATGAAGGAGCACTTTCTGCGATGGGACTCAGGAATGTATTGGTGAATAAGGAAATATTGTTTTCGTAGATATCAATATTCTCATAAAATCTTTTCAAAAAAGTACCAACCCCTTTGGTATCTATGAACTGACCATAATCCACTTTTTTACTTGCAAGGACAAAGGATTTTTCACGTTCAGGATTTTTCTTGTAATAATCATTTGACAATCTTTCTTCCAGATAAACCGGCACCAGGGACTTACCTTCAACTTTTGACGTGTCGACATTCTCCAGCAAAAAACGATAATTCTTAAACAGTTTACTGTTGGTTATTTTGACTGAGACCTTACTTAAAGAGACCTGTAATTTTTCGTAGCGTTCGTATTCGAGAAAATCATAATGGGTGGGGCGGTTCTTTTCCTTGTTTTCAATTACGTGACGAATGAATTCAACCGCCGGATTATCCTTGTTGTGATATTTCGGTTTCTTCTTTGAAGTCACCACGAAGTTTTTTAAGGTCGTTGTGCTCGGGTCCATGAAAACATCCAGCTGTTTTATCGCCCTGTTCTCATTTTTTTTCACCATTATCGTTTGAGCACGGTAATCAACTATCGAAAATACCAGGGGGATCATTTCCCTTTCAGTGGTGATCGTATAAATTCCCGAAGAATCAGTGCTGACTCCTTTACCACCGCGAATGTAAACACTGACGCCAGACATAGGTTGCTTGGTAACGGCATCTTTTACCGTACCGGTAATAGTAATGGTTTGAGCAATGCCGTTAAGCCCGATACATAAACAAATAACAGCCAGTGCGATGAACTTGATCTTCTTCATTATTAATACTGTCTTTTTAACTAAGCCTTGTTTTTTTACTAATGACGATAAGGCTGACTAAATATTTTATGTTACACACTATTTTATGTGTTGATAATATACTTACGTTACTAACCATATAAAAAGTTGTATCGAAAAGTAAATGGTGTCTTAGCATAGATTAAACTTTGCAATAAGCTGCAAAAGCAGATTACTGCAAATACCTGCAAGCAGATCGTCGATCATTACTCCCCATCCGCCGGGCAAAGCTTCTGATTTACGGATATAGAATGGTTTGGCAATATCAAAAAAGCGGAACAATATAAAGCCAATAAAAATATACGGTAAACAAACGGGCACCAAAAACAAACACACACACATCCCGCCCATTTCATCAATTACAACACGGCTGCTGTCCTTTCCCCATATTTTTTCTACTACATTAGCCGACCAGATTCCCATTATAAAAATCGCAACGATAACAGCTGCGATCAAAATATTGTTCGTGCTTTGATTGTGTAACGCAAAATACCAGACCAGACAAGTAACCAGGGCCGCCACCGAGCCGGAACCTTTTTTTATGTAGCCGATCCCCGCACAGCTGGAAATGATTTTGGCTAAAGACAAAATCATAGAGCCTCGATGAGTTCCTGGTAATAGTCCAAACCTAAATGCGTTATCAGATCTTCGCCCATTAAATGGCGCAACGTATTCTGAAGCTTTATTAATTGTTTAAAAATATCATGCTCTGGTCTTAATCCCGGAGCTGTTTGCGGCGATTTAAAATAAAAAGACAACCATTCCTGAATTCCATACATTCCCGATCTTTTTGCCAGATCAATAAATAATGCAAGATCAAGAACGATCGGCGCAGCAAGAATGGAATCGCGGCAAAGGAAATTTATTTTTATCTGCATCTGGTAACCAAGCCATCCGAAGATGTCAATATTATCCCAGCTTTCCTTATTATCACCGTGAGGAGGATAGTAATTGATGCGCACTTTATGATATAGATCCCCGTATAATTCCGGATTGATGTCGGGTTGAAGAATATCTTCCAGTACACTCAATTTGGAAACTTCCTTTGTTTTGAAATTATCCGGATGATCTAAGACCAGACCATCTCGATTCCCCAGGATATTTGAAGAAAACCAACCACGGATCCCCAATGCGCGTGCAGCCAAACCCGGAGCCAGTATCGTTTTCATCAATGTCTGTCCGGTTTTGAAATCCTTGCCGCCAATGGGTGTTTCCGTTTCTTTTGCCAATTCAAGCAATGCGTCAATATCGCAGGTGAGATTGGGAGCACCGTTGGCAAATGGTATCCCCAGTTTTAACGCTGCATAAGCGTAGATCATACTCGGAGAAATTTCCGGATCATTACTATGCAATCCTTTTTCAAATTTTTCCAATGAGCTATGTACATCACCTGCTTCGATATATTTTTCTGTAGAACCGCACCAGACCATCACAATGCGGTCACAATCGTTGGCGTCTTTAAAATTCTCAATATCATTCATCACGGCTTCTGCCAGATCATATTTTGTAGTGGCTTGCTTGACGTTGGTTCCATCAAGATTGGCGACGAAAGATTTATCAAAAACCGCTTTCATCGGCTTGATGGCTTCCAGTTCCGGCTTCACTGCCTGCAGTAAGGCCGGTTCGAGAACGCGGGCCTTGCTTGCAGCCTCATAGACATTGTCTGAATAAAGATCCCATCCTCCAAACTTAATCTGGTCCAGTTCTGCCAGCGGCACAAATTCTTTGATTTTCGGAAACCTGTTTTCGGTTCTTTTGCCCAGCCTGATATTGCTCATTTGGGTTAATGAGCCAAAAGGTTGCGCCAATCCTTTTTTTACAGCCTCAACGCCGGCAATAAATGTTGTAGCCACAGCACCTAAGCCCGGAATCAGGATCCCCAGCGTGCCATCGGCTTTTTGCGGTAAATTTTTCATGTCAAAATAATTTCAAAATGAATCAATATGTTTAAAGTCAAGTATGAGTGCTGCAAAAATCTGTCATTATCAGCAATTTTACCGAAAAAAGTTAAACTGATTGTTGAGCGGGTCAAAAAGATACAGAACATTTAACACTGCGGTTTGTTCACCAAAACAAAAAGCCCCGCAAAGAGCGGGGCCTTAGTTATATAGATGGAGAATGGATATTATTCTTTGTTCTGTTTATCCAATAATTCTCTTTTTTCGATGCGGTATGAGCTTATTAAGCCAAATCCGCCGCCGACCGCAATGAGTGCGAAGTAAATGGCAACATTTGCGTCGTTATCAAATCCGTTATGAATTCGATAGAAAACAAAATTGTCTAACAAATAGGCTGCAAACAGACCCAGCCCTGCGCCAAGTAATAACAGACCCCATTTCAGGTTACGGTAAGGGGTAGGTCTTTTTTCAATCAACTTGGGATTCATCCCTTTTTCGATCATGGCAATATTTTCCTTGTTTTGAAAATATCTTATTCCAAATACCATGGCAAATGCTCCCAGACCTAATAAGATCGGTATAAACACGCCAATAACTTCCGGTCCCATAAAAATTGTTTTATTGTTTAATGTATGTTGTTTAATAAGACTACTGAAATTGTTTTCGGGTTACATGGTTGAAATTTTCCTTTCGAACTTCATTTCAGCGTCATTTCACAAACTATGACTAATGAAGATCAGAACAGGTTACAGGTTCCCTCATCAATTTTTCTGGCAGAAGATATTGTCCGGGGGATTCCCCGGTCAGTATATATGGTATCCAGATGTGAAAATCGGCGAAATCCCTGCAAAACGGAGACAATATAATAATGTATCTTCCCTGTAACCTCAGGCAGCGGGGACTAGTCTTATTAACGTCATGCACACCGGACTGACAGATACAGAAATCATTGGCAGAGTTCTTAAAGGCGAGCGACAGCTTTTCAGTGAGCTGGTTACCCGTTATCAGAATTATGTGTTCACGCTGGTCTTACGTTTCACCGATAACCGGGAGGACGCAGAAGAAGTTTCGCAGGATGTGTTTGTGAAAACCTATCGCTCTCTGGCTGATTTCAGAGGCGATTCAAAATTCACCACCTGGCTTTATACCATTGCCAGGACGACCTGCATCACATTTTTGAGAAAAAAGAAATTGGAAACCACTTCCATTGATAACGAGAGGACCATGGTTCAGCTGGAAAATCAGGAATCCTCATTCAAGGCCAATATCATCGAGCAAAAATCGAGAACAGCAATGGTCAATGAAGCCATTCAATTATTGAGTCCCGATGATGCACAGATAATAACGTTATTCTATAAGGCCGAACAATCACTGGAAGAAATGGGGCAGATCTTAGGCATGGAACCGAATACCATAAAAGTAAAATTGCATCGTGCCAGGCATAGATTAAAAGAAAAAATGGAAAAACATTTTAGCAATGAAGTACGGGAATTACAAAACGATTAATAATTTAACGGATGACCAAAATAATTGGGCAGAACTTGGCAACAATAATATTCAATTAATTAAACAAAAGATTATGGACACGCTACAGGATACCGAAGAAAGATTGTGGAATTATATTGATGGTGTTTGCAACGCTGAAGAAAAATCGGCCATTGAAAAGCTTATTGACAGCAATATAGAATGGCAGCACAAATACCGCGAGCTGCTTCAGCTCAATGAAATCATCAATAGTTCTGACCTGGAAGTTCCCTCGATGCGTTTTACAAAAAATGTGATGGAAGAAATTGCCAGATTCCAGGTCGCCCCGGCTGCAAAGAACTATATCGATAAGAAAATCATCTGGGGGATCGGAACATTTTTTCTCACCATGATAATCGGCATTCTTATTTATGCTTTTGTGCAGATTCATTTGACTTCATCTGGCGGAGACTCCGGTGTATCAGGAGTCATCAACAAATACAACCCTGGCAATGTGCCATGGACCAAATACTTTTCAAATACTTATGTAAATGTTTTTATCATGATCAATGTCGTTTTGGGATTGTTGTTCTTTGATAAATATTTACATCGCAAAAAAGATCAATCCAAACAAAAAGAAGCTTGATGATCATGTATCATTAAGTCCGGTAACCTCTCCTGCTGCCAAGTTTGGAGAGGTTTTTTGTTTTTCCCTTTTTAGAAAATGTAAAGGGTAAATGAATTTACAAGGCCATTCCGTGAAAATATAATTTCGATTCTATTGATCACTGCTTTGGGCTCCCTCGTTTATTCGCAAACCAATCATGTTCCTTTATCAAAAACAGATGTAGTAAAAATATTGCAGTTACCCGCGCGCAGTTAACGGAAAAATCTTCTGCAATAAAAAATGATACCAAAGAATACCAACCCACTTATTGTGCTAAAGCAACAGAAGATAAGATCAGTAACCTGTACTACATGCCTGAAGAAGACAAAAAATGATGAAGCCTAACAGCTGCTGAGGAAATGAAAAAAAATGGCAAAGAAATTACTTTGAAACCGGCAATGGTAAGCGGGGATCCGTCGCCGGTGACCGGATTAAATCCTAACTTCGCGGCAATAAATTATTTATGGACATTAAGAACAATATTCTTGAAACAATCGGCAACACCCCGCTCATCCGCCTAAATAAAATCACCAAGGATTTTCCCTGCACCGTGCTTGCAAAGGTGGATTATTTTAATCCCGGCAATTCCATTAAAGACCGCATGGCTTTGAAGATGATCGAAGTGGCTGAACAGGAAGGAAAATTAAAACCGGGTGGAACCATTATAGAAGGCACCAGCGGCAATACCGGAATGGGACTTGCGCTGGCAGCATGTGTAAAAGGATACAAATGCATTTTCGTAACAACAGATAAACAGTCAAAGGAAAAAGCGGATATACTGAAAGCCGTGGGTGCCGAAGTTATTGTATGTCCAACCAATGTTACACCGGAAGACCCCAGAAGCTATTACAGCGTGGCTAAAAGACTGGCGACCGAAGTGCCTAACTCCTATCACATGAACCAATATGATAATCTTGCCAATCGATTGGCGCATTATGAAACAACAGGTCCCGAGATCTGGAATCAGACTGATGGAAAGATCACCCATCTGGTTTGCACCGCAGGAACAGGGGGAACCATTACCGGGACAGCCATGTTCTTAAAAGAAAAAAATCCGGACATCCAGGTCTGGGCGATTGACGTCTACGGCTCATTACTCACCAAATATTTTAGAACCGGCGAGATCGATATGAACGAAGTTCATCCCTATATATCCGAAGGTTTTGGTGAAGATTTTGTGCCCAAAAATTATGACATGAGCGTAATCGATCATTTCGAGCAGGTAACGGATAAGGATGGGGCAATCATGGCCAGGCGTTTGGCAAAAGAAGAAGGATTGTTTTGCGGATACAGTGCAGGAAGTTGTTTGCAGGGATTGATGCAATTGAAAGACAAATTAAAGAAAGGCGACCTGGTTGTTTGCATTTTCCACGATCATGGCAGTCGGTATGTCGCCAAGATTTATAACGATCAGTGGATGATGGAGCGCGGATTCCTGGACGTAAAGACTTTCAAGGACATCGTAAGCGGAAGGGGAACAAAAAAACTCATCACCATCGAGCCGGAATTAACGGTGAGCGAGGCGGTGGACCTGATGCAGAAATACAATATTGAAAATTTGCCGGTCATTAAGAACAATAATGTCGTAGGCGCAATCAGCGAAAGCGGATTATTCAATAAGATGCTGAACAACGGACAAGATATTAAAGCAAAAAAGATCGCCGATGTGCTGGAACCTGCATATCCCATTGTTGCTTTTGATACCCCCGTTGAACGATTGAGCTCGCTCATCAACAAAGAAAACGGCGCCGTTCTTTCAAAAGATGACAGCGGTAATTATCACATAGTTACCAAATACGACGTAATACAAGCACTTGGTAATTGATAGATATTTACTTCTACCAAAATTATCCAGGTGATTCGAAACAATACGAAATACTGTTCGTAACATTACTAGGATTGCAGTAATTACTGTAAAAGAAAATAGAGCAAAACCGCTCTTGTCTAAATATGCTCCGCAGTATACTTTTGTCTAAGAGTTGATTGATATAATCAATCACCAATATCCAAAGAAAACCGAACTAAGACTATCCAATCCTAAGAAATTCCGGACTTAAAAAATCCAATATCAATCAACTCATTTTTAGTTCATATCCTTGTAAAGCTGTTTGATTAGTCCCGGTGTTTTTCCAATATCTAAAGAAACCATAAAATCCAAATTCCAAACAAAACCAGCAGTATCCAATAACCTTTCCAAAGCCTACTGCTAAATTCCAATGCCCTCCTGCTAAATGTAAAAAAGTTATTTAGCAGGGGGTATTAACGACGGAACTTCCACTTCTTCCACACAATTCTCTTCTCTTTATCTTGCATGAAAATTTTTAAATGCCTGTTTTTATCGATCAATTAGGCAGAAACATTTCGTTAAAGGATTTTCCCCAGCGCATCATTTCTTTGGTCCCTTCGCAAACGGAATTATTATTTGACCTGGGATTAGATGAACAAGTGGTTGGCATTACCAAATTTTGCGTGCACCCGGAAAAATGGATCAGAAATAAGACCAGGGTTGGCGGAACAAAACAAATCAACTTTAAAACCATTGCTGAATTAGATCCTGATCTGATCATTGCCAATAAAGAGGAAAATACAAAAGAACAAATCGCTGAATTAGCTGGATCCTTTCCGGTTTGGGTGAGTGATATTTCAACTTTGAATGATGCACTTGAAATGATAGGATCAGTTGGACAGATCACAAACAAAGAAGGGGGCGCAAAAAAAATAATCGCGGAAATAATAGATAATTTCAGCTCATTTATAAAACAACAAGATGCGAACAACATACGCAGAACAGCTTATTTGATTTGGCAGGATCCCTACATGTCTGTTGGCGGAGATACATTCATCCATGAGATGATGACATGCTGCGGGATGAAGAATATTTTTGAAGATCGGGATCGTTATCCAACCATTACGGAGGCAGATCTATCCAGGGAAAACTGCGAATTGCTATTGTTATCATCTGAGCCATTCCCATTTAAAGAGAACCACCTGAAAGAATTACAGAACAAATTACAAAAGGTAAAAATAATTTTGGTTGATGGAGAAATGTTCAGTTGGTATGGAAGCAGATTAATCAAAGCGCCTCAATATTTCCGGCAACTAATGACCGAAATAGGAAAATAACAAACTAAATGTATCTTTGCGGCCTTTAAAAACAACTACCATAGCTATCAGCCAACAGCTATTAGCTAATTGCTATTAAAATCGTAAATAAAACAAACATGGCTTCAAAGAAAATCCTTGATCTTTTAGGCGACAAAGCCGAATTTCTGTTAAATCATCAATGTAAAACAGTTGATAAGACCACACTCACCCTGCCATCTCCAAATCATGTGGAAGAAATCTGGATCAATTCCAATAGGAGCAACCAGGTTTTAAGAAGTTTGCAAACACTTATTTGCAATGGACGTTTGGCAAACACCGGTTATATTTCAATTTTTCCTGTAGACCAGGGCATTGAACATAGCGCTGGCTCTGCATTTTCGCCCAATCCGATCTATTTTGATCCTGAAAATATTATCAAACTTGCCATTGAAGGAGGCTGTAATGCCGTGGCTTCAACTTTCGGCGTTTTAGGGATCATGAGTCGTAAATATGCACACCGAATTCCTTTTGTGGTAAAAATAAATCATAATGAATTATTAAGTATTCCTAACAGGTATGATCAAACGCTTTTTGGAACAGTGAGAAGTGCATGGAACATGGGAGCGGTTGCTGTGGGGGCAACTGTGTATTGGGGTTCCGAAGAAAGTATCCGTCAATTAAAAGAAATTGCCGAAGCATTTGAACTGGCCCATGAACTGGGAATGGCAACCATTTTATGGTGCTACACCCGTAATAATGGTTTTAAAGTCGATGGCGTGGATTATCATACCTCAGCGGATCTGACCGGGCAGGCGAATCATCTTGGTGTCACCATCCAGGCGGATATCATCAAACAGAAGTTGCCTACTAATAATGGTGGTTATCTTGCAATCAAGCAGGGGAAAACCTCTCCCCTGGTTTATGAAAAATTGACAACGGATCATCCCATTGATCTTTGTCGTTACCAGGTCCTGAATTGTTATAGCGGAAGAGTTGGATTAATAAACAGCGGCGGTGAAAGTAAAGGCGCTTCTGATCTTGCAGATTCCGTTTACACGGCCGTTATCAATAAACGCGCAGGTGGTATGGGTTTGATATTGGGAAGAAAGGCATTTCAGCGTCCTTTTAATGAAGGCGTTCAACTGCTGAATGCGACACAGGATGTATATTTAGATAATGAAATCACGGTTGCCTGATCCCGGGCAAACGCTAAATAACAAGATGCCATGTTGAGAATACATGGCATCTTTATTTTTAACCCTGCTAAAAGATTATTTCTCCGGATACAATACGGCCTTTATATAATTCTGCATGTTGAGATATTTTTTTGCGGCATCCTGAATATCCTGGGTGGTGAGTGCTTCCACTTTTTTTGAATAGTCCAGGATCCAGATGGGGTCATATCGTTCAATCCAGGAGTAAGTAAGCCCGTCCAGCCAATGATCATTATCTTTCATGGCATCTTCATTTTGCTTTTTCAAGGTTTCTTTTACTTTATCCAGATCTTTTTGTTCGACTCCCTTTTCCTGCGCATTCTTAATGATATCAAATGCTGCAGCAATCAATTTGTCAACATTCTCCGGTCCACAGGGAAAACTCAGCACCACGGAATAATGATTATATGGCCGGTTAATTAAGGAACCGCGCATCCCGCCTCCATAAATGCCGCTCATATCTTCACGCAGTTTTTCTGTGATCTTTATATTAAGTACTTCATCGAGCACTTGTAGTTTTAACGCATCTTCCGGACTATACTGCGCTTCGCCATTAAATATCACATTGACGAGACTTTTTTTCTCGGCACCTTTCTTAATGGCAACATTGAGGATTCCTTTCACCGGTCTTAATCCTTCATCAGTAAACTTATTTTCTTTTTGTGAAGATGGGAGACCACCAAGATAGGTTGCAAGAAGTGGTTTTATTTTTTCTACATCGATATTACCGACAAAAGTAAAATGCCAGCCATAAACGTTCCCGAATATATTCTTGTAAATCGATAAAACGGTGTCGAGATTGATTTTATCAAAATCGCTTGCTTTTGGAAATGCGCCTGCCCATGGATTATTGTTATACTCGATCTTTGCCACCGTATCGGCAAAATACGCATTTGGGTTTGCCGAAATATTCTGCAGGAAACTTTTCTGCGTGGTGATAAATGACTGAAACAATTTTTCGTCTCGTCGCGGTTGGGTAAAATACAAATACACCAATTGCAAAAACGTTTCAAAATCTTTTACACTGCTGCTGCCCTGAATTCCTTCATCGTATTCGTTGAGATAGGGCGTAGCTGAAATGGTCTTGCCCGCCATGAATTTTCGCAGATCCATGGCCGACATATCTTTCACTCCCATTTGACTCACTATCGTTCCGGCATTTTGCGCATCCATCTTTTTATTAATTCCATAATTCGTAAAGCCACCCCATCGCCATGAATCCATGCTTATTTCGTCGTTTTTAAAATCAGTAGGACGAAGCGTTATCGTTACTCCATTGCTTAGGGCAAGGTTAATGGTGCCCAGGGCAGCATTTGTTGTTTCTTCGGTTATCGTACCGGCAAGCGGCATCTTATCGATTAATGATTTTGCAACAGCTTTTTCTTCATAAGCTTTTACCGGGATCTTATGCGCAGCCGCCAAATCATCCAGTAATTGTTTGTCGCCCGGTAATTTTGAAAGATCTTTTTGCGGCGCGGTGAGTAATACAAATTTTCCCTGCGCGTTTTCCATCTTTGAAGCCAGCGCGTTCACTTCCTGTAAAGTGATCGTCGGCAATACCTGCTGAATAAATTTATAACGGTTATCAATACCCGTGACCGGGCTACTTTCCAAAAAATTATTTACATAGCCCTGCACATAGCGGTCAGATTCTGTTTTATCCTTGTCTTTGAATGCGCGTTCAGTCTGATTCATCAAATTACTTTTTGCCCGATCAAGTTCAGATTGAAGAAATCCGAATTTGCGTACAGCTTCAGTAGTGGTTATCAATGCATCCACAGCAGCCTTTGCAGGTTTATCACCAAGAAAAGCAAAGGAATTGAATGAACGATAGCCGCGTAAAAAATTACCAAATCCGGCATTCCCAAATATAAAAGGCGGATCTGCCTGCTCCGTTAATTCAGTTAATCGCTGATTAATGATGGCAGAGAATAACCCTTCAATAATTGTCTCGCGGTAATCTGCCCAGGTTAAAACAGGTTTCTCTTTTTCGATGTAATTATAGATCTGAAGGATCGTGTTTGTCTCTTCTTTATCTGTAAGCACCATGCCTTCACTTATGGTTCTGTTGGCAATTGGAATTATCGATGGCCGCTTTCTTTCATTGACCGGATTTTTAAAATGACTGAAATGTTTTATTACCTCCTGTTCGGCAACTGCCGGATCGATATCACCAACTACGATCACGGCTTCCAAATCCGGGCGGTACCAATCATGATAAAAATGTTTTAATGTTTTGTATTTGAAATATCTTATCGTGTCATCTTTTCCAATCGGTAATCGTTCTGCATATTTCGACCCATTCATTAATTTCGGAAAATATTTATTGCGCATCCTTTCACTTGCTCCTTTTCCAAGCCGCGATTCCTCCAGCACCACTCCCCTCTCTTTATTTATTTCTGTGGTATCCAGCAACGCATTACCAGACCAATCTTCGAGGATGGTAAAGCCTTTATCGATCTTATCTGCATTATCTGATGGAATTGGCAGGATATAAACAGTTTCATCAAATCCGGTATAGGCATTAAGATCCGCGCCAAATTCAACACCGATAGACTGCAGATAATTCACCAGTTCATTTTTAGGAAAATGCTGCAGCCCGTTAAAGTTCATGTGTTCCATCATATGCGCCAGTCCTTGCTGGTCCTTGTCCTCCAGTATCGATCCGGCATTCACCACAAGACGCAGCTGAACTTTTTTTTCCGGCTTCGCATTTTTTCGGATGTAATAAGTTAATCCGTTTGGAAGTTTACCGATTTTAATATTCGGATCTACAGGCAATTTATCGGTAAGATTGAATTGTGAGAAAAGCGACTGCGAAAGCATGAACATCAATAGCGGCAATAGCAAATGAGGTATGGATAAGGTGCGTATCTTTTTCATAAAGATTTTTTTAGATTACAAATATACCGGCAATTGATAAACGAAGAATTGCAAATAGTTAAAGTTTGAAAAAATATTTACTTTACGCTGAACATTGGATCTGCTGCGTGAAAACATGGATGTTCCGGCGTAAGATTCGAAGGCAATAATGTTCAATGAACAATTAAACTCAGGTAAAAATAATCGTAATGAAGATCAGGCTGAACAAAAAAATAAAAGCCGCTTTCTATTTATTAATAGCGTGGTTTGTTTTGCATACCGCTTATGTTTGTTACGATGGATTGCATAATTACAGAGGCAATGCTGAGGTGGCGATTATTTTAGGTAATGAAGTCTATGCCGACAGCTCATTATCACCCTGGCTGAAAGGCAGAGTGGACAAAGCTTTGGAGCTTTATCAGCAAAAGCGTGTAAAAAAGATCTTTGCCAGTGGCGGTCCCGGTGAATTTGGTGTTGCAGAAGGTGATGCCATGAAGGCTTATCTGATAAAAAGAAATGTTCCTGCTGAAGATATTATTGCTGACAACAAAGGGAAGAACACTTATTTTACGGCGAAGGACTTTTTAGCATTGAATGATTCTCTGCATTTTTTATCGGCAATTGCGGTGACCAGTTTTTATCACATCACCCGAACAAAATATATTATTAAAAAACTTGGATTTAAAAATGTGCGTGGTGTTTCCTCTGATGCGATTTTTTTAAGCAAGGACTGGTTTGCTGTGATCCGGGAATTTTTTGCATTTTATAAGTATATGGTATTTTACTGAACCCGAGAGAAATTCAACGGATCAACTTATCTTCCAATCAACAATATGATTAACCAGCTCTTCCCGGTAAGGAACAGTTACTTTAATATAATTATCAGAATATCCTTCCATCATCCCGTTTTTATTTTGCGATTCAAATAAAATCTTTCGTGTTTGCCCCAGATGCAGACCAGTAAAGTATTGCATTTTCATATAAGAGAGATTGCGCAGGATCTTATTTCTTTGATGACGAACATTCATCGATACAACAGGTTTTATTTCGAGCGCTTTGGTATTGTCTCTTTCAGAATAAGTGAACACATGCAGGTAGGAAATATCAAGGGAGTGCAGAAAATCGTAGGTCTCCTTGAAATCATTTTCCGATTCGCCCGGGAAACCAACGATCACATCAACACCAATTGCGCAATGTGGCATTAATGTTTTGATAAGATTAACACGCTCGGTGTACAGTTCTCTTTTATATCTTCTGCGCATCAATCCAAGAATGCGGTTACTTCCACTTTGCAAAGGAATATGAAAATGCGGCATGAACTTCTTGCTGTTCGCCACAAATTCAATGATCTCATTGGTTAATAGATTAGGTTCTATAGAAGAAATGCGATAACGATCAATGCCATCAACTTTTTCCAACTCCTGGATCAGGTCAAAAAAGTTTTGCTTTTCTCCTGCCAGATCGCTGGTACGGAAATCACCAAGATTGACACCTGTCAGCACAATTTCTTTCACTCCCGTTCCGGACAGGGTCTGAACATTTTGCAGCACATTATTAATGGAATCGCTTCTGCTTTTCCCCCTGGCCATCGGAATGGTGCAAAATGAACAATTATAATCACAGCCATCCTGCACTTTTAAAAATGTTCTTGTCCGGTCAGCAATTGAAAAAGAAGAATGAAACGAATCCACTTCATCAATATCGCAACTGCAAATTTTTGCAGAGTTCCCTTTTGAAAGTTCCTTTAGGTGATGGGTGATATTGAATTTTTCAGCAGCCCCCAATACCAGGTCAACACCCGGAATTTCCGCAATTTCCTTTGGTTTAAGTTGCGCATAGCAACCGGTGATCACCACCAAACTTTCCGGGGACTTCCGTTGAATTCTTCTCACCAATTGCCTGCATTCTTTATCCGCATTATCTGTGACAGAACAAGTATTAATGACATACACATCAGCGATCTCATCAAATTCTTTTTTCGCAAAACCTTCATTCTGCAACAATCGCGAGATGGTTGAAGTTTCTGAGTAATTTAATTTACAGCCCAACGTATGAAATGCAACTGATCTCGTTTCTGACATAGCCCGCAAAGATACGGTTTCACCGTTATTGGCTAAAAGCTTAACACCAAAAGCCAAACAAATTTCCTGTTCCGCCTCCATTGCTACCCTCAGACACCATGGTATCGCAGCCTTCAGCCACGTCAATACGATTGAACAAAGGATAAAGTATCTTTGAAAAAATAACCCGGTGTTCAGACAGCTTAGATTTTTTTCCTTACTGCTCATCATAATTGGTTGCGGACAAATAACCAATAATGCAACCCAACCGATCAACCGTCATGAAACGCATTTGATCTATACAAAGCACGCGCACTGCAGAATGGATTGCCGGCACATCACTGAAAACGAGATCAGGGAGATCTTAGAAAAAGGCGAGATCAATTATAATAAAAGCGAACCCAATAGTCACCCCGATCCGAAATATGCATTGGACGGATACACAAATGAAGGACAGCATTTACGTGTGGTATTTGCCACTGGTGAACGGGGATTGGTGGTGGTTACCTGTATTGACCTTGGCGTAGAATGGCAATGCGATTGCAATTAGTTTTTTTAGTTAGCCCTTGTTAGTATGATAAAAATTATTTTGGCCCCTTTTCGATTGCTTTATTGCCTTTATGCCTTTATTTCATTTGTGGTGATCATGCTATTTATCTTTCCGGCGGTAATCATCGCATCCTTTTGGGGAAAAGTAAAAGGCGGCCATTTTATTTATCGCGCATCACGATTCTGGGCAGATGCCTGGATGTTTTCGGTCGGCATTCAACACAAGAATATTTTTTTATCGCCGCCGGAAATGAATAAACAATATATTTTCATCGCCAATCACATTTCTTATCTGGATATTCCGATGATATTTAAAACGATCCGGAAAAGAAAAATAAGGGTGCTGGGAAAAATAGAAATGAAAAATGTTCCGGTATTTGGCTTCATCTATAAAAATGCTGTGATAATGGTCGACAGAAGCAATCATACTACGCGGGCAAAAAGTGTGCGGCAATTAAAATCGGTCTTACAAAAAGGTATCTCCATTTTTATTTTTCCTGAAGGAACTTTTAATGAGACCCATCATCCATTAAAAGATTTTTATGACGGCGCTTTTCGCATTGCCATTGAAACGAAGACAGCGATAAAGCCAATTTTGTTTTTGGATACTTACGACAGAATGCACTATAAAAGCCTGCTCACCCTAAATCCCGGAAAATGCAACGCTGTTTTTCTGGAAGAGATTGATGTGCGTGAATATTCCCTGAGTGATCTGCAGGGATTAAAACAAAAAGTTTACCAACAAATGGAGACTGCATTGACGAAATATAATGCAACATGGATCACAACATAATCATGATGATAATTGTATATTGAGCAGGAATATTCAATAATTCAATTTGTACGCCGAAATTATCATACCGTTAGCATTACCGAAAAATTACACCTGGGCTATTCCTGAAAAATTTCGATCCCTTGTTAAACCCGGCTGCCGTGCGGAAGTTTCTTTAAAAAACAAAAAATATGCCGGCATCATAAAAAAAATTCACGCCGATAAACCTCATGCATTTGATCCAAAAGAGATTTTAAATCTATTGGATACTGAGCCTGTTATTTTTCCTCACCAATTACTATTGTGGGAATGGATCGCCAATTATTATTTGTGCAGCGAAGGTGAAGTAATGGCTGCCGCATTGCCTGCACATTTTAAATTGAGCAGTGAATCCATTTTAATCTTTAATGAAGAATATGGCGATGAATTTTCTGCGCTCGGTCATGATGAATACCTGGTTGCAGAAGCATTATTATTAAAAAAAGAATTGAAACTGGCAGAAGTGCAGCAAATCCTGGACTCCTCGCATGTCTATCCTATAATCAAAAAACTCATAGACAAAAAAGTTTGTTTTGTCTGGGAAGCATTGAAAGAAACATATTCGCCAAAAAAAGAAACCTATGTATTACTGAATCAGCAATATGATAATGAAGAAAATCTGAGCGCATTACTGAATGAAGATAAAAAATTACAGCGCGCAGAAAAGCAAATGGAATTGCTCCTTGCCTATTTGCATTTATCAAAGGCGGAAGGGCTGGTAACAAAAGCAGAACTATTAAAAAAATCTGGTGCCAGTGATGCACAGTTAAAAGGACTTGCCGATAAAAATATTCTGCTTATCGAAAAAAGAAATATCGACCGGCTCAAATATTTGCCCCGAAATATAGAGATTGATTTCACATTGACTCCGGCACAGCAGGAAACATACGATGCAATTACCAGATCATTCAAAGAAAAACAGGTTTGTTTACTGCACGGCGTGACATCCAGCGGAAAGACACAGATATACATTACACTGATCAATGAATTTATTAAAAATGGAAAGCAGGTTTTGTACTTATTGCCTGAAATTGCGCTCACATCACAGATCATTCGTCGCTTACAAAAACATTTTGGTGGTTATATCGGAATCTACCACAGCAAATTCAGCCAAAATGAAAGAATAGAAATATGGAATAAAATAAAAAGCAGTGAATTAAAGATTGTCCTTGGCGTCCGGTCTTCCTTATTTCTCCCTTTTGAAAATTTGGGGCTGATCATCGTTGATGAGGAACACGATGCATCATATAAGCAACAGGAACCGGCGCCACGTTATCATGCTCGCGACGCTGCTGTTTATTATGCTTCGCTATTCCATGCAAAAACTTTATTGGGAAGCGCTACTCCCTCTGTCGAAAGTTATTTTAATGCAACAACCAATAAATATGCTTTGGTTGAATTGAATGAACGGTTCGGAAATATTGAATTACCGGTTATTGAGATCGCCGACACAAAAAAATTAGTGACCAAAGAAAAAAATAAGGTCATTATTACCCCTCAGTTAAGAGAATCGATGGTTGAGACATTATCCAATAATAAACAGGTAATTCTTTTTCAAAATCGACGTGGATATTCCCCCTACCAGATCTGTCAAATATGCGGATGGATCCCGCATTGTGAAAACTGCGATGTATCACTGACCTATCATAAGTTATCCAACAAATTACAATGCCATTATTGCGGAACCACTTATCCACCGGTGAATACCTGCCTTGCCTGTGGCAATCATCAATTCATGCAGCGGAATTTCGGAACCGAAAAGATCGAAGAGCACCTGGAAGAAATTTTCCCCGATGCGAAAGTTGCACGAATGGATATTGACAGTGTCCGCGGAAAATCCGCACATGACAATCTCATTCAATTGTTCGAACAAAAGAGAATCGACATACTTGTTGGCACCCAAATGGTGGTGAAAGGTCTGGACTTTGACAATGTAGAGCTCGTCGGCATTGTAGATGCCGACAGCATCCTGAGTTTTGCAGACTTTCGTGTTAATGAAAGAGGATTCCAGGTGATGGAGCAGGTCAGCGGTCGGGCGGGAAGAAAAGATAAACAGGGAAAAGTATTGATTCAGGCTGCCAATACCAAGCATCCCGTTTTAGAATATGTACAGAAACATGATTACAGGCTTTTTTACGATCACGAGATCGAAGGCAGAAAAAATTTCTTCTATCCCCCCTATTCAAGAATTATCTTAATAACCTTCAAGCATAAAATAAAAGATATTGTTGAAACGGCTGCGAATGTTTTCGCGAATAATATTAAAAATGATTTTGGAAAATATATATCCGGTCCGGCAGAACCAATTGTAAATCGAATCCGGAATCAATACATCATGGAACTACTCTTCAAATTGCCGAAAGATACTGCCACGATTAATTTTGCAAAACAAGTGATACAACAACAAACCATTATTTTGCATGCCAATAAAAAATTTCGAAGTGTAGTGATTATTGCTGATGTGGACGCCGTTTAATAGCTAATATTGCTGAAGAAATATTGAATATAGAAGAAAGGCTCCTCATAAAATTTTACTGATCAAATCGTAAATATCAAATGATCCAGGAAAATGTCCCCCTAAAGAAGTTTAACACATTCGGCATCGATGTGTCAGCAAGATATTTTGCCACATTTTCAAATACAGACGAACTCACTGAATGCTTAACTCAAAATGCCGGATACAGGTCAATTATTCTCGGCGGTGGCAGCAATATTCTTTTTACAAAGAATTTTGACGGAATTGTTCTAAAAAATGAAATCGGCGGAATTGATTTGATTGATGAGGATCAGGATCATATTTACGTAAAAGCAGGCGCGGGCGAAAACTGGCACCAGCTTGTGTTGTATTGTATTGGCAGAAACTGGGCGGGAATTGAAAACCTGTCATTGATCCCCGGAAATGTTGGGGCAACCCCCATGCAGAATATCGGCGCTTATGGAGTGGAAATCAAAGAAGTGTTCTTTGAACTGGAAGCATATAGCATTGCGGAGAAAAAAGTGTATACATTCAGCGTTAATGATTGCGAGTTTGGTTATCGCGACAGCGTTTTTAAGAATAGGTTCAAAGATCAGTTCGTGATTTTGAGCGTTACCTATTGTTTAAACAAATTCCCAAAATTCAATATTGGTTATGGAGCTATCGAACAGGAATTACAAAAGATGAATGTTAAAGAATTGAACATCCAATCCATTTCGCAGGCAGTCATTAATATCCGGACCTCAAAACTTGCCGATCCGGCGGTTATTGGCAATGCTGGAAGCTTTTTCAAAAACCCTTCGGTATCTCGTCAGACATTCACCGAACTAAAGAATAATTTTCCAAATATTATCGGATATGATAATGAAGACGGCAGTGTTAAACTTGCTGCTGGCTGGCTTATAGAGCAATGTGGCTGGAAAGGTTATCGCAAAGGTGATGCGGGTTGTTACGAGAGGCAGGCCCTGGTGTTGGTAAATTACGGAAAGGCACCAGGAAAAGAAATTTACGATCTCAGTGAAGAGATCCTGCAAAGTGTAAAAAACAAATTTGGCGTTCAATTAGAAAGAGAAGTGAATATCAGGTAAGAATCTAAGGCCTCCATCCCCTCAGAAACTCATCGATCATCATTTTCTTTTTCCCTTCCAGTTGAATTTCTTTTACGACAATATATCCGTCGGCAGCAGGAAATTTCAAATAGGACCTGCCATCAGTTTCATACTCACGTTCATCATTAACCGAAATAATTTCTTTTTCGGCTCGGTATATTTTTAACATCCTTCCGTTTAGGTAGGTAAATGCTGTCGGATAAGGAGAAAGTCCGCGAATCAGATTGTAAATTTCGTCAACAGGCTTATGCCAATCTATTTTACAGGTTTCCGTAAAAATCTTTGGTGCCAGTCGGAGCTGTGGATCTTGAATCGGTGATCCATTCACCACTGAGGATTGACTGACTTCTTTCAAACTGCCGTCCGTTAATCCTTTCACGGCCCTGACCAAAAGACGCGCTCCTGTAATTTTCATTTCGTCATGTAATTCTCCCGCCGTTTCATCATCCCTGATCTTGATTTTTTCCTGCAACAAAATATTACCGGTATCAATTTCTTGTTGCAATTTGAAAACCGTTGCGCCGGTTTCCTTTTCTCCATTAATAATCGCCCAGTTAATAGGCGCTGCACCCCGATATTGAGGTAATAATGATGCATGAAGATTAATCGTTCCCATTGGTGGCATGTTCCAGACCAGTTCCGGCAACATACGAAATGCAACTACAACCTGCAGATCTGCATTAAGCGATTTTAATTCTTTCAAGAATTCTTCATTCTTTAATTTTTCGGGTTGCAGTACTTTCAATCCTTTTTCCAGGGCGTATTTTTTTACTGCACTTTGACTCACCTGCATTCCACGACCGGCGGGCTTATCCGGAGAAGTGATTACCGCAACAATATTGCAACCTGCATTCACCAGGGCATCCAGTGATGCAACGGCAAATTCCGGCGTACCCATAAAAACTATTTTGACCGTTGAATTCATTATCAACTATTGATTATTCATTATTCAAAATCATCGTACATCAGATATTTCTTTCTGATCTTCTTAAAATCGCTTAACGCAGGTTCCCAGGTTCTTCTGATCTCAATTGCTGTCCTTCCTTCTTTTATTTCCTGCATTAATGTATCGGTTCCGGCGAGCTTGTTAAAATAATTTGACGCTAAGAAAAATTTATCCTTATCTGGAAAAAGCCCGTACGCTTTTAATAACCATTTTAATTGCAGATGTCCGTCAATATCTTTTTCAATATCAGGGGTACTCAGATCAAATCCATAACAGGTTTGATTTAACAAGGGCGGGTTTTTTGCGCCCGGCGTGGACTGTGGCGTAAAACTGTATAGGTTTTTAGGAAAGGACGGATGGCCGAACTGTTCAAAAGGTTTGTCAGTTCCTCTTCCCAAACTGACTGCCGTGCCTTCAAAAAAACATAATGAAGGATACAGGTAAACGGCCTGCATGTTCTGCAAATTCGGGGATGGGTTTACTGGCAATGTATACCTGCTCTTGTGCGAATAGTTCCCGCATTTTATCACTAAAAAATGGAATGGCGTATCTGCGGAATTCTCTGCCGTTTTATAATAGCTATACACTTCATTTGCTTTCTCCGATAACCATTTTTCTCCCGCGATCATCATGGCATATTCCCCGATCGTCATTCCATATACAACCGGAACGGGTTGCATACCGACAAAAGATGCAAACTTTTTTTCGAGCACCGGGCCATCGACATAAAATCCATTGGGATTCGGGCGGTCAAGGATCAACAATGGCTTGTGATTTTCCATCGCCGCCTCCATATATTTTTGCAATGAAGAAATATAGGTGTAAAACCGAACACCAACATCCTGGATATCGAAGATCATGATGTCAACATCTTTCAGATCATCTGCGGAAGGTTTTACCTTATCACCATAAAGAGAAATGACCGCAACTCCGGTTGCTGAATCAACGGCATTCTTCATATTCTCTCCCGCATCACCAGCACCACGAAAACCATGCTCCGGAGCAAAAATCTTCTTCACCAAAATTCGCTGCTTTATTAATGCATCAACCAAATGCATTTTTCCGACCATCGAGGTCTGATTGGCAAAAACTGCCACTGTTCTGCCTTTCAGCAAAGGGATATAAACGTTCATCCGTTCTGCACCCGCAACAATGGGGGTTGATTGGGAAAAACAATTCCCATTCGCTAATAATAAAAAGAAAAAAAGAAAATTTTTCATTCGCTGTTTTTTTATGAGCCGCCCATAATTACACCTGCCATCATTCCGTCCTCGCAATCTTGAGCAGTTAATGCAATATTCAACCCTCCTCCATTGCACCAATCAACATCATTATCAAAGTTGTGCCCTTTCTCACAGATTTCACAGATTCTTTTTTTTTCGATAAATCCTTTCCAGAGAATCTGCGCAGCAAGAGAGAGAATAATCTTCAAATTTCCTTAAAAACTTTTATTGGAGAAAGACCATTTATGTATTTACTTTGTCGGGTAACTATTATTACAGAAAAGTTGAAAATTATAAACAATGGCACAAGTAAAAAAAGGAGATACGGTAAAAGTTCATTATCATGGCAAGTTAACTGACGGCACCACTTTCGATTCTTCTACAGGCCGCGACCCGCTTGAATTTGAAGTTGGCGCCGGAATGATGATAAAAGGATTTGATGATGGCGTGATAGACATGACTGTTGGAGAAAAGAAAACAATTTCTATTCCTGCAGAAGATGCTTATGGCGCTTCTGATCCGGAAAATATTATTGAATTCCCCATTGTTAATTTTCCGGAAGATATGAAGCCCGAAGTAGGCATGCAATTAAATATGCGTGATAATGCCGGTCATAGTTTTCCGGTGGTGATCACTGAAGTGAAAGAAGAGAGCGTCTTACTCGATGCAAATCATCCTTTAGCAGGCAAAGAATTGATATTTGATATTGAACTGGTAGAGATCAAAGGCGCATCCAGAATTATTATGCCGTAGTAAGGGAAGCTGTTTTGTATTTTTTTTCATAAACAAAATACAAAACACTGACCGTGAGCAGTAATAATAAAATATTTACGATGGATGCTTCAAATCCAAAATCACCGCCCGTGATCATAGCATCTCCCTTTATTTCAGTTTGCAACAATGATGGAAGATTGAGCCCGCTTACTTTGTAACCAAGTAATGGACCTTGCAGAAAATTCCAGCATAAATGAAATAAGATAGCAAACCAAAGGTTTTTTGTGTAGATATAATTTATTCCCAATAAAATTCCCGCGAGAAGCAATCCCAAAACAGAGAGCAGGTTTGCATTCGGATTAAGACTGTGGGCCAATGCAAACAAAATTGCAGAAATGATCAGGGCAGTCCATTTATTAAAAGACTGTAACAGGTTGTTCAGAATATAGCCGCGGAAAACAAGCTCTTCACTGAAGGCAACAATGACCAACATTCCAAAAGCAATGAAAAGATTATTGGCGTCAAAGTTCATATCAACCCATTGCAAATGCCCCGAAAAGAAAAGTATGACCGAACCGACACCTAAAATTACCGGCGCAAGAAAAAAACCGGCTGCCGCATCCGAAAAATAGCCGTCAATGCCAAATCCAATACTGGCAAGGCTTTGGCGGTCAACAAATTTTCTAAAAATAAAAACAGTAATAAAAGATGCCAGCGCGGTCATTATTAAGGTGAGCCACAAGAAGCTCCCGCTCATCAATGAAGCAATATCTGTTACAGGTTCATTCTTTAATAAGGAAATGACCAATACAACCGGTATGGCGATAAAAAAGCCAACCAGGAAATAGGCGATACAGAATAACAAAGTGCGAAGCCAGCCTTGTTTAATAAGCGGTTTTTTATTCTCGATATCCGTCATACATTTATTAATTGAATCGTTCTGCAATTTTGCGACAAAAAATAATCACTAAAATCATTAATCACGAATCATGTTTCAAAGTTACAATTTTACTGTTGCCGAAAAATTTATGCATTATGTGCAGATTGATACGCAAAGCGATCCGCATTCCACCAGTTTTCCATCCACAGAAAAACAAAAGGATCTTAGCCGTGTCCTGGTAAAAGAATTATTGGAACTGGGCATTACCGATGCTCACCTCGATGATTATGGTTATGTGTATGCGACAATTCCATCCAATACGCAAAAAAATGTTCCCGTCATTTGTTTCTGCTCGCATGTCGATACCTCGCCGGACTGCAGCGGCACAAATGTTAAACCCATCGTGCATAAGCATTATGATGGACAGGATATCATACTACCCGATGACCATACACAAATCATTTCTTCAAATGATCATCCGTACTTAAAAGAAAAAATCGGCGAGGATATCATTACGGCATCTGGCACAACCTTACTTGGCGCTGACGATAAATCCGGCATTGCGGCGATCATGGATGCGGCCAATTTCTTGATGACAAATCCTGAAATAAAACACGGCACAATAAAGATTTTGTTTACGCCTGATGAAGAAATTGGCCGGGGTGTTAATAAGGTCGACCTGCAAAAACTTGGCGCAAACTTTGGTTACACCCTCGATGCGGGGGAACGTGGAAGTTTTGAGGATGAAACTTTTTCCGCTGATGAAGTAACCATCACTTTCTATGGAGTTAGCGCGCATCCCGGTTATGCAAAGGATAAACTGATCAATGCTATAAAGGTCGCCTCTTCTTTTTTGCAATCCTTGCCAAAAGAGGAGCTGTCGCCGGAAACCACCGATGGGCGATATGGTTTTGTTCATCCGATAAATATCAATGGTATTGCTGAAAAAACAACATTGCAATTCATCATCCGCGATTTTATTACCGGCAAGCTCGAAGCCTATGAAAATTATCTGCGCGACAAATTGGAAGATGCATTAAAAAAATATCCCGGCGCAAGAGCCGATTTCACCGTTAAAGAACAATACCGGAATATGAAGGAAGTGCTGGATGATTTCCCACAGGTTTCCGAATATGCAGTTGAAGCCATACAACGATCAGGGGTAAGCGTAAAACGTTCAAGTGCGCGGGGCGGAACAGACGGTTCAAGGTTATCTTTTATGGGATTACCTTGTCCGAATATTTTTACGGGCGAAATGGCTTTTCATGGAAAACATGAATACGTAAGCATCCGGGACATGCAAAAAAGCGTGGAAACGATCGTATATCTTTCCCTGATCTGGGAAGAAAAAACCGATTAAAAAAAGAACGATTCACGATGCGATATTTTCTGATCTTTATTTTTTTGCCCTTTATCGCTTCCGCTCAAAATTTGCTTCCCAACGGCGGCTTTGAAGATGAAAATATTTGCACTGAATATGGAAAGAATTGTGCGCCTGAAGCGTGGATCGCTACATCACTTCGCGCAAATTATTATTTTGATGACCAGGCGCACGCCCACACTGGCAGCCATTTTACCGGCTTAATCATCGGCAACGAGGTGCAACGGGGGGTGCGAAGTTTTATCCGAACACAGTTGTTGTGTCGCTTGCAGCAGGGACATCAATATTATGTAGAATTTTTTCTTCGGTCCACCCATACCGTTTTCGACAGTATCGCTGTCTATTTTTCGACGAACGATTTTTTGTATGAAAGAAGAAATTTTAAAGATATATCTCCACAGCTTTATGTAAAGGACGGACTTGAGTCAAAATTGTATGATCCATCGTTGTGGCAGAAAGTTCATTTTATTTACACCGCAAATGGAACTGAGCAATACATTACCATCGGCAATTTTAAGCATGGCGAATATACATTGACCGGACATGCCGAATTTGAATACAATTTTTATTTTTTCCTGGATGATGTTTCTTTGATTCCCGTGGATCCGAATGAACATTTGTGCGCCGAAGCCGATAGTGTGAAGAAGGTCATTTATGATGAAAATGACCGCCACGATCTGATGGAAAGGAAAATGTATTACTACAAAAAAAATCCGCCGGCTATAATACATTTAACGCGTACGATTAATATTCGGGTAGATACACTACTGATACCCGATATCTTTTTTGCAACGGCGAAGTATGAACTCACACAAAAAAATATTGAATTGCTGGACAGCTTTTGCAATAAAATAAGAACGCGAATGGTTGATTCTTTAATTATTGAAGGACATACAGACAGCATTGGCAGGATCGTTTATAATGAAAAGCTTTCTGAAAATCGGGCAAAGTCTGTGAAAGAATATATCCAGCAAAAAACATTTCTTACCAATGATAAGATTACCACGAGATTTTTTGCAAGCACCAAACCAGTTGCCTCAAATAGCACAGACGAAGGAAGACAAAAAAACAGAAGAGTGGAAGTGTATTTGTATTCGCACTATTGAACAAAAGTTACCATCTAATTTCTTTTGAAAGAATCATTTCAGGACTTGTTGTATCTAATTTTTCCTGAAGAATCATATTTTTTTTTGATTGTATTATCTCCGGTTCTAGTTCCTTAATGAGTTTTGAATATGCTTCACATTGATAATTCCGAATTACATATCCAATTTCATTTTTCAAATCTGAAGAATCAGAATGTAAAAAAGGCCTTTTATTTATAATCCTGTTTAATATCTGAGCGCTTCTTTCGTTTTCATAAGCCGCAACAGTCCGCAAGAAAAGGTCGGCTGCGGAAGCTCCGTTATTTCGAATTTCTTTGTATAGCCCATGCTGAGAATACTTATCCAAGACATCCAGATAAGCTGAATCAGGATAGTTTTTCATTAATAGGAAAGATCGGGTGTTCATCCGCCCGGTATTTTGGATTAAAATATTTTTAATGATTCTGATGTCATCTTTTCGTTGATACTGAGCAAGAGCATAAAGAGCATCCTCTTTTTCTTCAAAAGGGCAATCTCTTTGTACCATTTCCTTAATAACATCATGATATTTTGGAATCGCCTCAAGTTCGTGCATTACGTTATATGCGGATTTTAAAGACTTATGGTTAAAGAGAACCTCATCTATTGTTTTATTTTTATAAGTCTGATTTTCCCATTCACTTTGTGAGATTAAATAATCTGAGACTGTCTGATAGAAAATCCCCCATTCTCCTCCATCAGTATTTACAATTGCTGTGTCATCCAAGTGTGACATTAGGACGTCGAAAGAATTAAAAGTTTTTCTTTTTATCATAGAAGTTAATGCCACTGCGCGTAATATAGGATGTTCGGAAAGACTTAATCTTTTCAACTCCTCATCTGTGGCATTATCTTGCAAATATGATATTGAAGTGTCGAAACCTGCGATATTCTTAGCAACAATATTGACCAGGACTGGATGAAGGGAAGTTCTAAAATCTTTTATTGCATAACTATATTTTTCTTTTGTAGTACAAGAACTTACAATAATTAAAAAGAAAAATATAGCTATTCGCATTTTTAGAGTTTTATGGAGATTTGATCTTTCTCAGTATCTTTTCTGCATGTTCTCTTGAATTTTCGATGAACCAGACATGCGTGTTCATTCCGCCACAAACCACGCCGGCGAGGTAAATATTCTTCATGTTCGTTTCCATCGTTTCAGGATTGTAGGCTGGTTGCAGCAATTCATCATTTGACAATTGAATTCCAGCTTTTCTCAAAAAATCAAAATTGGGTTGGTAACCGGTCATTGCAATTACATAATCATTGGGAATAGTAACTATTCCATCAGGCGTTTTAATATCGACGTCATTTTCACGGATAGCCATCACCGTTGAGTTGGTGTAGGCTTTGATGCTCCCTTCTTTGATCCGGTTTTCAATATCAGGCTTCACCCAGTATTTTACACGCTTGCCGATTCCTTCTCCTTTGATTACCATCGTTACAGTCGCCCCTTTGCGCCATGTTTCCAGTGCAGCATCGACAGCGGAGTTGCTCGCTCCAACCACCATCACTTTTTGCATGGCATAAAAATGCGGTTCTTTGTAATAATGGGTAACCTTCGGGAGTTCTTCGCCGGGGACATTCATCAAAACCGGGATATCATAAAACCCGGTTGCGATAATAATGTTTGTGGTAAGATATTTTCGGGCCGAAGTGACCAGTTCATATTTTCCATTAACCGAGGAAATTGATTTCACTTCTTCTTTCAAATGAATATTCAGATGGTTTGAAACGGCAATCCTTCTGTAGTATTCAAGTGCTTCGGGTCTCGTTGGCTTTGGATTATTACTCACAAAAGGAACGCCGCCGATCTCAATTCTTTCTGAGGTAGAAAAAAATGTCATGTTTGCTGGATAATTATATAGGGAGTTCACCAAACTTCCTTTTTCAATAATCAAATAATTGAATCCGGCTTTCTTGGCCTCCAGTCCGCAGGCAAGACCAATTGGTCCCCCTCCGATAATGACAATATCATAAGTTGTTTCCATTGAGATAAATTTACGAACAAATTAATTGATAATGGATAATAAAGAATGGATGTTACGCACTAACATTTATGTATACCCGAAAATAGTAAGGTGCTCACAGCAGCAAAACCGATCAACGGACTGTCACGCCAGGATTATGGTGATGCTGGGAACAAAAAAAAGAAACGAGCCACTTTGAAAATTACGCAAGAGCACAATTGAGTCATTTTGAAATGGAATAATTAAAAAGTACTACTTTCATTGTCTAAATTTTAAATGCATGGACCAGTTGGTTAATTATTGGTGGATCATTGTGATCGTCCTTCTTTTGTTCAGCGGGTTTGTGACCGTAACGCAAGGTTACGTTAACGTGATCACGATGTTTGGAAAATACCGGCGCATTATGTTGCCTGGTTTGAATTTCAAAATTCCCTGGCTTGAACAGGTTTCCAAACGCATTAGTATTCAAAATCGTTCTGTTGAGCTCGAATTCCAAGCCGTTACTGTAGATCAGGCCAATGTGTATTTTAAAAGTATGCTGCTATATGCAGTTCAAAATGCCGATGAAGAAACAATAAAAAAAGTTGCGTTCAAATTCATCAGTGATAAGGATCTGATGCAGGCACTCACCAGGACCATCGAAGGGAGTATTCGCGCATTTGTGGCAACAAAAAAACAGGCGGAGATCCTGGGATTAAGAAAAGATATCGTTGAATTTGTAAAAGACCAGATCGATCATTCACTGGAAGAATGGGGATACCATTTGCTGGATCTTCAGATCAATGACATCACTTTTGACAAAGTGATCATGGACTCGATGAGCAAAGTTGTTGCGAGCAATAATTTAAAAGCGGCTGCGGAAAACGAAGGGCAGGCCTTATTGATCACCAAGACAAAGGGCGCTGAAGCCGAAGGCAATGCCATTAGAATTTCTGCAGAAGCCGAGAAGGAGGCAGCACGCCTGCGCGGACAAGGTGTTGCGTTATTCCGTGAAGAAGTGGCAAAAGGCATGAGCGAAGCTGCGGAGCAAATGAAAAAAGCAAATCTGGATACCAACGTAATATTATTTAGCATGTGGACCGAAGCATTGAAAAATTTTGCAGAGGTGGGAAAAGGGAATGTAATATTTCTTGACGGTAGCGCACAAGGCATGGAAGCCACGATGAAACAAATTCAGGCCCTGATGCTCAAACAGGATTCACAATAAGAATGGGGCAAAAGAAATAATTAATTAAAAATGAGAAAGTGACTTTTACTTTCTCATTTTTATTTTTATTTTTAATCAGGCAACCCAAAAATTTTATGTCATCCTCCAAAATCACGCAAAGGCTGTCTTATTTCATCGGGTGTACGGCCATTTTGCCATTCTTATTTTCTTCCTGTTCTAAAAACAGCGCCCCTCCAAAACCTATCCTTCAAGACACCACAAAAACATGGATTGTAAGTACGCTGGCAGGTACAGGACACGCTGGCTTTGTTGACAGTATTGGACCATTTGCCCAATTTAACAGACCGCAATGCATAGCGGTTGATGATTTGGGAAATGTTTACGTTGGAGACGTGAATAATTATGCCATCAGAAAAATTGACAGTTCAGGAATTGTCTCAACCTATGCGGGAAAAACAATAGCAAATCCAGGATTTGGCTGGGGAAATATTTATGGAATGGCTTTCGACGAGCAGAACAACCTGTTCATTGTCGAGTATGATCTGGTTGCAAGAATCAGTTCTCCAACGAATATTTTAGATTTCGCCGGGAGCATGAGTGTTGATTATATTGACGCGCAGGGCACCAGCGCGGCATTCAATATGATCGCCAATATGACCATTGATGCGCACGGAAATCTTTTTCTTCCGGATTATGATAAAAACTATCATGCGCAGATACGCAAAATAACTCCAACCGGCGAGGTATCGACCCTTGCCCTGAATGACAGTTCCGGATATTCAGGAGATCCGACAACAAGTAATTTTTATCTGTATGCCATTGCAGCAGATCCTTCAGGCAATTTATATATGACGACCGATTACAATCAGAAGATTAAAAAAATTGATCCGCAAGGCAATGCCACTTTATTTGCCAATACCATTCAATTTGACAATATACTCGGAATGGCAACCGATCCTTCCGGTAATTTATGGGTTGTAGATGCCGGAAGAAATGCGATACTAAAAATAACTCCCGGCGGAACGGCTGCTACTATTTTGGGCGAATTGGGAACCGGCCTTGAACAAGACGGAGATAGCAGCAGGGCAACTTTTTATCAACCAGCAGGAATTGCAGTGGGGAAAAATGGGATTGTTTATGTGGCAGATAATGGTATCAACAAGATCCGGAAGATCGAATACAAATAAGAATCCCTGCTTGTTTTTCCTCTTCTTATTCTACAGTAAAATCAATGTTTCCACACACTTTAGCATTTTGTTAAAAAATAGATGCGTGCATCAGCCGTTATTACTCAATATCTTTACTTTACTTAATTAAACTCTTCTGGATGAACTTATTTTTTCTGCAGATCACCGTCGATTCTTCAAAAATAAAAGACAGTCTTGCTTTAGCTGCACAAGCAACAGCGCCAAAAGAAGAAAGTTTGTGGGATATTTTTCATCGCGGGGGGCCGTTGATGATTCCGCTGGCCTTACTATTGGTAGTTGCCATCTTCTTTTTCATTGAAAGATTAATGGCAATCAATAAAGCATCAAAAGTTGATGATAACTTCATGAGCATCATCCGCGATCACATCATTACCGGAAATGTTAGTGCAGCAAGAAGTTTGGCAAAAAATACTAATAATGCTGTTGCGCGAATGATTGACAAGGGTATTCAGCGTATTGGAAAACCCATTGATGCCATCGAACGGAGTATGGAAAATGTGGGCAAACTCGAATTATATAAAATGGAACGAAACGTGTCCATTCTTTCGGTCATCGGTTATATCGCACCATTATTCGGATTCCTGGGAACGATCATCGGGATGTTCCAGTTATTCTATAGCATCGCATCAACTGGAGAATATAGCATTGCCAATATCGCCGGGGGTATTTACGTAAAAATGATCTCCTCAGCTTCCGGATTGATCATCGGCATCATCGCGTATGTGGGTTACCGTTATCTCAATTCGCAAATTGATAAAACAACAAACAAAATGGAGGCGGCAAGCGCTGAGTTTGTGGATATTTTGCAGGAACCAACGAGATGATCTGAATCTGATCGGAAAAATCAGATGCGTGGCGTAACGGATTTGGCGAGGTCGAGATATTGAAATTTAATTCGTATAGTCCGAAAAAATTCCTGATACAAAAATGAATCTAAGAAAAAGACATAAGGATGAAGGGGAAGTGCACACAGGCCCACTGAATGACATTCTTTTTATATTATTATTATTCTTTTTGATCGTCTCTACGCTGGCAAATCCGAACGTAATAAAACTTTCTCAACCCAAATCAAAAAGCGACACCAAATCAAAACAAACGGTTGTCGTTTCCATCGATGCCAACAAACAGTTTTACGTTGGTACAAATAAAGTTTCACTCGACGAACTCAAAGCGAAGCTTCAACCATTTCTGGCCAAGGAACCTGATCAGCCTTCGATCGTAATTAATGCGGACAAATCTGTTCCGGTTGAAGACGTCGTGGCTGTAATGCGCATTGCCCGCGACCTCGGGGCAAAAAGTGTTTTGGCTGTAGATAAAAACGGGGTGAAATAATACTTGTGATTTGAAATTTAATATTTTGGAAATAACACTGCTAATTAAAATTCAATATGAGTTCGCAATCCAAACACATTAACAGGTCCTGCTCTGTCTTTATTATATCCAGGATTTTCCACAAGCTGATAATCAACACTGAGCCAAAGTGAATTAAAAAGTCTGGCATTGTAAAACAACTCTAAAATTGCTTCATGACCGTAATTTAAATTTCCATCACCAATTATAAAACCATAACCACCAGCTTTTAAAAAAGTGCGGTGCTCTGAAGAGATGCCATTGACAACGCCAGCAATCCCAAGAACATCATTGCTCCTGCTCCATTTGGTTCCTTTTATTGAGAACCCTAGTTGTGCCGTCTGATCTATTTCAGTAAATGCCCACGATACGTGTTTTCCATCGTTCCATCCCAATCTCGCAAAAACGCCAAAATCATCTGTGAGTTCCTGTTCAGCATTAAGACAGACTGCGGTCTTGTTTCCACCATAATCAGGATTTCGGGCATTACCAGATATTATATTCAGTAAGGTCGTATCATGATCGGTGATGGCATTCAAACCCTGCTGGTAGGACGGAGCCCGTGAGGCCGTATAACTAAATAAGAGTCGTAAAATGCCATGCCTTTTATTAAAGACCATATTTTTTTCAAATTCAGCAGTCTCCGAATGCGCTTTACCAAATACATATTCCATCGCAGAATGATTAGCAACCACAGGTACGGCAACACTCGATATTCGGAAAGCCCACTTGTGTTTTCTGAGTTCTATAACAACACCCTCGGTATACCCTTTTGTATTGGCCGGATAGTCCCATGTTCCATTGCTCATCAGGCTCCAGTTCATGAATTGGGTCCGGGGATCATGACTATAGTTATTGTTGTCAAAAAAATCCGACATCGAAAATTTTCCGATCGTGATGATTATCCTGTTTGTTGGCACTTTTTTATTGAGCACGATGTTCTTATTATCTTCTTCGGTCTCATAGTCCGCGTCTTTTAGGGGAATATATTGTTGAATATACGCACGCGCCACGGACGCTACTGGAGAAGGATCACCGATCCGATAGGTTTCTCCGTTCAATGCGCCAGCCACACCGAGCGAATAACTTAAACCGGCGCCACCGGAAATTTCCGGATCAAAATAAACTGCAGCGCCACTCCATAATCTTCTTCCCAAAAATAAAGTTGAGGTGACACTGGTGGCTCCGGATTCTGCCTGGTTTGATAAACTGTTTGCACCACTGTAAGCTGCTTTAAAACCTGCGTGCGCCTGGCCAATTACGGTTAGCTGAAAATGACAACTGTACGCAGAGTCCTGGATGAACATTTTATTGTCCTGGGCAACCAGTGATATCTTATTCACCAAAATCAAAAAACAAATAAATGATATCTTTTTGTGCATATTATTTTTTCAAGCTGCGCAAAAATAAAATGGAGTGCAAGTTTTCGCAAATTAATTATAGCAACATTGTTGCTTTTAGCATTCTGTCTTTACCGTAAATGTCTTTTTTTATTGTTACCTCATCGAATCCTTTTTGAAGAAACAATTTCTTAACATTGCCAGCGAGCTCTTCGTGCGTTTCAACGTAGATCCTGCCGGGGAGTAATAATTTTTCGGCGGCAAAATCCGCAATGGCCTTGTAAAAGACCAGGGGGTCATTATCGTTCACAAAAAGCGCGGTGTGCGGTTCAAAATTTTTAACATGTTCCGCCAGGGAATTTTTTTCGAGCAAAGGAATGTAAGGCGGATTGCTAACGATGATGTGGCAAGACGGTAATTGGGATCTGTCTTCTTTATTTAAAAAATCGAGATCAATAAAATGCACATCAGCAGCATTGGATGATGCATTTTGTTTTGCAACCTGCAGCGCATTTTTGCTGATGTCGCAGGAATAAATAATTGCATGATCCAATTTCTTTTTTAAAGCAATCGGAACAGAGCCACTGCCCGTGCCGATATCAAGCATAATGAGCGGGGGATCCTGTTTATTATTTCCCATTCCCCGCTGTTCACTGCTGAGTTCCTGTACTATCCAATCCACCAATTCTTCCGTTTCTGGTCTTGGTATCAATACGTTCTCATCAACATAGAATTTCATTCCGCAGAACCAGGCCTCATGCAGGACATATTGAACCGGTTCGTGCATCATTAATGCTGCGCTATATTTTTCAAATAATTCCAGTTGAGGGTTCGATAAGGGGACATTTTTATTTAATATCCTGTCAACCTTTTTCCAGTCAGTAATATTTTCCATAACTAAATTCACAATAGCAGCAGCTTCAGCGTTATCATAAATATGGTACAACTGAAACAAAAGTTTTTGCTGGGCTTCGTGAATTGTCATGCAACAAACTTAATTCAATTACATTTGTATTTATTCAATTACCAGCGTGAATATTGATGAAACATACATGCATCGTTGTCTGCAACTCGCAAGACTGGGCGCTGGTCATGTTGCGCCAAACCCAATGGTAGGTGCTGTCCTGGTACATCATGATAAAATTATTGGCGAAGGATATCATAAACATTTTGGACACGAACATGCGGAAGTGAACTGCATCAATTCCGTTAAAGAGGAAGACAAACCATTTATACATCGATCCACTTTATATGTTTCGCTCGAGCCCTGCGCGCACCATGGTAAAACGCCGCCTTGTGCGGACCTGATCATTGAAAAAAAAATCCCGAGAGTGGTGATCGGCTGCAGAGATCCATATGTTAAAGTCAATGGAAGAGGAATTGAAAAACTTAAAAGTGCCGGCCTTACAGTTGATCTGAATATTCTGGAAAAAGAATCGATTGATCTGAATAAACGATTTTTCAATTTTCATCTGCAACATCGTCCCTATATCATTTTAAAATGGGCGCAAAGCAATAATGCAAGAATTGCCAACGCTGATCTTAGCAGAGTTTTTATCAGTAATGAATTTACCGATCGTTTGGTGCATCAATGGAGAAGCGAGGAAGCCGCCATACTTATCGGCACCAATACGGCATTGCATGATGATCCCGAACTGACCGTTCGTTTATGGAAAGGAAAAAACCCGGTTCGTTTGGTCATCGACATGGATCTTAGTTTACCGCCGGCATTGAAGATCTTTAACGGCAAGGCACACACGATAATATTCAATACGATTAGACATGGAAAAGAAAATAACCTCACCTATTACCAGCTGACCGGTGATCTGAGCATTGTACGCCAGGTCGTCAATGCACTTTATCATTTGCAATTACAGAGTGTAATTGTTGAAGGCGGCGCCAAATTGCTGCAGTCCTTTATTGATGAAGGCATGTGGGATGAAGCACGGATCATTACCAATGAGGAATTGAT
Source organism: Chitinophagales bacterium (assembly GCA_021323755.1). Taxonomy (GTDB): domain Bacteria; phylum Bacteroidota; class Bacteroidia; order Chitinophagales; family Chitinophagaceae; genus Puia. Next base: position 13,145 of record JAJPKJ010000051.1, on the reverse strand, counting down.
GATCGACCATGGATTATCGTCTCCAACACTAATTCATTACAACAAGTTTTCTTCCGAAAAATTGAATACCGATAGCATACAGTACTATCATCATGCCTGATAAAAATTTGAGACCTTTGCTATTTATCACACATCTTCAATGATATAGGTACGGAAATTAAATTTTAATAATAGATAATAAACTACTAAATTAGTAGGGATTGCTTGTCATTTCTAACCAAAACTTTTGTTTATGAACTCCAACAAATTTGTCCTTTCCGGCATTGCCGGAAGTGTAGTCTTTTTTCTCCTTGGCTATTTAATTTATGGAATTCTCCTTGGTGATTTTATGAAAAATCATGCAGGTACAGCCACCGGTGTCGCTAAAAACCCGAATGAATATATGTTATGGCTTATCGCTGTTGCAAATGTTCTTTATGGATTTCTGTTGGCTTATATTTTTGGAAGAGCAGGCGTTGCCTCAATCGGGGCAGGATTTGGCATGGGCGCAACGATTGGATTGTTGACCAGTGCCTCTACCGATTTTATTGTTTATGCAACCGCCAACACCATTACAGGTGCAGGCATGGGTGCCGATATTGTTGCTTTTACAATACTGGCTGGCATTGCCGGCGCCGTCATTGGCTGGGTTAAAGGAATGGGAAAAAAGACAGCTTAAAACAAACAGGGTTCAGTAAAGGGTTTATATTGTGTAAACCCTTTTTTATTTACACTATTTAATCAAGACTCCCTCCCCTTTCGAAACCGCTCACTCACCAGTAAGTCTTTACTGTCGGCAACATATTTGTAAAAACCTTCCCCCGTTTTTACGCCAAGGTGTCCTGCATCGACCATGCTGACCAATAAAGGACAAGGCGCATATTTGGGATTACCGAAACCATGATACAAAACTTGAAGAATGGAATGACAAACATCCAATCCGATAAAATCGGCCAGTTGCAAAGGACCCATAGGATGAGCAATACCGAGTTTCATTATGGTATCAATTTCTTCCACACCGGCAACCCCTTCATGCAAACTGTAAATAGCTTCATTGATCATCGGCATCAATATTCGATTGGCAATAAACCCGGGATAATCATTGACAACACAAGGGACCTTTTTTAACTGCTTGCATAATTCAACAATGATCTCAGTGACCTCTTTTTTTGTGGAATACCCATTGATCACTTCAACCAGTTTCATTACCGGAACCGGATTCATAAAATGCATGCCGATCACCAGTTCCGGGCGAGCAGTTATGGATGCGATTTTGGTGATCGAAATAGAGGAAGTATTTGTAGCAAGAATACAATTTGCCGGGGCTGTTTGGCTGAGCTGTTCAAAGATCTTTAATTTAAGCGCTGTATTTTCTGTTGCCGCTTCGATTATCAATTCGGCATGCTTAACGCCACTTTCCAGATCGGTCTGGGAAGATATCTTTTCTAAAGTTTTCTTTTTTTGATCCGCATTAATAATGCCTTTGCTGATCTGGCGCTCAAGGTTCTTATCAATGGTTTGAATTGCTTTTTCTAACTGTAGTTTATTTACATCGATCAGCGTAACAAAAAAACCATTTTCCGCAAACACATGTGCGATGCCGTTTCCCATTGTGCCCGCGCCTATAACAGAAACATGTTGAATCATGGTACCAAGAAATTTAGTAAGAAGGATTGAAGCAATTTAGAAAGAATTATCAGGTTCATGAATGTTTTATCATGCATAATTCTTCATTGCTCAATATTAATTTATCAGTTGCTGCTTTTAAAATCGCCGCGTTTCCAGGCTTGTATAAAATCTGCCCAGGCAAGCGGATTAAAAATATTTTGCGGCGGAGCCTGACCCTGGTAATAGTAGCGCGTTGCGCTATTTCTTAAATATGTATTGGCAGCCTCTCTGGCATCGGCAGGCAACGCCCTAGCCAGAATTCTTCGTTTGGCTTCACTGGTATTTTGTCGGGCAATCTCGATCTGATCATCAGGCACGGGCGTATTGATAAAATCCCGGTCAAACTGCGCTCGTGTCGGTCTAGGTTTGATGATGGTTGCCTGAAGATATATTGCCGTATCGGTCATTAATTGAATCATGCTGTACTGATTGCCCTGGATATTTCGCGGAATCGTTATCACCACCGGTTTATAACCGATGCTTGTAAATTCGACGACATCTCCCTTCAGCAAGACAATAGAAAATACCCCCTGATCATTGGTAAAAGCTCCCTGATTTCGACCCTTAACAGCGACCGTAACGCCAGGTAGTCCTTTAAGACTATCGGAAGTCATTACGAACCCATAAACCTCAACAACGGAATCACGCAACTTATCAAATTGTGCATGCGCAACAAACGGAGAGGACAATACAATGATATACAGTAAAACTTTCTTCATTCGGTCAACTTTTGAAATTCTTTTAAACTTTTGTTGTCACGACTGCCTGCCATTGGGTTCCACTTCAACCATTGTAATTCTATTCAATCAAAGCCCTCCTTAGAATTACCCGCTGTTGAAATATGCAGCAACAATGCCAAATTTCTTAATCCAAAATCGGGTTCAAAAATAAACTTTATAAACCGAAAATAGTAAACAAAGTACAGTGGTCATTAGTTAATTTTGCAGCGGATAAATTTTTAACAAATAATTGAGCATGAGCAAAGAAAAAGTACTGGAGGCATTGAGTAATGTTCAGGAACCAGATCTGGGAAAAGATATTGTTACATTGAACATGGTCAAGGATGTTCAAGTGGAAGGGAATTATATTTCATTCACCGTTGTCCTGACAACTCCCGCCTGTCCCATGAAGGATATGATCAAGAATGCCTGCATAAACGCGATAAAATTATTGGTCAATAAAGAGGCGGTGGTGAATGTAAAATTTACTGCCAACACCACAACAGCAAGAAAAGACGGACACGCATTATTACCCAAAGTCCAGAACATTATTGCTGTCGTCAGCGGAAAAGGTGGAGTCGGAAAAAGTACAGTCGCTGCAAATTTTGCATTGGCCTTAGCGAAAGGCGGGGCATCGGTGGGGTTGATGGACGCTGATATTTACGGACCAAGTCTGCCGATCATGTTTGGCCTTCGCGGCGAAAGACCAAAAATGATGGACGTGGATGGAAAAGGCAAGATCATTCCGATAGAGAAGTTTGGAATTAAACTGATGAGTATCGGTTTATTGGTTGATGAAAAAAGCGCTGTTGTCTGGCGCGGACCCATGGTGAGCAGCGCCATTCGTCAATTCGTTTCGGACGTATATTGGGATGAACTGGATTACCTGGTCATTGATATGCCTCCCGGCACCGGCGATATTCACTTGACACTGGTGCAAACTGTTCCGGTTACCGGAGTGATCATCGTAACAACCCCGCAGGATGTTGCACTCGCTGATGCAAAAAAAGGAATTGCGATGTTCGGTCAAACGCAGTTGAAAGTTCCCTTGATAGGATTGGTAGAAAATATGAGTTACTTCACGCCGGCAGAATTACCGGGTAATAAATATTTTATTTTCGGAAAAGATGGCGGAAAGAAACTCGCCGATGAATACGATATCCCTTTCCTCGGCCAAATCCCGCTGGTGCAAAGTATTCGTGAAGGAGGAGATATGGGAATACCGGCGATGGTCAGTAATGACGAAGTCTCGAAAAATGCGTTCATCGAATTTGCCGGCAATGCGGTGCGCAGTGCAGCCATGATAAACGCACATATCAACACGGCAAAAGTTGCCGAGGTCATTTAGTGTTGAGCTCCTGGTTTCAGGAACTCAGGATTGTAAACCCTAAAGATTTTTATGTACAATATCCCATATTTCAAAGCAAGCGATGAAAAGGAAGTGATCGAGTTTATGCATGCTCATCCCTTTATTATCCTCTGCGGAATCGATAAGACTGAAAAGCCTGTTGCGACACATATTCCTGTTCTTTTTGAAGAAAGAGATGATAAATTATTTCTGCTCGCCCATGTCATGAAAAAACAAACGCACACCAGTGCCTTTGAACAAAATCAAAATGTACTCGCCATTTTTCACGGGGCACATACTTATGTAAGCGCCAGTTGGTATGAAAATAAAAAAACAGCCAGCACCTGGAATTATCAGGCTGTCCATGCACACGGAATTTTAAAGTTTTTGGATCAGGAAAAATTATTGGAGGTATTGACCCGGCCGACCGAAAAATTTGAAAGCAATCCGCATTCACCTTCCCTAGTGCATAAAATGGAAAAGGATTATGTTGAAAAACTCATGCAGGCGATCGTTGCATTTGAAATAGAGATCACTGCTGTTGAACATGTTTTTAAGTTGAGTCAGAATCGGGACAAAAAAAGCTATCAAAACATCATTGAAGAATTGAGCAGACAGGATGAGGATGCAAAAAATATTGCATCGGTCATGCACCAAAGAGAAAAATTTGTTTTTGGCGATGAAAAAAATGACAATAATGACAATTGACGGATGATTATCATTTTTCAATTATCAATTCTTTATTTCTTTTCTTTGCAAAAATTTATTAATGACGCGTTCGCAATTGATTGAAAACATCAGGCAAAAAAAATCCTATCTCTGCGTTGGATTGGATACAGATATTACCAGGATCCCCCGTCATCTTCTCTCCTATAGCGACCCTGTCTTTGAATTCAATAAAAGAATAATTGACGCGACTAAAAATCATTGCGTCGGGTATAAACTCAACACTGCTTTTTATGAAGCTTTGGGGCTGATCGGCTGGGAAGCGATGGAAAAAACGATCGCTCATATCCCTTCAACTCATTTTAAGATCGCTGACGCCAAACGCGGTGATATTGGCAATACATCGGCTCAATATGCGAAGGCCTTTTTTGAGACCTTGAATTTTGATGCAATAACCGTTGCCCCTTATATGGGGGAAGACAGCGTAAGACCATTTTTAGAATATGAAAATAAATGGGCGATTGTTCTGGGGTTAACATCCAACGCCGGCGCAAAAGATTTTGAACTACAAAAGACCGGCGATGAATTTTTATACGAAAAAGTTATTTCAACCATCTCCCGGTGGGGCACCCCTGAAAATACCATGTTTGTGATTGGCGCTACCCAGTCCAGTCAGTTTGAAAAGATCAGGCAACTAAGTCCCGATCATTTTTATCTTGTTCCCGGCGTTGGCGCCCAAGGCGGAAGTTTGAAAGAAATTTCCGAAAAAGCCATAACAAAAGACTGTGGGATACTGGTCAACGTTAGTCGAGATATCATCTATAGCTCCGATAAAGAAGATTTCATAGAAAGAGCGGCAATAAAAGCCCTGCAATATCATCAGGAAATGATGATCTATGTAACATAAGTGTTTTTACCTAGCTGATGATAAAGAAAAGTTTGCTATTTTCAAGCATTAACCTCTAAAACTGCTTAGCTAATATGAAACGCATTACTATCACTGTGCTGTTAATCGCCATTTCATTTTCTTCTTTCGCCCAAACTTTCTCTCCAGGTTTTATTGTAAAAACAAATGGAGACACCCTCAATGGATATCTTCAGGAAGAATTGAGAGCGGATATTGTAAATACCATAAAATTCAAAACGGATAATAGCAGTTCATCCATTCAGACATTCACTCCCCAAGAAGTGACTGCATTCCGATACGGATCAGGAGATCTTTATAAATCAATTTCTTTCAAAAATACACTATCGGATTCCGCCTCCAGCAGAACATGCTATGCGCTGCAATTGGTGACTGGTTTTTACAATCTGTACTGTTATATTGAAAATGAACAGACGTATTTTGTCGTATTGGGGAATAATATTTCCAACTTTCTTTACAATAGTGTTGAAAATACCAATGGCGAAACAAAGATTGAAGGCAACTATATCTCCCGTCTTCAATTGCTAGCAGCGTCCTGCAGCGAGCGCAGTTTGCATTCGCTGGAGATCACCTATAGTGAAAAAGAAATTTCATCATTCGTCAATAAGCTCAATAATTGCATTGCTCCGAACACATCATCAACAAATTATTATCAAAAAGCAAAGACCCGCATGGGGGTTACGTTTTTTGCTGGCGGCATTGTTTTAGGGAAGAACCGGAGCCAGTTTACCGCCGATGCAGCCCTGAGCATAACGTATCCGCAATTATCTAAAAATCTATCCATAAATATTGGCGCTCATTATTCATACACTTCCCATGATGATAGAGAAAAAGGTTTTGGCAGCTCGGTTGATCTTAGCGTAACCAAAGATGAAATTTTTAGTATCCCTTTAACCGTCCAGTATAATCTTCTTCGTGGGATCGTTCAGCCATTTGTCTATGGAGGCTTTGCCGCAGCTTATTTGATGGAGCAATCTACCTACAGTGTCTACTCTGGTATTCCCGGCTCTACCAGCTCAAATAAATTTGGAATATCTGCAATTGGGGCTGTGGGAATCGAAGGGCATTTTAGCAAAAATTTCTATGTTAAAGCCGAATGGAGATACGAGCTACTGGGTCAATACCCGGCCATTGGTCTTGCCTGTAATTTCTGACAAGCCACGCTCAATTTATTTGGTACCATTAACTATTCTCCGATAATTATTGGTTTGATTTTTGATTTATTTGCTGCAAATCCGCTTATGAAACCACTCAAGATCCTGATATTATTCCTATTCGTCTTTGCTGTCTTTTTCTATTCCTGTAAAAAAGATACCTCCTTACCAGCAAACACGAAATCCGATTCCAGTTCCACCAATAATAGTCAGCCATTAATGTTGCAATTGGTAAATGCAGCGCGGGCAAAAGGTTGCACTTGCGGAACAACCCTGATGCCTCCAGTAGGTGCCCTCAAGTGGAATGATACATTGGCGCAAGTGGCTCTGGCCCACAGCATGGATATGCTCACCAATAATTATTTCAGCCACACCGGGCTTGACGGCTCTTCTCCCGGTGATCGCATCACGGCTGCTGGTTATATCTGGACTTCATATGGAGAAAATATTGCAGAAGGTTATCCGGATGAACAATCCGTAATGAACGCCTGGCTGCAAAGTGAAGGACATTGCATGAATATTATGGATGCCGGCTTCAGAGAGATGGGATCGGGAAAAGATGGAACTTATTGGACGCAGGATTTTGGCAGCAGATAAAATGATGCGCCATTATTTCTTTTCAGTAAAATCATTTTCGCTCTTGGCAATGACTAATGTTGCAACTCCATTACCAATAATATTGGTGATCGCTCTTGCCTCACTCATGAATTTATCGATCGCCAACAGGAACGCTAATCCTTCGACGGGAATTTTTTGGATCGCCGTCAATGTGGAGGCAAGCACAATAAACCCGCTGCCAGTAACACCGGCAGCGCCTTTTGATGTGATCATCAAAATGCCAAGAATAGAAATCAACTCTCCTGCTGAAAGATGTACATTATACAACTGCGCCAAAAAAATCGTCGCCATCGAAAGATAAATGGAAGTGCCATCAAGGTTAAAAGAATAACCGGTCGGCACTACGAGACCAACCACAGACTTGCTGCATCCCATTTGCTCAAGCTTATTCATTAATGATGGCAGCGCAGCTTCTGATGAAGAAGTGCCCAGCACAAACAATATCTCTTCTTTAATTCTTTTTAAATAAGTCCAGATATTCAATTTATAATAACGAAGAACGGATCCGAGAACGAGAAAAATAAAGACAGCCATCGTGCAATAAACCGTAAGCATCAATTTCAATAATGGCAATAAAGTATTGATTCCGTATTTGCCGATGGTAAATGCCATTCCGCCAAAAGCGCCAACCGGCGCGAGATACATCACATATTTTAAAGCTTTAAAAACAAACTTGGTAGCAAGATCCAGATAAAAGATCATTTTCCCTTTTTCTTTCACCAGACTGAGAATTATTCCAGCAATAATCGCAGCTACCAAAACCTGTAGGGTAAGATTTGAAAGAAAAAATGCCGTCCAGTCAATGCCTTTGGCAGCATGCTTGGTATAATTTGACGCGTCCTGAATCGGCAAACCGGACTTCCCGATCTTTCCGGGCTTAATAATATTGGCCAGTAAAATTCCAATAGCAAGAGAAATGGTGGTCACTATTTCAAAATACAATAATGATTTTACGCCGATCCTTCCAACTTTTTTCAGGTCGCTCATACCGCTTATACCAAGAACGATCGTTAAAAAAATGATCGGCGGAATAAAAAACTTGATCACTTTTACAAACCATGTTCCGAGTGGCTCCATTTTAATGGCGACAGCCGGAAAAAAATATCCCAGAAAAATCGCCAGCACCAATGCAATGAGTACATAGAAAGTCAAATGCTTAAAAAAATCAGGAATTTTCTTTTTCACCTTATTATTAAAATGTTTGTGAACCAAACTGCTCGACTACGATTAAATATCCGGGTCTTACTTAAAGTTCTTCAAAATCTCATAAAAGCGATATACATCTTCAAATGAATTATAAAGTGGTGCCGGCGCTACACGGATCACCCCTGGTTCACGGTAATCAAGGACAATTCCGTCATCAATCATTTTTTGATGGATAGCTTTCCCGTCTTCTTTAAAAAATAGGGATAATTGTGCTCCCCTTTTTTCTTTGTCTGCCGGCGTTATTATTTCGAAATCAAGATTATCCAAACTGTTCAATAGAAATTCAAGATAGGCTGTCAGCTCTTCACTTTTAACCCTTAAGGATTGGATGTCGGTTTGCTCAAATATTTCCAAAGATGCTTTTAATGAGACCATATTAAATACCTGGGCTGTGCTAATGTTCCAGCCACTCGCATCAGGTTTTGCAACAAATCCTTTCTCCATTTTGAACCGCGTCTTTTCATCATTACCCCACCAGCCCGCCAGCCTGATATGATCCTTGTTTTGAGTATAACGTTCATGCACATACGCCCCGCCTACTGCACCCGGCCCACCATTGAGATATTTATATGAACACCAAACGGCAAAATCGATATCCCAATCGTGCAATTGCAATGGAATATTACCAACAGCGTGTGCCAGATCAAATCCGGCGATCGCGCCCGCCCTATGTGCTGCGCCGGTAATTTCTTTCATATCAAATACCTGCCCGGAATAATAATTGATGCCGCCAAATAATATTAATGCCAGGGATTCTTTGTTTTTTTCGATCGCTGCAAGAATATCTTCATCGCCGATCAATTTTTCTCCATCGCGTGGTGTGATCTCAATTATTGCCTCATCGGGATCCAACCCATAAAATCTTACCTGCGTTTCTATCGCATATTGATCGGAAGGAAAAGCGCCCGCTTCCATCATGATCTTAAACCTATTTTTTGTTGGATGATAAAAAGACAGTAAGATCAAATGCAGGTTAACGGTTAGTGTATTCATCACCGTTACTTCCTTTTCCTTCGATCCCACTATTCCGGCAAGTGGTTGACTAAAATTATGTTGATAATAAAGCCATGGGTTCTTGGCATGCAGATATCCGCCAACGCCAAGGTTTTGCCAGTCTTTCAATTCCTGTTGGATTGCAGATGCAACATTTTTAGGTTGCAATCCAAGTGAGTTGCCGCAAAAATAAATTGCGTTTCTGTTATTATGCTGGGGGAAATAAAATTCATTGCTGAATTTCCTTAATTCGTCCTGCGCATCTTTTTGCTGCGCAAATGATAATGTTGCGTTGAACATGTATTGGTGATCTTATTTAAACAAACAATTTTTTCCGGTGAGCCAGGGATGGATCTCATAAGCCAGTCTCCCTGCAGCGACGGCCGGATCCGTTTTTAAATATTCCTCCACCTCTTCTTTTGTTTTGCAATCGAAAATAAAAATACCTCGCCAGTTGATATCATCTCCAAAGGGGCCGGCAACCAGGATCTTACCCATGCCTGCAAGCCTGCGAATATTGGCCATATGCCCATTCTGTATTTTTTCAGCGGTCACAGAATCCTGATCGCGGTGAAGTCCCCGGGTGAGCATTACAAAAAAATATTGTTTTATCTCCACTCCTCCAGCCGGTTTATTTCCCGTGCTGTCCTGCGCCGTAGAGCAGTTAATAAAAGCGAAAGCCGACAGCAGGATCAAAATCATTTTTTTCATGACAGTTCGTTTTAAAAAGAAAAGAGACAACAATTTAAGTTGTTGTCTCTTGTTTGCAAATAAAATTTAAAATATGTCGGGAGTCAGTATGTAAAGTTTGACGATACTGCTAATTTTTAAGATTCATTGTCTTCCTCTTTTTCTTTCTTTTCTTTCTTTTCCTTTCTTTCTTTGCGTTCTTTCTTCTCCGCATGTTCTTTCTGTTCCTCGCTTTGCTTCATAAAATCATGCGATAACTTTACTTCACCAAAACTGCTTTTAATTTTAATTTTTGCTTTTCCATCGCCTGCCATTCCTTTCCAATCTTTATCAAACTTGGGACCATTGTTATCATCGTCATCATCCCCTTGTTCTTTAATGGTAAAATCCGTCTTATTATTAAAATCACCAAAACTGTTGTGAATATTAAAGCTTGCCGATAAATTTTTCGTTACGATCAAATTAACTGAGGAATAGGAATTATTAAGAGAAAGTTCATCGATATTATCAGACACCCCAAACTGGGCTTCTGAAAACTCCACATTCAATTTTACAGAACCGCTGACATTTTTAACCAGTGAACTTCCATCAAACTTAAAACTGACTTTACCATTATGTACATTGCCGATCTGTCCTTTTCCAAATTCGACATCTACCTGTTCAACATTATCGAGGTTACCTGCAGTCAATTCTCCGAACTTGCTTGTTATATCTGCATTTCCTTTGAAATCCGGAACAGTTGTTTTACCAAACTGATTTATAATTTTAAGCGGATTTGTGGATGGCATGTACACAACATAGTTGATATGAAATTCCTGGTCCTTTCCATTAGAATCGTGATTGGAATTGCCCCCATCATCATCGTCGTCATCGCCATCATTCTTATTGTGTTTGGAACCGATATTTCCAACAGTGGTTTTAAAAGACACCTCGCCCCCGGATTGAGAATCATCAACTTTTATTTTATCAAGAATTTTTTGTGCCTGTTCATCTGTTTTTGCTTTTGCATAAATTTCAATATCAACTTTGAATTCACTTTTGTCCCAGGTGTTGATGATGACGCTGCCAAACGAATTTTCAATTGATAATTTGTCGCTGCCTCCGACATTATAGGATTTGCTGATGTTTTTCTTTTTCTCTCCACCATCACCGGTTCCCGCAAAACTGAATGCGGGCACAGACAATAATGCAATGAGGGAAACAATATTAAGCAGATTTGTAAGCTTGTTCATACGCTGATTTTTTTGAATTGTTTATTTGTTTGATAATGTTTAACTGGCGATTCAATAATTCCATCTGCAGTTGTAAATTTTGAATCATAGCTTCCAGCAGTTGTTCGCGATTGGGGTTTTTAGGCAATTGTTTCTTTAATGACTGGTATACGCTGTCAAGTTTATAAACATCGCCCGCAAACTGTTTATATAATAACGGTTCATCTTTTTTGATCTTTTTTAATTCGTCATGTTTTATCTCTACAATTTTTGCATAGTAGAACATTTCCTTTTTTACCTCAGATTCCATACCGCCTGCATCAGCACCACTTCTTTTTGTCTGAGCAGGTCGTTGTTTATCAACCTGCGCTAATTGCTGTTGATTTTGTTTATTGCTGGTAGTATCAATTTGCGGAAGATTATTGGTAGGCTTGGTTTGCGCTTTTTCAGTCGGTTTATTTTGTGCAATGGTATTTGTTGTGTCAGCAGGAATAACCTTGCCATTACTCAAAAAATACCAGGTACCTGCTCCGAGTAACACCACTACTGATGCTGCTGCGCTCCACCGCATAAAGTTGAATCGCACAACGCGGGTCTGCGTTTTTACTTCTGGTTCCAGTTTTTGCCGGATATCATCCCAAATTTTGTTTGCTGGTTCATCAGCATCAAACTCATCGCGATGATCATTAATGAATTGTTCTAATTGGCCGCTCATGATAAGCCTCCTTGTTTAATTAAGCTCAATAATTTTTGTTTTGCACGCATATATTGCGTCCTTACTGTAGCATGAGAAACGCGTAAAATTTCCGCTATCTCTTCGTGATCGTATCCTTCAAATAAATACAAACTCAACACTGTCCGGTAACCATTTGGCAACTGCTTCACTGCTTTTTTCACTTCATCTACTTTTAGTTGCACCTCTTTTTCATCAAGCGATTCTTCTTCCGGCAGATAGCCAACATTTGTTTTTTCAATCTCTATCAGATCCATTTTTCTTTTTCGCAATTGATTGATGGATTTATTGATAACGATCTTTTTCAGCCATGCACCAAATGTTGATTTATATTGAAATGCTTCCAAAGAACCGAACGCATCCACAAATGCTTCCTGCAGTACGTCTTCTGCATCACCTGTATTGTTCACGATCCGCAGGCTGGTATTATACATCGCCTTTGCATATTTCTGGTAGATCTCCGCATAGCCCTTGGCATCGCCGTGCTTGCATCTTTCAACCAGTTCATCGTGTAGTATTGGTGCAGTTTGTTCCAAAAAAGTCTGCATTTTTGAATGTTGTATAATAAAGTCACCGATTTCTCAACCTTGTTGCATCCCAAGGTAAAATATTTTTAACAAGTGAATTTGTTGTTAATAAGTAGGTTATAATGGCATCTTTGCGGCTTCCCAGCACATTATGATCATGGACGAGGGGGATTCGTCCATCTCTTGTGTTAGGGTCAAACCATCGTTGTTCAATAGCAAATTCAACAAGATATATTGGTTGTTGGATTGCAGTCTACCCTTTTGCCTTTTATGATTTTATTAAGCAGCATTCTTATACAAAACAAACTCTTCTATCAAATTCATTTGCAAAAGAGAAATTATCGAATGAAAAAAATGGCAGACGCTATACCCATTCAAATTCATTTGGTAATACTATTGACAGCAAGCTCCTGCGCCTCGATCTTAAATTCCAGGAACAAAGAAATTGACATTATAACAACCTCAAATGCCCGGGTAATTTTTAAAAAAGATACTTTATCAAATACGGACTGCACAACAAGGCTGTTTGTTGAGCGCAGCCAGTATCCCCTCTTAATAAAGGTATTTAACGACAGCATCTCAAAAAACATTGAAATAAGATCAACAAACTCTTTCGCATATTGGCTGAATGTTTATCCCTGGTTTTTGCCTGGGTTTTTCATTGACAAAAAAAACCCAAAACGATATGGATATCCTGATAAAATCTAT
>JAJPKJ010000069.1 GCA_021323755.1 Chitinophagales bacterium | reverse complement strand
TTTCCTGTTTTCTCCCGACAAATAATAATCAAATAAACATGTAGAAAGCTTTTGAAGAATATGTTTGGACAGGAGTTCGACTCTCCTCACCTCCACTGAAAATCACGCAGATTTCTGCAAAATGATGGAAATCAACATTTTTCAAATTATGGAAAATGCTGATTCTCGCAGGCTAAAGCAGACTTTTTGGTGTAATTTTAGAGACCAAAGAATTTTGAACCCCTCTTTCTTCTTCTATGCGCGGTTTTGCGCATCTCTGCATTCTTTAGAAATCCTGCGTCAAGTAATTTGCATTTAAAGCCTTATTAACCTTCTAATGCTATCAACGGATGATAAAGTTCACGTACAGATTCATTGATCGTTGAGTCAGCCAAGCAAGGCAATAGCGATTGGTGAGCCGGTACAAATGCTTAATTGAAAAACTGATGTTGAAAATAATTACAAATTTTCAATAGCGTGATGTCTGACGATAACTAAAGATGATTAGAATTACTGATGTATAAATGCGGCTTGTCAAACCATGCTTTTACAAATGCATTTGTTGTGTGCAGTTATTATTTTGATTGGTTTGATTTTGCCTTCATTTGCTTTTTCAAGTTTATTTCATCCCAGAATCCCCATTGTTCAACGATTTTGCCATTTTCAAGGCGATAGATTGATGCCTCGTAAATGTCTACTTTATTTCCTGTTGAATCGATGCCGTCCCAAGTGCCAAGCTGGGTACCTGTGGAATGAAATCTGGTAACAACTTTATCACCTTGGGCGATAATATCGACAGGCTGCTCTCTCCAATCTGGAAAGGCTTTCCTGGTCTCAAGCACAGATTCCTTTGCGCCATCTATTCCTTTGTATTCAAATCCGCCTATAAAGTGACTTATAAAATTTGGAGCTATAATGGTGTCAAGTTCTTCTATATTTCCATTTGACCAAACTTCATGGTATTTTTTTACTGTTTCAATATTCTTGTTAATGTCAACTTTTTGTGAGTTTGAATTACAGCTCCACAAAGCAATAGTCAGAATTGAAAAACAGAAAGCGATTTGAGCAGTCTTTTGTAGTGATGTTGTCATTTTGGTTTGTGTTAAATATTGCACACAACAACCGAGGCTTGCCGCAGTGCTGGGATTTTATATTCGTCCGCAGATTGTTGAAGCCCGGTCAATGATTTTATGTTGAAGTTAAAACAAATGTTCAATAGAATAATGTCCGCCGGAGCCGAAGCCCATTTCAATGCACACATCCACACCTGTTGCAATAAATGATTGCCACAACAGCCCCTGATAAGTCCCTGTATTTTCCAACACAAAAATGGTTTGCCCATTAAGACGAATACTCATTTGTACAAGCCATTTTTCAATTTGCTTTATTCCACTACCGGAATTTTCAAATTGTTTCCATTAGGGATTGGTAAGTTCATCATCATTGCGGACTACAAAAGCGTCATTAAGTGTGTGTGTTGATACATCAACTCCTACAAACTTTTTTGGTTCATGAATTTTACTTTTAGCAATTCAAAAAATGTTAATCATATTGCTTCGGTTCTAGTCCTTTATATTGGGCCTTTAATCCCTAATTTCTATATGAACACAATGGCAATTAAGGTGGCATCAGATTATATCGGCAGATGGGCAATTAACCCTACATAATGCCTAATGAGTTGTTGCCACCATTGATTAGTTTATTCACAAAAAATTGTGAATTGTAAAAAAAGAAGCAAAAAAAGAAAGGGTAAAAATAGTAATGTTGAACTTGTCTTTAACAAACCTAAAGGACATAGCGCCATTGCAATGTTGTGTGCAGTACTTCTTTGTCAAGTTACAGAATGAGTCAGTTTATAAACCTCTTTTTGAGTCCAACCATTCTGCAGCATTCCATAAGACTGAACTTGATCCTACGGGATCAGTTTGATATTTTGGATTGTCAACTTGAACAAGTGTTAATAGCCTTTTGCCAAATAAATAATGCAGTCGCGAATTACGAGCAAAGATGTCAAGCAAACTGTGAGCAAGGTCTTTGTCAACAATTTGAAAGTGTCGAAATGCAATAACAAGTCCTGCGTCTTTTATTTCAAGTTCAGAAAGGCAATCATTTAAAGCGTTGAAATTATCTCCATAATAGTCTGGAAAGTCAAGTTGCTTTTTGAGGTCTTTATGAATTTGATTTGTGACTGCCCAGTTTGTGCAATCAATGTCAATGATATTGTATTTTTCTTTTTTAAACCAGTCAATGTCGTTGTCTAAAATACTTTGTCGCCAATATAAACTTGTCCAGCCATTTTGTAAAATCTGCCAGTCAAGTCTTTGCCATTCGTCAGGATTATTTTCAAAAACTGCCATATGGTTTGAGGTTTGTCAACGCATAGTAAACAACGTTCAGGGCTCTATGCTGTTGGGATATTTACCAATGTTCTGCCCAGTACTACTGCTAAATTTATAATTAAATGTTCATTGTTTTTACTAAATTTCAAAGGTGTTTGTCCAGCTATAACTAAAGACTGGTTTTGTTTTTAGATGAAGATTGTTGGTCAAGCCCCAATAGCATAAAACCCCATTTTGTGCGTAGCATTTATTCGCCAAGTCTTGTTACTATTGAATAAAATCCCTTTTTGTCTGGCAAATAAAACTGCAAAGACTCTTCACCTAAATACCCTTTTTGTCTTCTTGCAATAAGCCCTTTTATTATAAATATTTTTTTTGACTTTGAATAAACCATAAACCTTCCGTTTAAAATAAACCCTGCACAAAGGAAATAAAATTCTTCGTTAAGTTTTTCGGTCAAAATA
This sequence comes from Chitinophagales bacterium, assembly GCA_021323755.1. Classification (GTDB taxonomy): domain Bacteria; phylum Bacteroidota; class Bacteroidia; order Chitinophagales; family Chitinophagaceae; genus Puia. Next base: position 83,281 of record JAJPKJ010000069.1, on the reverse strand, counting down.
TTTTCTGGCTGCTGTCTGAATATACTGTCACGTTGACGTTGATCATAGGAAAAGTAAATGTCAGTTATTTTAATTCTTCCAGCTGTTTTAGCTAACGTGTCTTGCAATGCTTGATATCCATAATTTGCCAATATATTTTTATTTTCTGGATTATCAATGAAGCTTTTTATGTCGTCCTGTCTAAAGTAGAGAATTGCGTTAGGAACTTCATAAATAATGATTTTTTCCTTTGTCGTATCAATGAATGTAGGTTTAAGTTTCTGCTTACGAATTCTAAAGTCAACCTGAGAGTATAATTGAAGAGTCAACACTAGAAACAATAATGATATTGAAAATCGTAAGGTCATAATATTGCGCACAACGACCGAGGCTTGCTGCAGTGCTGGCGTTTTATTTCCGTCAGCCAAAAGAAAAGCCACGTCAATGGTTTTATGCTGAAGCTAATACAAATGCCTAATAGAATAATGTCCGCTGGAACCAAAGCTGCTTAAAAATTTGCCGATGATTGTTATCTTAACTGCCAGCATTGCGGCAAACCTAGTGTTGACTGCTGCTCCGTAAAATAGTATGCTCAGTTTTTCTGATGATTCATTCGTAATATTTCGTCAACTTTTTTTAATGCTTCTTTATATGTAATCCCATTGTCTTGGTCAATTTTTAGCGGATGATTTTCTTCTATAACCTGAATATTTGGAATTAGTCCAACTTCTTGTTCGATTGCAATTGTCTTAGTATTTAGTGTGTCACCATAAGTTGGGACAATTGTTTGTAACCAACCAAAATACGGTTCTTGGTAAACTCTTTTTGGGTCTTCCCAAAAGTCCATTCTAATTCCGAAATTGTCTTCGCTTATAGAAGTCCAAACGTTGAAAATTAAATTCTCTGTGTGGTCAATGATTGGGATTGTCAACCTTCCACGATGAAAAAAATGTGTTTTGTCAACGACACAAAGGCTTGGTTGTAATTCGATTCTTTCATTTCTTTCTTCAGGTGGAACAGAAAAATAATAGTCTGGAAAATCTCCGCCAAAACAAAGAGGAACACTGTCATATTCTTGTCCACAACAAGAACATTTGTAAACTATTTTATTGTCCTTCTTTTTTAAAAATGGAAAGAGTTTCATTTTGTTACTTTAGATTAGCAGGTTCAATTTTAGTACACCAATACTGTCGCAAATTGTCACTTTCATACTTGTCTTTAATGAGTGTCCTTGGAGTGAATTTTGTTGTCACAGTAATAAAAAAAGTTGAGTCTTTGTATAATCTAAAATTATAGCTGTCTTCAAAACATCTGATGTAAACTCCAATTATTTTGTCTTTTAGTTTCATAGAGTCTGGACAAATAATAACCTTAAATCGTACGTTGTCAAAACAGATACATTCTGCGTATCTGCTGCACTCCGTATTAAAACTGTCTACGGCAACCCCGGTAAATGAAAATACAGTGTCCAGACGAATCAACCTTTTGGCAATGCTTGTCTTATCCCTGAGCTCAATTATGTCATGACGCAACTCCGTTGGCTTGCAAAAACTATTTGCTGTTAGAATTAAAGAATATATGAGTAGTAATCGCATAGAAAACCATTATAGCAGCCAACACGCTAATTTATGATATTGCACGTCCTTACCCAATGGCATAGTAAATAAATTTAGGTGAAGTGTCTTAATTGTTTTGTCGATTTTAAAAACTTTCTTTGCTAATTGCCGCCAACGTTTTCGCATTGGCGTTTGTGGCGGAATTTGAAAAACGTCAGCCGACAACCGATGCTGAATAAAATTACAAAAGATGGAGATAAGAACCAGAGCTAAATTAATAACGTCGAGCTGGAACAAAAGATGATAGATAGCTGAAGCTGAAGTTTATTAATCTGTCCGCCGACATAACGCCAATGCAATGTTGCCTGCTGCCATACTCTCTGGTGTTATTAAATTGTCAGTTTAAGTTTTTGTTTAAAATAAGTTGTCAAGCGTCGTAGAATATAAAATAACAAGAGCCCGAATACAAAACCTCCCAAAAGCCCAGATATTGTTCCCGAAATAATTGATGTCTTTAGTGTCCACCAATGATTGATTTTATGTATTAACAGAAAAGTTAAGCCACCAATTAAAAATCCAGCAATTGTCGTTGCAAGAAGTATAAATGTTTTGAAACCTTTTGTAAATGATTTTTTATTTAATCCTACAATTATTGAAGTTGATAAAATGCCAACTGAAACAAGACCGAACAAAATGAACAGTATTAATATTGTCAAACCAATACCTAACAAAACAACTGCTAATAAAATCAGGACAAAGAATAATTGCATTGGTGAAAAGTCGTCAGTCCCAGCAAATTGGTCAGTCTTTGTTGCAGTCGTTAATGTGTCTGCCTGAACTGAATGAATAGCTTGTGTTGAAGTGTCAATTGTCTGCCCAAAGATTGTCAAACTTGTTAACAAGAAAAGTGCAAATGTCGTGGTAAAAATTTTTAGTTTCATTGGTATCGTACTGTTGTCAAATGGTTGCAGGCAACGAGCAGGTATTTGCGAATGCTGGGGAATTGTATTCCGTCCGCCCGGCTACCTGAAGCTAAATTTATAAATAAAAGTTGATGATATGCTCATAGCTAAATTAGTAACGTCCTGCCCGATATGACGCCAAATTGAAAAACAAAAGTTGAAACACAGCATACGTCTGCCCAGCTTTTGCAAATACCAATGTTATAGGCTGTGGGCATTGGTCACCTGCTTTCAAATCGTTTTAATGACCTTTGCTGGAATACCGCCAACAATCGTATTAGCGGGAACATCTTTAGAGACTACTGCTCCTGCAGCTACAACTGCATTTTCACCTATCGTCACGCCTTGCAAAATGGTAGCGTTTGCACCTATCCACGCATTTTTCTTGATGTGAATATGTCCCACTATTAACGAATGCCTGCTTTCTGGCGAAACAGGATGCCCCTCCGAAAGCAAACTAACTTTCGGAGCAATCAGTACACCATCCTCAATAGTAATTCCACCCAAGTCCAAAAATGTACAATCGAAATTAATGAATACATTTTTGCCAATTTTGATATGCTTTCCGTAGTTGATGTATAATGGTGTAAATATGGTTGTGCTTTTATCAATTTCAAGACCTGTAATTTGGCTTAATAAATTTCTTACTTCGGTCGGGTCGTCTGTACTATTCATGCGAACAAGTAATTTTTTTGTAGCGAACGAAGTTTCTATCATTTTGTATGCTTCAGGGTCGTTTGGTGGAATAGTTTCTCCGCTTCGCAACCGCTCAAAGATGTCAACTGTTTTTATTTCCGTTTGCATTGTCTTAGTTTTTGTCCGTCGTGGCGTGAGATGTCGCCCTATCATAGCCTATAACGTTCGCGCATTGGCGTTTGTGGCGGAATTTGAAAAACATCAGCCGACAAACAATGCCGAATAAAATTACAAAAGATGAAGATAACAATCGCAGCTAAATTAATAATGTTCAGCCCGAACTAAAGATGATAGACAGCTACAGTTGAAGTTAATTAATCTGTCCGCCGACATAACGCCAATGCAATGTTGTGTGCAGGCTTCAGTCACGCCGCTTTAAAAAATATCTTTTCATGTACCAATGTTTTCCGAACAAAATATATTTTCTGTGCCCTGAATAACCCCATTGTCGTTTAACTCTAAAACCATTTTTATCTGTCAAAAAGAGTTTATTGTGTCCAGCCAAATACTTAGTAGGTTCACGAAGATTATGATTGCCTGTTATTGCCTCATGAATAGAAAATGATTCTTTCATTGTTTGATACTCCGAAGATGTATCAATTGTCAGAGGCTTATAAATTAAAATGACAGAGTTTTTAGAAATTTTGAAATGTCCTGCGGCTGTGTCATAAGCTAAATCGCCACTCATTCGAAAAGTAAAACTGGAGTCTGAATATAATCTCACTGTTGTTCCGAAAAAGCCACCGACAGCAAAATTTGATTTGTAAACACCAAATATGTTTTTCGTCGAATTACATGAAAACAATAAACATAATAAGAAAGAGTATGTAATGGCAGATAGTATTTTTCTCATTGTCGCTTATATTTTTATCTTGATGCAACAATATTAAATTTTGCATAAATGTCATGCCTGAAAATAAAGAAGGGTTGATACTGGCTTGCACACAACGTTGAAGCATTGGCGATGTGGCGGAATTTGAAAAACGTCAGCCGACAACCGATGCTTGGTTAAAGGTATAAAAGTTCATTGTTATTACTAAGGCTAAATTCATAACGTCCAGCCTGAACTAAAGATGATAAATATTTTGAAGTTGAGGTTTATTAATCTGTCCGCCGACATAACGCCAATGCAATGTTGCAAGCAGTTTTAGTCTGACCAAAAACCTTCAATTTTAGCTTTAACAGTGTCGACTTGCATAACAAAAGTCATCGACATACCACCACCACACAAACCACCAGATGTACATTTAGAATAATTATGTCTCTGCATAAACGCAGAGTCAAACAATTGCTTACCATTTTTGTCAAACAAAGGCATTACACATTGATTTTGCAAAAAGACTTTGTATGTGCTGTCAACTTTTTTAAAGCTGTCAAGTTTGAGGAAAGAACAGGAATGATTTGCGTCATAGCAATGCAGCCTGGCAAGTGAACAAATCTCATCTTGTGTCAAAAGCTTATACTTTAAGTTTGTTGGCAAATGTCCAACAAGAATGCTGTCAAACTTAAAAATAATTGTGTCGCCAAATGGATTGTTGCGAGTTAAAAAGCCAAAGTCAGGCAATCTTTCGTGATAAAGCGCACTGTCAATTAAAATTTTTAAAATATCTGTCGTATCATTTTTTACAATTTTGGAATTTGTATTGTCAACATTGCAACCTGTGTCAAACAATAAGGTTAATGTCAAAGTAATAATTGAGATTATACGAAGTGTCATTGAAAATTGCTTGCAACGTTTTCGCATTGGCGATGTGGCGGAATTTGAAAAACGTCAGCCGACAACCAATGCCGAATAAAATTACAAAAGTTGAAGATAAAAACTGCAGCTAAATTGATAACGTCCAGCCCGAACTGAATGTGATAGATAGCTGAAGTCGAAGTTTATTAATCTGTCCGCCGACATAATGCCAATGCAATGTTGGTTGCTGTTTTGTCCAAGGAGTTTATTGCAATTCTATTCTAACACTGTCAAACTTTAATAAATTTGGTGGAACATTAAATTTTATTTCTCTGTCAGTAAATGAAAGATGTGGGTCGAAGTTGAAACCTTTCATGTCGTCTTGAAATGGCATAAAGTGTCCGCCTGTTTGACTTTGAAATAAATGTCCAAACACAATGTCATAGTCATTATTGGATGTACCGACTGGTCTGCCAATCCATTTTTCTTTTAAGTCAACATTGAAAAATTTAAACATACCCAAACTGTCAAACTCTTTCAAACTTATAATATAGTCGTCCGCCTTTGCGGTTGTGTCCCAATATTTGTTAGTGTGATAAACTTTAATGTCCTTGTTAACTCTTCCGTTTGTATAAACTGTTGCATTTATTGGTTTACCAATTTGTCTTGCTGAACCAATTACGAACTTTAAAAGAATGGGACAAGTTTTGTATGTCAAAATACAGATAGCTGCACCAAACAAAAGCAGTCCAACAAATATTTTTAAAAATTTAGAGAGTGTCATTTTAAAATAGCAACCAACGTTGACGCATTCGCGTTTCCGGCGGAATTTGAAAATCGTCAGCCGACATCCGATGCTTAATTAAAATTACAAAAAGTTCATTGCTATTTCTATCGCTCAATACAAAAAGTCCAAACCGAACTAAAGATGATAGATAGCTGAAGCCGAAGTTTATTAATCTGTCCGCCGACATAACGCCAATGCAATGTTGCAAGCAGTTTTTGTCAAGCATCGCCATTTACCATTAAGTCATAATATTTCTTCGTTGTTAAGTTAATTTTGAAGTTGAAATAACAATTACCTCCATCTTGCACAAGCAAAATTTCTTTTTTCCAATTCTTGTCCCAAGTGTCACAAAAACAATTCACCCATACTTCCTTTTCGCCTTTATTATTTGTCACAACAACTAATTGTTTTCTGTAATTCTTTTTTGTCAAGTCTATGCTTAATTGCTTGTAAGGTTGCTGCAATGAATTATTGTAGTCTGTCACGCACTTAATTAATAAACTGTCAATATTATTAATATCAGTCTGTGTCAATGTTGATTGCTTATATGTATTGCCAAACGGATAATTTACCTGTTTGTCAAACTGAATTATTGTCGTAGCTGAAGTATCAAACTTTAGATTGTTATTTTGTTGAGATTGAGTTTTGTCAATTGATTTAGGTTTTGTTACTTGTCCACAACCAACAATTGAGGATAAGAAAAAAGTAACAATTGTCAAACTGTAAATTACGGAGCGAACTGTCATTTTAAAATTTCTTGCAACGTTTTCGCATTTGTGTTGTCGTCGGAATTTGAAATTCGTCAGCCGATTACAAATGCTTAATAAATTTAAAAAAAGATCATTGATATTAATAATGTCTAATTCTCAATTGTCTGCTGAAACTAACGTTAATAGATAGCTGAAGCTGATGTCGGCATTTTCGTCCGCCGACGTAACACAAATGCACAAGTTGGCTGCTGGCTTTTATATTTTGTCAACATAAAACTGTCCATTCATATGCCATTGTCATTTCAACTGGAACAGGAATAAAAACCCAGCCAAGTATAATAATTATTAAACGCCAATAAAACTTTCCAAACTTATTTTTGTCTTTATTTATAATTTTCTGAATCAATTGTCCAGTTGCAATTGCTGTCAACGTTGTCGCAAAAAGTAGTAATAAAATGTCCCATTGACCGCCAGTCCATGTACAAGGTGCAACATTATGCTCTGCCATCAAGTAACTTCCAGGGATATATAATGGTGTCTCGAAAGCCCAATTTATACCCCCGAAATGAGTTTTAAAAACTGGTTCTTCTGGATGATATGTAATCCCTCCCGCAAGTTCAAACAACCAATATCCAATTCCTAAGTCATAAAATATATGTCCGAGGAAAAAGAAAGGAATAAAAAAAGTATTCCTAATTAAGTTGGATATTTTGATTTTGGAACCTCTCATTTAAGCTTGCAGCCAACGTTTCGCATTGGCGTTTGTGGCGGAATTTGAAAAAAGTCAGCCGACAACCGATGCTTGGTTAAATGTACAAAAGTTCATTGTTATTCCTATCGCTCAATTCATAATGTCCAGCCCGGACTAAAGATGATAGATAGCTGAAGCCGAGGTTTATTAATCTGTCCGCCGACATAACCCCAACGCAATGTTGGTGGCAGGCTTTTCAGATTCCCTTATTAAATAGCATTCCTATTTTATCTTGGAAATTATAGTCAAATGTCCCAAGATAACTTACGCCGGTTATAGCACTTAATAATTCTTTATAGTTAGAATTATATTCACTGGAAATTATGCCAATAACTTTATTGTTTTGTATAAATAATATTTCTTTATGAGAACCATAACTGGACCTTCTTACAAAGCTCAATTGAATAATGGCCGCCGGAACCGAAGATTATTAATGATTTGCCGCTGATTGCTATTGTGCCCGCCAGCATTGCGGTAAACCTAATGCTGGCTGGAGGCATAAAGGTGTATTTAATTCTTTTGTTCAATTCTCCAATAGTTGTTTTTACAAATTCTCCAAAATCTTTTGCGTCTTTTTCAAGTTTATCTGTGCTATAGTCAATGTAGAACTTTCTTATTGTAGTGTCTTGCCGAAGTTCAAAATAAATTCCACAACCATCCGTGCAGTCTGGGCACCCAAAAGTCAGCTCTGTTTTGACTGTCGTAAAAAATGCTTTTGGTATGTGTTGAACAAGTTTGTCGATTGCCTCGAATTCGCTGGTATCACTTATTTGTGTTTTACAAAGAACCTTGCCAAAATTTTTAAAATAGCTATCAGTAGTGTCAACGTATAATGTTTTAGAACTACCTATTATGTTGTAACGATACATAGTTGCACAGTGCCCTATACATTCCCCACAAAATATTCCAAAAATTATAGAAGAAGGATTGTCCCGCTTTACATTTAAACGTTTTGATTGTGTCCTATTTGTTGATTGCCCGAAGGTTGTAAAAGTAATTATTAAGATTCCCGCTATGAGTTTTAGGTATGTCATATTTATTTGCAGCCAACGTTGACGGCTTGCTGCTGTGCTGGGATCTTATAATTGTCAGCCAGAACTGAAGCCGATTGAAAATATTTATTTGAAGTTAACAACAATACTTAAAAGAATTCCGTCTGCCGGAACAAAAGCGAGATAATGATTTGCCGCCGAAGTCATTTTCGCCGCGCAAGCATAGCTGCAAACCGAATGTTGTGTGCCGCAATCGTCAATATAGATTATTTCCGATTTCAACGAGAATTTTGTATCCAGCTTTAGTGATAGTCTTTGTGCCATTTTTTGTTGGCATGATATATGTTTTGCCAAGAGAATAATCGGTAGCTAAAATGATTTGAATATTACTATAATACTTGTCACAATTTTTATCTGTGAATTCAACTTTGTCAATTCCTTGTTGTGATGTTATTCTTTTAAGGACATTAAAACTTGAAAATGTGTCAACCAATTGCGAAAAAGATTTTCTCGCGTCATCTTTAGTGTCGAATTCAAACCAAAGTTCAATGTCCGTAATATCGCTCCATTTTTTTTCAGAATAAATCTTTTGGGTTATTGCTAATTGTCCAGATTTAAAATGTCCGTTAAAATATGGATGCTTGTTAAAAATATACGAGTTAGTCACTTTATAATATTCTGGTTCTTTGATTGAAACTTTAGGATATACTGTCCACTTCATGTTGCTGTCAAATTTTTTAAAAACAACTGGAACGTATTTCACCAGAAATTCATTTATCGAAGTATCAGGATGCAAAGAAAGCATACCAAGATAAAGCTGGTCTGCATATTTGTCCAATGTCTGCGCTGGAGAATTATGAAATGTCATTAGAAAAAAACCTATGAATAAATAGCGAGTCATATTATGGCACACAACTTTGACGCATTTGTGTTTCGGCGTAATTTGAAATTCGTCATCCGATTACAAATACTTAATAAATTTACAAAAGATAATTGATATTAATAATTCCAAATTCTTAATAGTCTACTGAACCTAACGTTAATAGGTAGCTGAAGTTGAAGTCAGTATTAGCATCCGCCCAAATAACGTCAATGCAATGTTTGCTGCTGCTCTATGTCACGAGTTCAGTGCGTTTACTCATTAATGTGCCCACTACTGTTTCAACCATTCCTTTGTCTTCAATATCCGTCAAAATAAGCCTTTCGTCAGGCTGGTTTGCTTCTGCGAAAACTGTACCTTTTAAATAAATCTCTAAAATTGTTTGTGGTGTCCGTCCACTTCTATCTTCAATTACTTGTGCCTTCGTTACATTATTCCAATCAACAAAACCTAATTTTTTTGTCCAAATCCCTTTTTTTGCAAGTTTCAACTTTGCAGTCTTGTCGAGCAATCCTTTAATACCTATGTAAGCTAAAAACAGTCCACCAATTACAGTTACAATTGGAACAAGAATTGTCTTTGCACCTATAGCTGCAACCCAAATTCCAATGCCGACCATTAATAACCCAAGAAGAGCCGAAGTCGCCTTTTCTTTTTTAGAATAAAAATATTCGGCTTCATATTCTATCGGCTCATTTACGGTCACTGTGTTTGTTTGGGAAATACCTTTGATGTTGTGATAAGTTCCGTCAGGCATTTTTAACCAGTTTCGCTTGTTAAACGCATAAAGTAAAAGTGCTGGCGTAAGTGAAAAAACATAGCCATAAGTTGTATCAGTTCTTGTCAGGTAATTTGCCTTTGAAGCCGAATAAACGAGTCCACAAATTATAGCCACCGCCGCTATTGGCAAAACATAAACTGTTAGATAAAAGTTTTTCTGTCTTATTGATTTGTCAGCTTCGTCGTTTGTATAAATCATTTTTAAAAAATTTAGGATAGTCCGAAAGAGTAGCAGCCAACGTCAGGGATTGGCAAATTTGCGGTAAATGGATTTCTGTCCGCCCGTCTTGCTAAACTAGATTTTTGTTTATAGTTCAAGTTAAGATATTTAGCTCAATAGAATATTGTCTGCCGGAACAAATGCTGAAACAAAGAACTGAAGTTAAAGAACGTTGTTCGTCAGCAAGTTTTTTGCCAAACCTACTTTTCGCTGTAGTTATATTTCACGATTATTTGTTGTTAAATGAATATCTCCTTTAGCTCATCGACGTAACTGAACTTCTCAAACCCCAAATTTTTTAATTTGCTTTCTATTTCGGCTTTCATGTCCAAATAATTTTTGTGATAGAAGTCTGAAATTTTTCCAATCTTTTTACCGTTCTGCATAAAATATAAATATTCATTGTTTGTCGCCGATGAACGAAGAACTGATATTTTAAAGCCGTCAAGATCTTGATACAAATATTTTTTTGAAAAAGAAAGTCCTCCGAATTTTTTAATTGTCAAGAATGTGTTATGAAGTTCAACTTTAATCATTTTGTTTCTGAATTCTCCAAAGAATAACAAGATTAAAGTAAATGTCAATAATAAAATTAGTGGTATCCCATGCAATGGTGTTGGAGTTTTAGTTTTGTCAAACGAGAAGTAAGTATAAAATGAAAGTCCAAATATTAAAGGGATAATACAAACTAAAGGAAAGACAGATTTTAGAGTAAATTTTGATATCATGAGAGTCTGTCAATAATTACAGCCAACGTTCGAGCATTGGCGATGTGGTGGATTTTGAAATAAGTCAGCTCACAAACGATGCTTGGATAAAGATATAAAAGTTCATTGTTATTCCTACGGTTTCCCTAGAATTACTAAAAACTAGAAAACTCTAATTGTTAGTGGCATCAAATTCAGGGGAGCTTACAGAAAATCTTGTGATATTGTCTTCTCCTATAATAGAGGCGATTTGCGTTGACCTTTTATGACAAACAATCGCAAAGCAAATATTTCGTAAATAAAGTTTATTATTTATTTTATCAGACTGAAAAAGAATATCAGTCTTCAATAAATGATTCTTATGAAAAACAAATTTCAGTGGATGCAAAAATCATTTTAGAAAGACTTGCATTCTTCCTGTGCTGGATTACGGGGACCGGCTAGCTGGGTTTCTATTGATGCAAACTTTTTTTGCTATCCAATTTGGCCAAGGAATCCATTGTAAGTCCCTTGCTATTCTCCTTGCTATCTATTTTAGAAGCCCTGACGGCTTCTTGATGGGAAAGCTTACCCGGAATAATTTTGTCATTCGGACGGTACTTATAATAGGCCGTTGCCAATGCGATGCTCAATAATAAAAACAAAGCAGCCAAAGCATAAATTACTTTGTTTGATTTCCGTTTGGGAGCAATTGGGCTGTGGTCAATTGTCCCATGAAAACTATAACCGGTCTTGGGGAGTGTTTCTATGATACGCTTTTCATTGTCATTGAGTAATTTCCGTAAAACTGAAATAGCCTGGTTTAACCCCTCGTCACCGCCGGGATAATCATTCCAGATTTCTGTAACAATCTTTTCTCTTGAAACTGTTCTTCCCTCGTTTTCTACCATAAGGCATAAAAGCTTCATCAGCCTTGGCTCTACACGTTCAAGCTTGCCCTTTTGCTTATCGGTAACCTCATTGCGTAATGGGTCAACATAAAATCGGTCATTAATCAGCATATCCAGTAAATATTTATTAAAATTAAGCTTTCTTGATGTTTTCTAAAGCTTTTCTCAAGACACAGTTTTTGCCATTAGGTTACATTCGTAACATGAAAAAAACGCTTTTGATCTTTGCCATGGCGGTGTCGCTTGCACCGGGCTGCTTTTTAACTGTACTTGCTCAAGGAATTACCGGTTCGCCCGGTGAAAAAACAGGTCAGTATATCCGGTTGATGATGTCAAAAAAACACATACCCGGGCTTTCAGTTGCCATTTTGAAAGAGGGGAAAATCCTGAAGATGCAAAGTTATGGACTGGCTAATATAGAAACAGGCACCGCTGTTACTTCACAGACTGTGTACAAACTTGGATCCCTCAGTAAACAATTTATTGCAGCAGCAGTTATGCTACTGGAGCAGTGCGGAAAGTTACACCTTGATTCACCGGTCAGCGCCTACCTTGACAGCTTGCCCCAGACCTGGCAAAGCATCACTGTGCAAAACCTGCTTAGCCACACTTCGGGGCTGATTAGAGATGCCCCTGATTTTGATCCCCTCAAAGTACGAACGCTTAACGAAGATATACAAGCCATCTATCATTTGCCGCTTGATTTTCCTCCGGGAACACAATGGGACTATAGTAATATGAACTATTATGTACTTGCTGCCATTATTGAAAAAGTTGCCGATACAAATTGGGTCGGGTGGATCAGGAAGCATGTTTTTGAGCCGTGCGGCATGAGCCAAACCCGCGCATACAGCATTTCCGATATCATCCCAAACCGTGCAGACGGCTATGAAAAAGCAAGTGCAGGCTGGAAAAATGCAGATATATGGCTCGCCTTGCGACCAAGCGGGGCCTTTGTTTCCAGCATAACGGACCTGGCAAAATGGGATCGAATGCTTTATAGCGGTACGCTTTTAACCGCAAGCAGCAAAAAACAAATGTGGGCGGCGAGTAAACTGAAAGACGGAACAAACGCGCCATATGGACTCGGTTGGTTTATCGATTCCGTTAATACTCATTTGCGTGTACATCATGATGGAGGCGTTCCGGGGTTCAGGTCGGATTTTGAACACTATCCTGATTACGGATTCTCGGTGATTGTGCTGACTAATGTTGGCAGTGCAAATGCGGAACGGATAGCGCAAAATGTTGCAGGATTTTATATGCCTGTACTAAAACCACTGCCTGCGCCAGCCCTGCCTGATACAGAACCGGGAATTACAACTAAAGTAAAAAACTTCATTTATACGCTGCAACACCAATCTGCAATCGATACCAGCACCTTAGCAGGGAATATTGCTAAGGATTATACCAAAGCGCACACAAGCGCGTTGGCCGGTGCTATTGACGGCAAGATCAACTCAATAACACTGATCGCACGGAGGGAAAGAAATGGGCGACGAACCTATCGTTACCGATTAGACTATGGGTACGACTATATTGACCTGGTAATACAATTTGATCCCGCGGACAAAATTGTTGGCTACGGCATTGATGATTGACCAAGCTATGCGACGCAAGGCGCAGTTAGGATGGAAGTCAATGTAAAACAGATTGGCTACCCCCTTCCACAACTTTGCCGTCCACCGGAATACTGTCTGCCTGACGGGTAAGTTCTTTGTCCACCGTAACGGTAGCGGTAGTAAAAGAGTTTTGTACAAATGGAATGCAGACCGCAAATATCGAAAAAAATAAGGATGGCTAAATTTAAAAAGTATCAATGGCCAAAACAAAACTATCAAAAAGCGAATTTAGAAGCACCTTCGATAAAATAAATAAATTAGACGCCACGGGCACAAGCGAAAATGAAATAAAGCGTGAAGAGAGCGCTCGGAATTCTTTCGACCGTCTTGAATAATCTAATAAGATTGTCATTATGAAAAAAGCAATCTATTTGTTGACTTTGAATATTTTATTTACCCTATTGATTCTGAATGGGGAGTTAAGAATACAAATCCTTCATGCCCGCGCTTAAATGATTCCCTGCACGTGACAAATTATTTACAAGAACATTTAATGAAATTGCATACTCTTATAAAATTATTATGTTCATTTGGAATTCTGTAGAAGTAAAAAATGGCCATTCACTTTTCAAAGTCGCCTTTTCGCAAAATTTGCAGGATAGCGGATTAGCCGGCTTTTCATCGGCATAAAGAAATGGCCATTGGTCTTTTCATCGAATTTGAATCTGAAATTTTTCATAAGATACAGTTCAGAGGTAATCACCGTTCGGATTTGTGGCTAAGGTATCTGGACAATTGGCATTGGGATTCTATTAAAATCAAAATTGGCCTTTCATTAATTTCGGTAATCCATGAAATTTACCAGTGCTGCCGTGTTTTTAAGATTTAATTTTTTTAAAATATTATGGCGGTGAACTTCGACAGTTCGTTCAGAAATTTTCAGTGCCTCCGCGATTTCTTTTGAAGAGCTTCCGTTTTTAACAAGAAAAGCAATCTCAATTTCTCTTTCTGACAAGGATTCTATATCCTTTTGAGGATCTTTTCCTGTTTCAAATTGTTCTTTCAAAACATTTTTTATTTCCGGACAAACATATTTTTCTCCCTCCTGAATTGCAATTATGGCTTTAATCATTTCTTCGACGGATGAATTTTTAGTTACATAACCAGCTGCACCTTTCTGAAACATCTTCTTCACATAAAATAATCCGTTATGCATCGATACTCCTAAAACTTTTGTGTCGGGAGAATATTTTCTTATAAAATCAGTGGCTTCAAAGCCGCTTATACCGGGCAGATTGATATCCATAATTACAACCTGGGGATGAAGTTTGCGGCACAATTCAACAGCGGTCTCCCCGTTGCTGCATTCACCAACTACCTGAAATCTCTCATCATTATTCAGTAAAAAACTATAAGTCTCTCTGATTAATTTGTGGTCATCTGCAATAAGGATTTTAACTTTTTTCATTGTAGGATTCAATTTTTTATTTTGAAAGATTAAATGTAACCTGCATCGTACATCCCTTTCCGGGCGAAGAAATGAATTCAACATTGCCGTTATATGTTTCCGCCCTGCTAATAATATTTTTAAGTCCTATCCCTTTTCTCTTTACTGCCATATCAAAGCCCTTCCCGTTATCTTTTATCAGTAAAATCAAATCATCTTTTGTAGAAATTAACTTTATCAACACGGCTGTAGCTTCTGCATGTTTCAAGATATTATTAAACTGCTCCTGAATAATTCTGTAGATAATTACTTTCAAACCTGCATTGGTTTTTTCTTCGCAATAAGCTGAATAGTTGAATTTGATTTTCATCTTCTTTACAAGTACAATATCATTGACGAGGTCAGTTACCGTTTTTATAAGACCGATTGTTTCTGCCTTTGCCGGACCGACCAATTCCTTTGAAAGTTTCCTAATCTCTTCAATGGCTTCGTTAACGCATGCTCTGCCTTTCATAATGAATGGTTTATAATCGTCAGTATTAAGACTATGCCCAAGAAATAGATTGGATGCCGACAACAACTGATTTATGTTATCATGTAATTCTTCGCCAATCTTGTTGCGTTCTATTTCTTGCGCGCTTAATGCAGCCTTAGCAATTTCTTTTTGTTTATTCATTTGTTCATTCATCAACTGCTGCTGCAATATTACTTTGTCGGTAATGTCCGAAACCATTGCCAGCGCACCTTTATATTCTCCTTCTTCATTAAAAATTGGATTGGCGGACATATTTGTCCAGATATGTTTCCCGCTTTTTGTGATAAATTTTTTAAATAGGGTTTCTATTATACCTTTTTTTCTTCGCCTAAGGGACTGCTGAGACAATTCCCTCTCATCTTCATCCATAAAATAATTGTTCTCTTTCCCCATCATTTCATCGATTGAATATTCCAGTATATCGCACATCTTCTGATTAACGAATACGGTTTTATTGTTTTCATCAATCATCCATATTCCTTCCTGTGCAGTTTCAACGATCTGCCGGTATTGTTCGCGAGTTGCTGCAAGTGCCAGTTCGGTTTTCTTCCTCTCAGTAATATCCTGCATATAAACCGATAAACCTCCGGGAGAAGGATACATCGTTGTCATAAGCCAGATCCCCAGTGGTCTGCAATAATCTTCTTTTGTCAGTGTTTCCTGTTCTTTCATTGCAGTGAAAAATGATTGATAAAATAAATCATCTTTCTTTTCAGGAAATTCTTCCCATATGTTTTTCCCGATAAGGTTTTCAGGGGGACGGCCTATAATCTCTGCAGCCTTTTTGTTTAAATAAATATAATTCCAAAGGGGATCAAAAGCCACGAACGCATCAGTTATCCGTTCAAAAACATTCTTAAGTTCGTTCACATTTATATTGTCGTTGAAATCGGTATTAACATTTGCATGGTCAGTTTCTCTATCCACCACCATCCCGAATCTTTGTTCATTACTGTCGGAATTTGAATTCTCATCCCTTGCCTGCGGTGTATTTGCTTGACTATTCATACTACTATCGCTTTATTCTAAAAGAAATTGAATTTTTATTTTGTAATTACCGATTCGTTATTGGTAATTTTACTTATGCAAAGCTGGGGCAGATATTTTTTTCATGCAATGATAAAAAGCTCTTTTTATTGGATAATAAAGACTTCTTTTAATGGATTTATATGAAAAATAAAGTTCTACCTGTTTATGATATTGCTCAGTTTCAACACTCAGGTAATGAATTGGATTTTTATGCAAATGATTTCAAATCGCATTTAAAAGAACACGATCGTTTAGTTCTTTTACCGCATAGGCACAATTTTTATATGGGCTTGCTTTTTTCCGCTGGCAGCGGCACTCACGATATAGAATTCAACCATTATGTTATAGCACCTGGCAGGGTTT
Source organism: Chitinophagales bacterium (assembly GCA_021323755.1). Taxonomy (GTDB): domain Bacteria; phylum Bacteroidota; class Bacteroidia; order Chitinophagales; family Chitinophagaceae; genus Puia. The sequence goes on along the minus strand of JAJPKJ010000069.1, from coordinate 66,757 downwards.
TTATGTTGGGCCCAGGTAAAGTACATACCTGGGATTTATCGGATGATATTGACGGCTATATTTTCTTTCATACAAAGGAGTTTTATGACTTGAGTTTTACTTACGAAAAAGTTGAAAATTATCCATTTTTCAGTTCATTGCGTAATTCGCCATTGATCACCTTAAAAAAATCAGCGCGAAAAAAAATTGAGCCAATCTTCAAAGAAATAGTGGAAGAATACCGGGGAAATGAATTGATGAAATTTAAGAAACTATCCTCCCTTCTAAATATTTTGTACATCGAATTGTCCAGAGAATATCTGCCTGAAAAAATGCGGGCCAAACAAAATCTTCCCTATCTGGCAAAAGTGCAGCAGCTCGAAAACCTGATTGATAAAAACTTCGTTGATGTAAAATCTCCTGGAAAATATGCAAAGCTCATGTTCGTAAGTGAAAAACATCTCAACAGGATGGTAAAAGTTAGCCTGAATAAAACCACTTCAGATCTTATAACAGAAAGGATTATTCTTGAAGCAAAAAGATTGCTGGTATTTTCAGAAAAAACCATCGCTGAAATCATCATTGAACTTGGATATACAGACAGCGCTTATTTTTTTCGTTTTTTTAAAAAAAAGACCGCATTAACTCCGACAGCCTTTATGGAGATGTTCAGGAAGATTTGATGCTCATTCTAAGAGAGGTCGAAAGATTTTTAATTTTTGAACTTCTTTTTAATTTTTGCGCAACTTCAAAAAAGTTATCCCTAAAATTTTCTTCTATCGATAGATTTTAGAAAATCATTTTTGAATTTTTCGCCGATCGGTATGCGTTTATCAGCTACAAAAACATGGTTATCTTCAATCTTGGTGATGGCGCTAATTTTTACGATATATGAATTGTGAATTCGGACGAATTCGGTCAAGAGTTGTTCCTCAATATCTTTCATGCGGCGATATACCAATAGTTGTTCTTGTGCAGTGACCAGGCGTACATATTCCTTTTCGCCTTCGAAATAAAAGATGTCTTTCAAAAGTATCTTTCTTATGACTTTGCCCGATTTTACAAAAAAATATTCTGCAGATGGTATTTGGCCAGATTGCTTCGTCTCAGATGCATGAAAATAAGATTCGATTTTTTGAACTGCTCCCAGGAAACGTTTTAATGTGATAGGCTTTACCAAATAGTCGATCGTCTGAAATGTGTAGCTCTCTGCAGCATATTCGGAATAGGCTGTGGTAAAAATAATTTTTGTTTGTGCTGGCAATAAACCAGCGAGATCAATTCCAGACAGTAGTGGCATATTGATATCAAGAAAAATGAAATCTACTTTATGCGTTTTCAAAAATTCCAATGCCTCCAGTCCATTATAGCATTTGGCAAGTACTCTCCATTCTGTTGATTGACTGATCAGCATCTCAAGTAAATTGACGGCATTGGGTTCGTCATCAATAATGATGCAATTCAAATTCATGGCAGGGGGATTTTTAAGTAGGCGGTAAAAGATTTTTCTCCTCTTTCAACATACATGTCAAAATCTGAACTGTATAGCATACAAAGTCGTTTGCGCAGGTTTTCTATCCCAAAACCATTGTGCACTTTGGATTCTCCCAAATCAAAAATAGTATTGATTGTCTTGAAATACAGATATCCGTTTTGCTGGTAAAGGGAAACATCAATTCTATTGTATGTGCTTGATTTGTCGATGCCATGTTTAAAAATATTTTCTATAAATGTCATGAGTAGCATAGGCGGAATTTGCAGGTCTGCATCAACGTCCCTTTTAAAATTGATCTCTATTTCGTAGCGCAGGCGGATTTTTTCCAATGAAATATAATTTTCAAGAAATTGCACTTCTGTTGTTATGGGGACGAGGTCCTTGGGGCTTTCGTCAACGAAGTAGTGCATGATGCCCGACAGTTTTTCGACCAATACCGCCGTGCGTGGTGATTCCTTATAGGCTTCGTAATAGATATTATTCAAAGTGTTGAAAAGAAAGTGCGGCTGCACCTGCGATTTTAATAAATTCAGTTCGGCTGTGCTTTTTTGTACAAGCATTTCATCCGCATGTTGCTTCAGCGTAAAATAGGCAATCGCCACACGAAAAATCAGACTAAGCACGAAAACAAGAATAGCTGCGGGAATATAACTAATAAGCACGCCGAAGTTTACTGGTCTGGGGGCATCATGCAAAAAATGATTGTAAGCGACAATGGTGATATAGCCACGCAAGATCCCCGCGCCAGAAATAAAAACGATGACGAGAATGATATAAGTAAGCCATTTTCCGCGCACATAAAATTCGGTATACAAAAACAAGATATTGCCGTAGATTATAAGGGCATAAACAACTGAATTCACCAAAGTATATATCAGCGCCTTTGTCATTCCATCCATCGGAAGCATGGAAAAAAAGATCAGCAATACAGCAGATGCCCAAACGGACAACTGAAGATAGATCACCTTGGGGGTGCCTTTAATTAATTCCATTATTAAAACTACTGCGCTTTTTTCTTACAGCCGATTGATTTAAACGGATTGCCCATTTTATTCAACGAATGTATGGTTGAAGAAACACCGCTGCATGTTAAAAATAATTCCAAAATAATTGAATTGATTTTTAAGGGCATGAAATAAAGGAAAGCTTTGCTCCAACAAAACTTAAAAATATGAATATTATCAAACACCTGTTTACGCTGCTGATTGCAGCAGCTGCCAGTACTATCGCATTTTCGCAAACGGCAAAACCACGTGTGAGCCCACCTGCATCTGTTAGTGGAGTGGTGAATGGCGCAACCATCACTATTCATTATAGCAGCCCCTCAGTTAAAGACAGAAAGATCTGGGGCGGATTGGTAAAATATGATAGCGTATGGCGCGCAGGAGCTAACGAAGCGACAACATTCGAAACCGACAGGGACATTAGCGTTGCCGGTAAGCCACTACCGAAAGGAAAGTATGGTTTTTTTCTTATCCCTTCATCTGGGGGAGAATGGATTGCCATTTTCAATAAAGTATGGAATCAATGGGGAGCATTTAAGTATGACCAATCAAAAGATCAGTTACGCATAGAGGTCAAAGCAAAAATGAGGGCAAGCGTCCAGGAACAACTTTTATATAAGATTTCTTCAGCAGGATTTTCGATGGATTGGGAAATGATTTCAGTTCTTGTACCCGTGAATTAGAAAAAAGTTATTGTCACAACAATCAGATCAATTCGATGAAGACATTCGCCAGAAAATGCTTTCTGTTGTCCTTATTTGCGCCAGTCTTTCTTATAACAGTATCAGCACAAAACAATTCGTCCATCACCCTTCGATTAGCAGATAAACAAACTGGCCTGCCCATTGCTTTTGCCAACGCCGTCTTAACAGCCAAAAAAACAAATCGTGTTTTCAAAGGCTCGCAGTCAGACACCAACGGAATTGTAATCATCAGGAATATACCGGCGGGTGTATTCAAAATGGAGATCAGTTATACAGGCTATCAATCCATTTACAGGGACAGTTTATTTATTGATACAAATTATACAAAATTAGACCTGGGAAATTTATCAATGAATCGAAGCATGATCAGGCTGTTGAAAGAAGTAACTGTGACTGCGGCAAAAACAAATCCAGAGACCGGAATAAGTAAAAAGAAATTCTCCGTTGAACAAAGTCTGGTGAGCAAAGGCGGCACAGCCACCGATCTTTTGCAAAATATACCAACAGTGACCATTGACGGCAGCGGTGCTGTTAACCTGCGCGGTTCTTCCGGGGTGCAGGTTCTTATTGACGGAAAACCATCGCTGATCGGTAGTGGTGATGTCATCCAGATCCTCTCTTCTATCCCTGTAAATTCGATTGAGAGTATTGAAATAATTACCAATCCTTCTGTAAAATATGATGCACAAGGATCCGCGGGCATTATTAATATCATACTCAAGAAAAATAAAAAATTGGGCTTTACTGGTTCATTCAATTCGACTGCGGGAACCCGGAATAATTATAACGCAGGCACTGCGTTAAGTTTTGAAAACAGCAAAATAAATGTATTTGCGAATTACGATTACAAGTACAGTGATGTCTACAGCACGGGGTACCAAAACATAGAATATGCAAAACCTTCAGATTCCATTGTCTATTCCAATGAAATCTTTCCTTCAACAACCGTGAACAGTTCTCATAACTTAAAAGGAGGCATGGAATATTATCTCAACCCTAAGAACCTCTTGAGCTTTTCTGGAGGTCTTAATATTACCAAAAATCACCGCAGGGAAGATCTGGATATTCAACAGTTGGATGCCGCGCAATCACTGCTTCAAAGAATCAAGAGTATGAATTTCTTTAACGGAGATGGATATACGTATAATTTAAACCTGGATTATGTCAGGACATTCCATAAGCCAAAAGAGGAACTTGACTTCAGTATTGGCTATGCTCACGGATTTAATAAATCGGATCTTGATTTTAGATCTGATATCAATAACCTGAATGGCTACCCCGATTTTTTTGATACCACGATTATTCGTCCTTTTATCAATAATCACAATGCTTATTATAATATTCAAGCCGACTATTCATTGCCCCTGGGCAAAGGCATTTTCGCTGCTGGCTATCGCAGTCATTTGCGTATTGACGACAGGGGTCAATTGGTTTACAACTTTGATAAATCTTCCGGAATATATACCCAATTTTATCCTTTCACTGCCTACTTCCATAGCAATAGTCAAATACACGCGCTTTATATGAACTATCAAAATCAGATAAGCAATTTTGAATATCAGCTTGGGCTTCGCATGGAAGCAGCTAATTTAAAAGGATATGTCGCTGGGTTTGAAAGTAGCGGCACACCGCTAATCACCCCAGTGAGTGTGGTAATTAACAGACTTTATCCCGCAATTACCCTCATACAGAAATACGATGCGGGTCAGCAGCTTCAATTCAATTATACGAGAAGGGTTGCCAGACCCACACCGCGCAATTACAGCCCGATCCCGGATATTTCTGATCCGGTGAATTATGATCTCGGCAACCCTAATATTTTACCAGAGGACATTCATAGTTTCGAGTTGGGCTATTCCAAAGTCGGAAACAAAATGAATTTGACGACAAGCATCTATTATCGTATCACAAAAGATTTCATAGATCATATAGAAACCGCACCAGTTAACGGTGTAATAACCACCATTTCAGAAAATCTTCCTCATGAATATGTTGGTGGACTGGAAATCATCAGCAGGGTCAGTGTCCTTAAATCATGGAATTCCATTATCAACGCAAATTTGTTTCAAACAGAAACCGAGGGAGCACCAGAATATGGAGTAATAAACACCAACGGGTTTAGCTGGAACGTTAATGTGACCAACAATTTTTTCTTGTTCCAAAATATGTCCCTACAGGTGCGTTGCGATTACCACGCGCCGGGAGTGACCGGGCAAGATAGGGACCGCGGAAGTTTTGAGGTTGACGCCGGCGCAAAAATAAAGCTGCTTAATAATAAGGCTTCATTGACCCTTAATGGCAGAGATATTTTTAATACCCTGAAATGGGCTTTCGTTCGCGACGGTAACGGTGTTTTTTTAAACTTTGAAAGGACAAGGATCGCAGCGAGGGTTTCCCTCAGTTTTTCTTATGATTTCGGGAAAGATATTTTTCAGGCAAAGAAAATTGAACATAGCACTGAAAGACAGGAAAACTAATTTTTCAAGTCGATGCGATCTTGATTTTACCTCTACCTTTAATTATTCAAATCTTATTTTTCGAAATAAGGTATCGGGTTCATCAGGAGTTCGATTGGATTCCCCCCACTCCCACTTGATGCATAGCGCCTGATTTCTTCAATCATCCATTTTCTCCGCGTTTCTGGCATTCAGGTAGCCGTCAGCGTTAGCTGAGAGAAACCATTGCAGCATGCGATATGCGTACTTCTCCTTTAATCTTTGAATAGTAGATTTACCTTTTCGCTAATCGCTTAAAACAATTGATAAAATAAATTATTGGATTTAAATATTTTGGCACGTTTTTCGCGACATTATTCTCGTAATAATTTTTATCCGTTCACCCAATTCAAATTTTATGAAAACTAAAAAACTTCTCTTCACGCTGAATGAAAATGGCAGAATCGCTTTAATGGCTGTAGGTTTATTAAGCGCTATCTTTTTACTAAACTTCATCATCTTTTTTGCTTAGTTGATTCTCGTTAATGTCAATTTGATGCTGCTGAATCGCAGGATCCATTCATTGCTGACTCTAATGCCTTGTTGCAGCATTCATCAGAATATGCATTGATCTTAGGCTATCAGCATGATAAAGAATACAGAAAATAGCTTTCGCGTATTTTCAATAGTTATTATTGTTTCATTTCCGGTAGTTCACGATTTTTAAGAGATCTTCTGTTCAGGAATTCTTATTTCAGGATAACCGACAACTGTTCCCGGCGATCAATGTCTACGATGACCCAGGTCACCAGGAACAATCATTTGATGATAAGAACTTTATTGCCATTTTCTCTTCGTATTGTCAGCAGTCCGCCCTCTTTCATTGCTTTCCATGAATATCCTTCGCCGATTTTATTTTCAGAAAGGGATCTATAATCCAATAATATCCCCGAAGGTTTATTTTTTAATTTTATCTTTTCTACACCGCGCAGATCAAAGGTGCGATAAAACAATTTTACTTTATTGCTATCTGTTTTTTCAAAATTGAGGTAAATGAATTTTTTAAAATTGCCTGCATAATCTGCTTGCTGAATAACTGAAGTGGAAGAAATAATATGGTCTTCATTTGGCGCCAGCTCGGGAGCTTCATCCATCGCTCTTAAGAAATGCCGAACATAATCGCCATAACCATCCGTGAGCCAGGGTTCATCTGTAGGAAATCGGTTTGTACCATTAAAGTCCACCATGTAAGTTGCCCAGTTCAATTCCCGAACCGCATTTTCGTACAGGGAACTATCCCCGCTCATACTTACAAACAACAATTCGTCAGCGGCTTGCCTTGATGAATGACTGTTTGCTGGTGTTGGATAGACGCTTTGCTCATTGGTAACAACAACCCCATATTTTTTCCAACTATCATTTGCAAAATTTTGATGCACCCAGGAAATGATTTTTTGTACATCTTTTTTCCAGTCAGGAAAATATTCACGATGCTCCATAATAAAACGCGCCCAGGTCATTGCATTGATCTGCGTTTCACTCCACTCATCAACGTCTTCAAAAAAAGGTCCCCATTTATTTTCTTTCATAGGAAAGGATTTCATCCAGGACAACAATTTATTAAAACTCGCTGTGTAAACTTTCACATCTCCTTTTCCCAATGCTGCTAGATCGAGCAGCAATTGCATGGTCGGCGCCCAGTTGCTGGTGTAACCAGCGGTATCTTTCCATATGCCGGTGTGAAAATGTTTCAGCAACCCGATCGTGTCCGTGTAGGGATTAACTTTAAAAGGCAGTGGCGAATAATTAATATTGCCCTCTTTAATATGCGCACAAAGTGTATTGGCAATTTTAACTGCTGCATCTAAATAAAGATAGTTCTCCCCGATTTTATATAAATGCACCAATTCGAGCCCAAACGATCCGGCTTTATCTGGCTGCAAAATATTTTCTCCAGCACGCATATCGCCATTATAAAAACCTGAATAGATAAAACTGTTATAGGGAAAGGGGAGATCCGGCCATTTTGCATCTGCTGCGGACAAAGAATGCGTGAGATAATAATCTGCAATAAAATTCATATTCGCTTTCACCCTTTCATTACCCGTATATGCATAATATAAACGCCAAGAGGAAAGCGCCATTGCAAACTGATCGCCACCAATTCCGCGCGGGTCATTAAAGTCCGGATTCCACACCTGATGATTCATATAATACGGAAGGCCATTCATATCGTGGCGCATCGTATCCCAGAAATTCCAAACGATATCGATGATATGATTATAGGCCGTGCCCGGATCTTTATCATACCAGGGAATGATTTTGCCTTTATCATCAGTTTGAATGGGATGATAGATCAATATCTCTTTTTGTTGTGCAATGATTGAGAAAGAAAAAAAGAAGCAAACAGCTATTAATAAAGTTCTGGCCAACATAGTTTCAAAATTTTAGAAGCGCTTGAATTAAATATTTTTTAAACGGCTTATTTTCATTCATACACGACACTTTTGCCAAATGGCATAAGGGAAAGCTCCATCAATTTAAGATGTTGTCTTGCAAATGGAATACCGATGATGGTGATAAATAAAATAGCAGCAAAAATCAAATGAATGAAAGCGGTATATAAACCGCCGCTCAGCAACCAGATAATATTGCAAAAAGTGGATAAGCAACCCACGCCCCGATTGGAGGACACTATTTTTTTTCCAAATGGCGATAGTTCAAGTCCTGCAATTTTAAAACACTGCATTCCCCATGGCAATCCAACGATGGAAATACAAAGGATAAAACTGCCAAATATATAACCAAGCGCTGCCAGAAAACCGCCGAATACCAGCCAGATAATGTTGCCGAGGAAATTCATAACGTGAAATGATTATTCAGTAATTAATGAACATTTTTGATTTCCGGGGAACCAACAGTTAGGTATAATCGCATTCCGTCCAGCCGACTGTGTATTCCTTACTAAAATCATCATTGCAAGGCCTGTTGGGCCTGCTTAAACATAGAAATGAACATTTTATATTTATCATCCGTTTTTTCAATCTTTATTTTATGCATCACCAAAACATCTTCCATCATTTCATTGGCTTTCTTACAATCCGCTTCATCAAAAAAGTAAGCCTTCCATTCATCCGGTAAATTTTCAAATGTTCTCAGTACAAAACCGTTCCCATATATTTTTAGCAAGGTAGGTGTACTTCTTACATCAACATAGTCAATTTTATTTTTCAGTGCCCAGGTAAAATAGATTTGCCAAAAATGACAATGATTGACCAGGCGGCTTTTTATTTCTTTTTCGGATTCTTTGTGAGTAGCTGCTAATCTCCATTGATTATTTTGTAAACAGTAAGGGTCTTTACCCGGAGAAGAAAACATTGAAGGCTGACCTTCAAAACCTACGATAAAACCATCCTCCGCAATGATCTTTAATGAATTCGGCCAAATGAATTTTATTCCATAGGCTTTTGTTTTATTCTTATAGTTCGTCAATTCAATCCTAGAATTGCTCGCTTTCCATCTTCCATATTCAAATGTTCCAAAATCACTTGTATAAGTTCCATTTGAGTAAAACGATATAAAACTCACCGGATTCAATTGCAAAGAATCGAAATCAGGCGCCTTCATCTCATCACCATACATCCATATCCTGCATAATACATCCTTATCAAGAAAAACACAGCCCAGGAATTGACCAGTAAAGAATATAAAGAAAATATAAAAAAGAATTCTTTTCATTCAGGTTAAATAAAATGAATCAGCAAAAAAATCATAAAACAAGGGTTGCAATGGAATGAGGCAACGCACTTACATCTGCAGCTTTGCCTGCTATCCAAAGTTTATAATCAATTTTTTTGTTTGATTGATTCATGACAACTACAACCAATTTTCCATCTTCATTTAAAAAAGCGGTTGTCAATAATTGGCTTCTGCTCGATGCACTAATGACTCTTTTTGCGCCTGGTTTTATAAACTTTGAAAAATGCCCGATATAATAATAAGCATTGGTATAAATCAGCTTCCCTGTTCTCGAATCTGCATGTACCGGAGCAAAACAAAAGTTCTGCACATGATTTGGTCCCCCGGTCTGGTCGAGTAATACATTCCAATCTGTCCAGGCAACGGTACCATTATTAAAATCGTTGATCATACTGCGCCCGTAACGTTCGCCAAGATCCCAGTTCTTAATACTATCCATATTAAACGGACCATTACAGCCTTCAGAAAAAACCAGATTTTTTCGGGGAAAGGATTCCTTAACGCGTCTTACATTTTCAAACATCTGCGTTCCGCCGCTCCAGTCTTCATACCAATGAAAAGCCACGCCCCACACATATTTCGCCGCATCCGGGTCGCTCAAGATCGTTGTTGCCCGCTGATAGATCAAATCGCGGTTATGATCCCAGACCATTATTTTTTTATCTCCCAGCCCTTCCTTTTCAAATGTAGGCCCGAGATTATTTTTCAGGAAATCCCTCTCCTCTTCAGCACTGAAAATACAGGATTCCCATTTTTGCGTTGCCATCGGCTCATTCTGAATAGTAGTACCCCAAATAGGTATGCCTTCATCTTTATAAGCATTAATGAATTTCACATAATAATTTGCCCAAGCCTGATAATATTGAGGTTTTAATTTTCCCCCATGAAGGATATCATTATTGGTTTTCATCCAGGCAGGAGGGCTCCATGGACTACAATATAAAATGAGCTTGTTGCCCGCAGCAGCAATAACCTGTTTAATAAAAGGAATACGGTACTTTCTGTCGTGCTCAATTGAAAATGATTGCAGCGTGCTGTCATTATCTTTAACATATGTATAAGTGTCGCTGGAAAAATCACAACTGTGAATATTGGTTCTTCCCAAGTTATAGCCGATACCTTTTTCCGGATCATAATATGCGGTTAAGAATTCCTGCTGCCTGTCCTTTGGCAATTTTGCAAAAGTCTCTGCGGATGCATCCGTTAATGCACCGCCGATCCCCAATACCTTCTGAAACGATTTTGTCGGATCAACAAAAACACAAACCTGCGTTTCTACTGGCTGCGTAAGGTCCTTAAAAGAGAGTGTATCGGTAATGGATAACCGAAGATCGGTGCTGTCTGCAGTTGTATAAACAGTAACTTTTTTCCCTTCCGTGGTAAAATCCGGCGATGCCTCATTTTTTCTCTCGGCGAGCTTGCAGGCGAAAGCTGTTATAAAGAAAACGGCAAGTGTTAATTTTCTCATTTGGCAATTTTAGTAGATTAAATTTATACATTAAACGAGAATATTTCCCCCCGAAAAGAAAATCTTTTTAAAATAACCTTTCGGATTTGGATGGTCAAAAAAAGACAGCCTTCTTATTCTTTAGCCCATTGAATTTTGAAGTGATGCAAATCCTCTCTAAAGAAATAAGAAATCTCAAACCCGTAATTATCACAGATCTGTTTGACAATAGCAAGCCCAAGCCCAATTCCTTCTGAGGTTTCGCCTTTTTTGAAACGCTCAAAAATATTATTGGTATCGAAGCTGAAAACAGCTCCTGTATTACTTATTATGAGTGCTTCGTTGTTTAGCAAGATATTCATGGCGCCATCATCATCATTATGACGAATGGAATTGCTCAATAAATTATTAAGCAAAATATCCGCGAGATAGTCATTCATATATACAATTTTCCCTCCCAGGTCCGTAGACAGATGAATGCGCTTTGCGATTATCAGATCCTCAAGTTGGTTTAGTTTTTCTTTTATTAAAATATTGAGTTGAATCGCACGAGCATTGGCAAATTGATTATTCTCGATTTTGGTAAGTAATAATAATGACTGATTCAATTTCGCCAACCTGTTCATCGCATCATACATCGACTGCAATTGTTTTGTTTGAAATTCATTCAGGTTTGGCTCCTGGATAAGCAGATCCAGTTTGGAATTTAATATAGCAAGCGGAGTCTGCATTTCATGTGAAGCATTATCAGCAAAATTTTTCAGGGTTTCATAATCTTTTATGATCCTTGCCTGCATGGAGTTGACGGCAGTGTCCAGGTCCTTAAACTCTGCAATATCCGTTTCCTGCGAGGGGGAAATCTGCTTGTTTGAAAAATTAAATTGCTTGATCGATTGTAAGGTATTGTAAAACGGTTCCCACAATCGTCGCAATAGGAACCGATTTGCGATGAATAAGGTCAGCAATAATAAAATGACGATACCAATTGTCACCAATACGATCTTTTCAATGAGATCTTCCACTTCATCTTCGGACTTGGTTACGGATGCTTTGTATAGTTTATCATCAATAGTGACCGGAAAAGAAAGGACGCGGTAAATATTATCTTCATGATGCCGGTCTTCATATAACCTGACATTGGTAAAGTTTCTTTTAAACAATTCTCTTACGGCTTCAAAACTGGTATGTTGATCGCGATAATTTGTTGGGTCAGGCAGTTTATTATTATTCTTTACATAATTCAAAATTTCCGCTTCTTCCACTTTCAATGTATTATCCAACTGGTGAATCAGTACGTAACGCACAATGAAATAATAACAGATGCTCGCGATCAGCATCACCACAATTGTGGCGACAATATTGATACGATTGTATTTTGTAATGAGTTTCATAATGGCAATATTTCCGGCTGATCAACTTTTCAACTAATGAATTTGTAGCCCATTCCATAAACGGATTGAATGTAGTCTCCGCAACCAGCTATAATTAATTTTTTTCGCAGGTTCTTTACATGTGTGTAAATAAAATCAAAGTTGCCCGCGCTTTCTGTTTCATCTCCCCACAAATGTTCTGCTATTGCATTTTTCGAGATCACCCGATTCTTATTATACGCAAAATATAACAAGAGTTGATATTCTTTCCTGGTAAGCTCAACCAATTTATTATTAACAGAAACAGTCTTTGCCAATGTGTCAATAAGCAGCTCATTGAACTGGAGCATGTTATTCCCACCGGAATTTCTTCGTCTAATGATTGCCGTTATACGGGCAACAAGTTCTGACAAATGGAATGGCTTGGGCAGATAATCATCGGCGCCAAGTTGCAAGCCGGTTATTTTATCTTCCAATGAATTTCTTGCTGAAATGATCAGCACGCCATCAAGTTTTTTATTCTTTTTGAGCTGATTCAAAATATCCAGTCCGCTGCCACCGGGTAAATTGATGTCAAGCAATATGCAATCATAATCGAACGATTCAATTTTTTGAATAGCTAGTTTATAGTGGTCGGCTGCTTCACATACAAAACCCTCTTGCCGGAGACAAGTGATAATGCTTTCGCTCAATAATTTTTCATCTTCGACGATTAATACTTTCACGATACAAGTTGATTGTCCATGGTTAATGGTTATAGTAAGAATATGCAAGTTTAAAATTTATTCAACATATTGTTGAATAGAAATTTTGCTGTACAAGTTTGCGATATATCGGGCGCTTACTGGTTTTATTTAAGCCGGGTTACCATTAAATGCGCATTAATGCTAAATTCTGATACAAACTTCAGTATTTCTTCAGAATCGGTTTTCAGCTTTGAGTTAAGTTCTGTATTAACCATTTCAAAATTAAAATACAATGAAATCTTTAAAGACAAGTTTGATCATCAGTCTGCTACTAATAAGTATTGAAGCAATTCAGGCTCAGGGTGCAAGCGGGTTTGCTGTCGCAAAAACTTTTCATATTGTGAGCAGCGGCGGCTGGGACTATATTGCTGCCGGACCGGGCAATAATATGATCTATGTAAGCCACGGCACGCAGGTGAATATTCTAAACCAGGAAACCGGAGATTCTGTTGGCGTCATTCCCGGTACAACAGGGGTCCATGGAATTGCCTTTGCAGCGACGCTGAATAAAGGCTATACGAGCAACGGAAGATTGAATAACGTTACCGTTTTTGATCTAAAGACAAATCAGATTATTACTCAGATTTCCACCGGGCAAAATCCGGATGCCATTATGTATGATGGATTTTCGAAAAAAATCATCACCTGCAATGGAAGAAGTAAAGATCTTTCTGTTATTGATCCGGCAACGGATAAAGTGGTGGCAACAATAGTGGTGGGTGGCAAACCGGAGACCGCCGTCTCCGACAATGAGGGAAAGATATTTGTGAACATTGAAGATAAAAATCAAATTGACGTAGTTGATATCACCAACAATAAAGTTGTAGCAAGCTGGAGCATTGCACCGGGCGAAGGTCCGACCGGATTGGCTATAGATACAAAAACAAAAAGATTATTTGCTGGTTGTGATAAATTGCTGATGGTGATTGACGCAACTAACGGAAAAATTGTTGACAAATTGCCCATTGCGGATGGTTGCGATGGTGTTGGTTTTGATAAAGGTTTGAAATATGTTTTTGCATCCTGCGGTGAGGGAAAGCTCAGCATTATTGAAGAATTAAACGCAGATAAATTCAAGGTGATTGATAATGTTGAAACAAAAAGGAGCGCCAGAACAATTGCAGTTGATGATACAAAACACGAGGTTTATTTGCCTGCAGCAGATACCCAACCGGCCGCAGCGGGAGAAAGACCAAAAATGATTCCGGGAACTTTCCAGGTGTTGGTTGTAAAGAAAAAATAAGTCGGTGAAAAAAATATTCTTCGCTCAATTATTATTTGCGAGCGCTTCGATGCAAGCCCAAATAAAAACACCAAACGCGGTAACCACCGCGTTTACGAAGCAATTTCCACATGCTACCCATATAAAATGGGGCAAAGAAAATTCGCAGGAATACGAAGCAAATTTTAAATTAAATGGGACGACCATGTCGGCCAATTATGACCTGAATGGCCACTGGAAAGAAACAGAAACAGCAATTGCCGTTAAAGATTTGCCTGAAGCTGTGACAAGATCAATCCAAACAAAATATCCAACTTCAATTATTTCCGGTGCCGACAAAATTGAACAACCTAATGGAAAAATAATTTTTGAAGCAGACATTAAACTAAAGGGCAGGAAAAAAGAAATTGAACTTTTTCCAGATGGCAGGTCCGTGAAATGAATTCTATGTTCTACTACTTCAAACCGGGATCAGATCGTTCCCGGTTTTTTTATTTTCATTGCGAAACAAAACCCTGATCATACTTGGTAACACGATCAATAATAATGGCAAGGCACCAATAAAACCGCCAATTACCGCAATGGCTAAAGGCTGATGCAATTGAGCGCCGGTCCCAATACCCAGGGCAATGGGCAATAAGGCAATGATTGCCCCAAGTGCTGTCATTAGTTTCGGGCGAAGGCGTGTTGAGATGGAATAGATGATGGCATTGTCAATATTATTGGAGGTTCTCAAAGATTCGCGGAACTGCAGAAATGTAAAAATGGAATTTTCTCCAATGATACCCACGATCATTATCAACCCGGTGTAAGAACCAACATTTAGCGGCGTTTTGGTCAGATATAATGCCAGGTAACTTCCCCCAATGCCAAACATCGCAATCAGCAAGATCAAAAATGCAATCCGAAAATCCCTAAACAGAAATAATATCACACCAAAAACCAACAGACTTGAAGTGATTAATATCATCAACAATTCTTTGAAAGATTGCTGTTGTTCTGCATAAGCGCCACCATACTCAACAACATATCCCTGCGGCAATATTAATTTGGCAGAAATTTCTTTTTGGATATCTTTTATAGCGCCTCCGAGATCCCGGTTGTCAAGTCTTGCCGTGATCACGCCCATTGTTTGTAAGTCTTCGCGTTGAATTTCTGCGTCTCCCGGGTTTACATGAATGTCAACCAATTCATTTATCGGTTGCAGTTTGCCACCAGGAAGAAAAACCGGGACTTTATTGATATCTGCAACACTTAAGGCACGATTGCCGGGATAGACCATTCTAACATTAGAAAGTTGTTGTTTATCATAAACAACACCGGCCACATTTCCTTCCAGTGCACACTGCAACTGGAATTGAAGGTTTGCCGGACTCACCCCGAATTGTGCAAGTTTTGTGTAATTGGGTTCAATATCAACAGAAGGTCCGGCGATCACGATCCCGTCAAAAACATCCGCAGTTCCCTCCACTTTTGAAATAATATCTGCAGCCTGCCTGGATAATCTTTGTAAGGTCTGCTGGTCACTACCAAAAATTTTTACTTCTATCGGCTGAACGGAGGTCATCAAATCTCCAAGCATATCAGTGATCACTTGCCCGAAATCTATGCGCAGTGAAGGTTGTGTTGCGTTTATTTTTTTCCGTATGTCATCACTTACCTCGTCGGTCGTACGTGACCGTGATTTTCTTAATTGAATAAGATAATCCCCGCGGTTTGGTTCAGTAATAAAAAAACCCATTTCCGTTCCTGTCCTTCGAGAATATGCTTCTACTTCCGGAACGGTCATTAATATCTTCTCCACTTCGCGAAGTTGCCTGTCAGTTTCTTCCAAAGAAGTTCCAGGTAAAGAATTGTAATCAAGCACGATACTGCCTTCATCCATCTCAGGCAAAAAACCCGTTTCCAATTTTGGAAGAATGAAATAAATCGCGAACCCGAATGCAAGAAGAATGATAATGCTGATATACGGTTTTGTGATGAAGAATTTTACCCAGCGTTGATTTTTTACCGCATGTGGCCTTCTCTTGGATGACTCGGGATCGCCGGGCTTAGGCCGTTTTGAGAACAATAAATATATAACGGGCAAACATATCCAGGTAACCAGAAACGAACAAACCAGGGTAATGATCATCGTATTGGTCATCACATTAAAATAAGCGCCCGCTACGCCACTCATTAAGGCAAAAGGAATAAAGATCACAATTGTACTTAACGATGACCCGATCATCGCTGGTAATAAATAATGAATAGCTTGCTGAACCAAGGACCTTGATGATTCATTCGGGTTTTCTTCATGTGTACGATGGATCTGTTCAACCACGACAATGGCATCGTCAATGATCAATCCAATCGCCGCTGCCATTGCGCCAAGCGTCATGATATTAAATGTCTGTCCGAATGCATAGATGCAGATGATCGTCATCAATAAGGTTATGGGAATAGTAATGAGGATCACAGCGCTTGCTTTGAATGAACGCAGAAAAATGATCGCAACAAATATTGCCAGTGCGAGCCCGATCCATAGGCTATCTGTAACACTTTTAATGGAATCTTTTACAAAATCTGCCTGCACATAATAAGGCTCGATGGTCACGTCTTTGGGAAGAATTCTTTTCAGGTCCTGCAATTTTGCTTGCATCTTATCTGAAATATCAATCAGATTTGCGTTGGGCTGTTTGATCACAGCAAGCAAAATCCCTTCACGGCCGTTTGCATTGATCCTGATATATTCTTTCGCTTCCTGAATTTGCACATCGGCAATATCTTTTAGCAACACAATCCTTTTCCCGTTATTGTTGATCACAATATTTTCCAATTGATCTTTTGATGAAACGGATGCATCAGTAACGGTGAGATATAATAAATTATAATCGCTGATATAGCCATTCGATTTTATAAAATTTGTTTGGCTAAGTGCAGTATTGATATTGTCAGGCGTAATGCCAAGCGTGCTCATTTTTCGCGTGTCGAGTACAAGCCAGTATTCTTTTGTTTTGCCACCGATCACGCGTACCTCAGAAACACCTTCGACCTGTGAAAGAAATGGTTTGATTGTATATTGTGCGAGCAGCTTCATTTCTATCGGTGACCGGGTCTTGCTTTCCAATGAATATCCGATGATCGGAAGAATTGAAGGATTCATTCGTTCAACCGTGATCTGAATATCCGGTGGAAGATCATTTCTTACCTCATTGATCTTTGATTCGATACGCTGAAGGCTGATGTCAACATTGGCCTTCCAATCCATAAACGCAGATATCTCGCAACTGCCGCGGCTGGTCGTGCTGCGGATCATTTTCAGGTCAGGGACTTGCTTGACCGCATTTTCCAATTCACGGGTAACCGTGATCATCATCTTTTTTACCGGCTGCTGACCCGCGTCCGCAATGATCTTGATTTTCGGAAAAGTGATCTCGGGGAAAAGGGATGTCTGCATTTTGCTGTATACAAACATTCCCCCGAGGATAATAATTACAATAACAAGGGTTACCGGGTTTTTATAGGAAGTAAAAAAATTACGATTAAGCATGAACATTATTTTTGGATAGACACTTTTGCAGTATCAGATAATCCGTAATTGCCGCTAACCAGTATCTGGTCTGCTGGCGATAAAACCGGTGATAATATTTCTACAGCAGTATTTGTCTCAATTCCTTTTTGCACCGGCACTTTCACCGCAGTAGTGCTGTCAATCAATTTCATGATCCAGAACTGGCTTTGCGTCTCATCGGTGAGCACCGCCGATTTAGGAACAGAGACCGTGTTCTGTTTTGCCGTTTTTATCAGGCTCACTTTTGCGATGAGGTTTTCCGGAATTTGTTTATCAGTATTCACTTTGATAACATAATTCTGTGTTTGTGAAACGGCATCAACGGTTGGCAAAGCAGCATCTATATAGCCATTTAAAACAGTTCCGTCAGGGAGTTTCAATTGCACATTTTTATTATTGGGCAAATACGGTTTCAACTCATAAGGGAGATCAAGTAAGAACACGAAGCTTTTTGTATCCGTGATAATGGCGAGTTGTTCATTGTCCTGAACATAATCTCCGACCTGATAGGTGAGTTGGGTGATGTAGCCGCTTCCCGGGGCCTTGATATGAATCACCCCTTCAAAATGTAAAGAGGTATCCAGTGAGGTTACGGTATTACCAAGGCTTTGGGCCTCTTTTGTCTTAATAATAAATAAATCCTGCCCTTTGCTCACATATTTTCCCAATTGGGCATTTACCATCTGCAGGTATCCATTGGCGTTAGCCTTGACATAGGTTTTTAATAAAAAAGAAGAAACTGCATTTACTTCAACTGTTTCATTCATTGATCCGGACTGAATGTGAGCAACGGTTACCGGGGTTCCTTCACTTGTTGAATCAGCATCTTTTGCAGGCGTTTCTTTTTCAGCGGGTTTGGATTGGCAGGATGCCGAGACAAAAGCCACCAGCAACGCCGCAAATACATAATTTATAAAAATTTTAATTTTCATTTTTTGTTCCAGTAGTTCAGTTGATTAATGATTTGCCATTTGCTGACCGTATTTTGCGTAATGGTATTTCTTGCTGTAAGATAATTGCCAATCGCGATAATATAATCGGCAATTCTTGCGTCTCCAGTCTCTAACAATTTTTTATTCGCGTCAATTAATCCTTGTGTAAACCGCAACTGCTCTGTACTCTGCTCAATGAGTGATTGCGTCGATTGCAATTGTTGCAGCAGTTGAGCGATCTGTTGATTGTATTGTGTTTTATAAAAGTCTCTGTACTCCTGGCGAGTCAATTCGGCAATCGCGATCTTATCATGCTGCATTTTTTTTTGACGACCATCATAAATCGGGACAGCAACATTCACCCCAAAACTCGCTCCGAAATTTTTGTATGGCAGATACATCAAAGAAGAGACATAACCGGCATCTGCAAATAATTTCACTTTTGGTTTATAGATAAAATCAATTTGCGCATCATTGTTCCGAAGTTTTAAACTGTCCAGTTCAAACAGATGATAAAAAACCGTGTTTTCCAATCCCGGAATGCTTACCGAATCAAGCGCCGGTGATGCCAATGCGTTAAAAGAAGTATCCACCACTCCACTCAAATAATTGAGTGTGGCAAATTCGTTTTGATATTGAAGGTGTATTTGATTGATCAATACTTCCTGCTGTTGAATGGCGACCAAGAATGTGAGATAATCTGTTTGCCGGTAAATGCCACGCTCGGTCATTTGTTTTAAAACGGCTCCTTCTTTCTTTAGCAGATCGAGCATTTCTTTATTATAACTGAATTGTTGCCAAATGCCAAATGCATTTATATATTGCCCCGTGATGGTCTTCTTTAAATCCTGCTCACTTATTTTTCCGGTAATACTCAATCTTTCATTTTGCAAACGAATGGCCTCATATTGATTTTGCAAATTTTGCCTGCTCACCAAGGATTGCGTAACCCCAACCAATTCGCTGATATTTGCTCCGTTTGTGATCGCATTATCATAACCCCATCCATTAATGACTGGCGCGTATGAATTAGTGCTATTGCCTCCAACCTGCGGCTTGTATGATGCGCGAATACGCATACTATCTATCAAATTTGATCGAGCCTGGTTATTGTAATCCTTCAACAATGGACTGTTGTGCATTGCCGTGCTGACATAGTAATCCAGCGATTTATCCTGCGCAGATATTCGGTTACTGATAATCGTTACAAAAAGAAATAAACCGATTAGCTTCATGTTTGCTTGCGGGACATAATGACCCGGCTACAAATAAATACAATGATTCTGAAGAAAATCTGAAGAAAATTTTTTAGCATTAAAAATAGGAATATCTTTGTTTTAACCATTTGGTTAAACTATATGGTTAAAATACAAAAACAAGACACAACCGAACAGAAAATCCTGGGCGCCGCCAAAAGCGTTTTTTTGGAAAAAGGAATGGCTGGCGCACGCATGCAGGACATCGCGGACAAAGCAGGTATCAATAAAGCGTTGCTGCATTATTATTTTAAGAGCAAAGAAAAATTGTTTGAGATGATCTTTAAAGAAGCTTCTGCGCTGTTCTTCTCAAAGATCAATGGCATCATTGACGCGGATATTCCCTTGTTTGATAAAATTGAAAATTTTTGTTCCGCATACATTGATATGTTGTTACAAAACCCCTACCTGCCTTTATCTGTATTGAATGAAGCAACCAAACAACCACAACGTTTCAAACAAAAGCTTTGGAAGAACCGGGAGCAAATTTTTATAAAATTCGCCCATGAGATCGCAAGCGAAACTCAAAAACGAAAAATAAAATCGATCGATCCGGCGCATTTGTTCATGAATATGATCTCCATGTGCATATTTCCTTTTATTGCAAGACCTGTGTGGATGATCTCAACCGGAATGGATGAGAATGAGTTCAGAGCATTTGTCGAAGAAAGAAAGAAAACCATTCCACAGTTTATCATCGAGTCCTTAAATAAATAATTTCTTATGGCAAAGTCAATGACAAGGTTTCAAAGGTGCTCCAGGCGAATATTGTGCTGGTGCCTGCTATTTATGCCTTCCTTATTATTTGCGCAACAATCAACACAGCTTAATATCGATCAGGTCTACCAACTGGCAAGAAAAAATTATCCATTAATAAAGCAAAGAGATCTTATTAAAAAATCCCGCGATTATGCGGTGAGCAATGCAGCAAAAGGCTATCTGCCCTCTTTCAGCATAAATGGTCAGGCAACTTATCAATCGGATGTAACCAATTTCCCTTTCAAAATTCCAATCACCGGTTTTACACTTCCCTCTTATAGCAAAGATCAATATAAGGTTTATGCAGAAGCGGACCAGGTTATTTATGATGGTGGCGCAATTAAAAATCAAAAACAAACTGCCGAAGTAAATGAGATCATTCAAGAACAAAATCTCGAAGTGGAGTTATACGCTTTATATGATCGTGTCAATCAATTGTTTTTTGGTTCTTTATTGATTGATGAACAATTAAAACAAAATGATCTGTTGAAAAAAGATATTCAGAATGGTCTCGATAAGGTCAAAGCGCAAGTTGCCAATGGAGTTGCCTACCGAAGCAGCGCAGATGAATTGTCGGCACAACTTTTACAAGCAGATCAATCGCGTGTGGAACTGCTCGCGATGCGAAAAGCCTATATGGATATGCTTGGTTTATTTATTAATCTTTCGCTGGATGAAAAGACTGCTCTTGAAAAGCCTTCCTCACCCAATATTACGGATTCGGTTAGTCGCCACGAATTGACCTTGTATGATTATCAAAAAAGGAATTATGACCTGCAGGATAGATTATTGGATGTTCAGCTAAGACCGAAATTCAGTCTTTTTATCCAGGGAGGTTATGGAAGACCCGGCTTGAATTTCTTGAACAATAATTTCCAATGGTATTATATCGGAGGTCTTCGATTGAATTGGAATCTTGGGAGTTTATATACCTTAAAGAATCAGCGGCAGATTTTAGACATTAACCGAAAAACGCTCGATATACAAAAAGAAACATTTCTGTTCAACACACATATCGCGCAAAAACAGCAAAATGCAGAAATAGCAAAATATGCAGCATTAATGAAAAAAGACGATGAAATCATTTCTTTGCGTGAATCCGTGAAGAATGCAGCCAATGCTCAATTAGAAAATGGTGTCTTAAGCGCCCATGATTATATAACGCAGGTAAATGCAGAAGACCAGGCGCGACAGAATCTGATTCTTCATGAAACACAATTGTTGCAATCTCAATATAACTATCAAAACACAATAGGGAATATCAAAATTCAATAATCGTTCAAAATCAATAAACATGAAATCTCCGGTATTTATATACGCCAGTATGCTGGTATTAGCTGCCACCAGTTGTAACATGAATGATAAGATTTCCGACGCTTCGGGAACTTTTGAGGCAGACGAGGTGATCGTATCATCAGAAGTGAGTGGAAAGATTTTAAAGATGGACCTGCAGGAAGGCTCAATTCTGGCTAAAGACAGCGTCGCCGCCGTTATTGATTCGTCGCAACTTGTTTTACAAAAAGAACAGGTAGAAGCTACTATCGGGGCGCTCCACCAGAAAACAATGGATGTAAAACCACAAATAAAATTATTACAAGATCAGATCGCAGTCCAGAGAGTTCAGTTAGAAAATGCAGAATATGAAAAAGCAAGAACAGAAAAACTCGTGAAAGCAGATGCAGCCACCACAAAACAGTTGGATGATCTGAATAACCAGATTGATCTGATCAAAAAGCAAATTGATGTTAATGAGCAACAAATAAAAGTGCAGGAAACGGCAACAGGAACACAGAACAGCACGGTGATGAGTGAAGTGAAGCCGTTAAAAAGATCCATCGCTCAAATTCAGGACCAGGTAAATCGGGCAAATGTCATTAATCCAATCAGCGGAACAGTGCTTACAAAATATGCAATGGCCGGGGAAATCACAAACCCTGGTAAAGCATTGTACAAGATCGCCGATCTTTCTGTTATTACCTTACGCGCATACATTACCGGTAGTCAGCTATCGCAGGTGAAATTGAATCAAAATGTAAGAGTGCTGGTAGATAATGGCGCAACAAAATACCGGGATTATGATGGTGTCATAACCTGGATATCGGGTAAGGCGGAGTTCACCCCGAAAACAATTCAAACAAAAGATGAAAGAGCAAATTTGGTGTACGCCATTAAGATACACGTAAAGAATGATGGATATTTAAAAATTGGAATGTACGGAGAAGTGAAATTTAACTGATAATGCAAGCTGTAGTCGTAGAAAATATCGTGAAGAAATATGTCGTCAAGAAAAATACGGTTGATGCACTAAAAGGTGTCTCCTTTTCTGTAGATAAGGGAGAGATATTTGGGATCATCGGTCCCGACGGCGCAGGCAAAACATCGCTGTTCAGAATTCTTACCACCTTACTCATTGCAGAAAGTGGCAAAGCTACAGTTGATGGATTTGACGTGGTGAAAGATTACAAACAGATCCGTAATCGTGTTGGCTATATGCCCGGAAAATTTTCTTTGTACCAGGATTTATCCGTTCAGGAAAATTTAGAATTTTTTGCCGCCATATTCAATACTTCGATCAATGAAAATTATGCCCTGATAAAAGACATCTATCAACAGATCGAACCGTTTAAAACTAGAAGAGCGGGACAACTGTCCGGCGGGATGAAACAGAAGCTGGCATTGAGTTGCGCGCTTATTCATAAACCTACCGTCTTGTTCCTGGATGAACCGACAACAGGTGTTGATGCCGTTTCGCGAAAAGAGTTTTGGGAAATGCTTCACCGGTTAAAAACAGAAGGGATAACCATTTTAGTTTCCACTCCTTATATGGATGAAGCGGGTCTTTGCGATCGCGTTGCATTGATACAAAAAGGAGGAATTCTTTCAATCAATACTCCCAAAGGCGTAACGAAGGAATTTAAAAAACCACTGTGGGCTGTGAGAGCCAGCGAAATGTTTCACCTGATGAACGCGATTAAAAATGATAACGCCGTTGAAAGTTGTTATCCGTTCGGTCAATACCACCACGTTGTATTTAAGAACCCGGGAGACGATAAAAAAAGGCTGGAAGAAATTATTCAAACAAATCATTTTTCGCAAACTGAAATTCATTCTATTGAACCCAATATCGAAGATTGTTTTATGGCATTAATGAAAGAATAATGATAAGCAACGAAAAAGTAATTACTGCAGATAAGCTCACCAAAAAATTTGGTCCCTTCGTGGCAGTGGACCAGATCTCTTTTGAAGTAAACAAAGGAGAAATTTTTGGTTTTCTCGGAGCCAATGGTGCCGGCAAGACAACTGCCATGCGCATGTTATGCGGGCTTTCCTTACCCACTTCAGGAACTGCGACTGTAGCAGGTTTTGACGTTTATAAAGAAAATGAGTTGATCAAGAGAAATATTGGCTATATGAGCCAGAAATTTTCCTTGTATGAAGATCTGACGATCCGCGAGAACATCCGTTTTTATGCTGGCATTTATGGATTGTCTGACCAGCGCATCAAAGAGAAAACGAATCTGCTGCTGAAACAATTAAGTCTTGAAGGAAAAGAGAAAACACTGGTTCGTGAGCTCCCGCTCGGGTGGAAACAAAAACTTGCATTTTCAATCGCGATCGTTCATGATCCAGCCATTGTTTTCTTAGATGAGCCGACCGGCGGCGTTGATCCGATCACAAGAAGAGAATTCTGGAGTCTGATCTACGAGGCATCCGAAAAAGGAATCACCATTTTTGTGACCACACATTATATGGATGAAGCGGAATATTGCAATCGTGTTTCGATAATGGTCGATGGAAGAATCGATGCGCTTGATTCTCCGGCGAACCTGATGAAGAATTTTTCTGCAGACTCGATGGATGGCGTGTTTTTGCAACTGGCGAGAAAAGCAGTGAGGAATGAATAGCGATCAGAGAAAAAGCAAAATAAAATGAAACAATTTTTCATATTCGTTAAGAAAGAATGCCTTCATATCTGGAGAGACAGGCGAACACTGTTCATTCTGATATGGATGCCGATCGTGCAAATTATTTTGTATGGATTTGCATTGACCAATGAAGTGAAGAATTCGAAGATCGCGATTTTTGATCAGTCCAAAGATGATGCAACGAGGGAAATTTCAAATAAGATCGCAGCAAGCAGGTATTTTAATCTGGTGAAAAATGTCTATTCATATAATGATATTGAAGCCACATTTAAACAGGGCAAAATCAGGCTGGCCGTGGTCTTTCCAAAAAACTTCCGCGATGACCTTTTGCACACCAATCACGCGCAGATACAATTGATCGCCGATGCTTCAGATCCCAATACGGCAAATACACTTACCAATTACGCAGCGGCGATCATCAATGATTACCAGCAATCCCTTAATAATAATGAAAAGCTGCCATACACCATCAACACGCAATTGCGCATGTTGTATAACCCTGAATTAAAAGGAGCATACAATTTCGTTCCCGGCGTGATGGCGCTGGTATTGATGTTGGTCTGCGCGATGATGACATCCATCGCAATTGTACGTGAAAAAGAATTGGGGACCATGGAAGTGATCTTGGTTTCACCATTGAGACCATTCCTGATCATCATTGCAAAAACGATTCCTTATTTATTGGTTTCCGTCCTGAACATTGCGTGCATCTTATTATTGAGTGTTTATGTATTGGATGTACCGATCACCGGAAATTTAGGTTTGCTGATCGGAGAGAGCATTTTGTTTACCATCACCTCATTATCAATCGGCATTTTAATTTCAAACGGAGCGAAGACACAACAAACGGCGATGTTCACCTCCATGATGAGTCTTTTTTTACCAACATTATTATTCAGCGGCTTTTTGTTTCCGGTAGAAAATATGCCGCTGCCCTTGCAGATCATTTCCAATATAGTCCCGGCAAAATGGTATTACATAATCGTCAAGTCCGTGATGATAAAAGGTCTTGGCTTTACAGCCGTGTGGAAGGAAACATTGATATTAATAGGAATGACATTGGTGTTATTGTTCGTCAGTATCAGAAATTTTAAAATCAGGCTGGCATGAGAGCATTAAAATTTTTATTGCAGAAAGAGCTTCGCCAGATATTTCGCGATCCATCGATCTTTTTCATCTTGTTCATCATGCCGATGATACAATTGATAATACTGCCACTTGCTGCAGACTATGAAATCAAGAATATCAATCTTGGTGTAGTAGATCATGATCACAGTGAATATTCTCAGAAACTCATCAACAAAATTGTCTCATCCGGTTATTTCAGGTTAAGAGATTATAGCGCCACATTTCCACAAGGATTACATGCGATTGAATTGGATAAGACAGATCTGATTTTAGAAATCCCGGCACAGTTTGAAAGAATACTCGTAAAAGAAAATGAAGCCACGCTCTTTGTCGCCGCCAATTCCATCAACGGCGTGAAAGCCGGACTGGGCAGCGCTTACATTCAAGGCATCATTCAAGATTTTAACCAGGATGTACGCATGCAATGGATCCAGCTTCCGCGACTCAGCCCGCAACCAACCATTGAAGTAACATCATCGAATTGGTATAATGAGAACATGAATTACAAAGTATTTATGGTCCCGGGTATACTGGTGATGCTGGTAACGATGATCGGTTCCTCATTTGCATCCAATAATATTGTTCGTGAAAAAGAAATCGGAACGATAGAACAGATCAATGTGAGCCCCCTCAAAAAAACACAATTTATCCTGGGGAAATTAATCCCATTCTGGATGCTTGCGTTATCGGTGCTCACTGTTGGATTATTAATTGCAAGAATAATTTATGGCATTGTCCCCCTCGGGCATTATCTGACAATTTATGTATTCGCTGCCATCTATCTTCTTGCCATACTCGGTCTGGGCTTATTGATGTCAACCTATGCACAAACGCAACAGCAATCCATGCTTGTTTCATTTTTCGTCACCATGATTTTTAATTTGCTAAGCGGATTATATACGCCTATTGAAAGCATGCCGCAATGGGCACAGATCATCACCAAACTCAACCCGGTATCCTATTTTATTGAGGTAATGCGAATGGTTGTATTGAAAGGAAGTGGCCTGGTTGATATCAAATATCATATCCTTGCATTACTTGGCTTTGCGGTTTTCTTCAATACCTGGGCTATTTTAAATTATAAAAAGAGATCCGGATAGAATTCGTTGTTAACGCTCATTAATTCTTTGAATTTATTTTTACGACATCCTCTCTGAATCCAAAAATATAAAGCACGGCAACAATTGATGCAAACAATAATGGGATGATCCAGAATATTTGCCATTGATGCAATGAATTATCGTGCTTCATTAAACCATTAAATATCCAACCGGCGCCCAGAGCGCCAAGCCCCTGTCCTACTCCGTAAGAAACCAATACAAAGAGACCTTGCGCTTGTGCCCGAATCTCCGGAGTCGCCTTCTTATCAATATAAATTTGGGAAGCCACATACACAAAATCATAGCAACATCCATGCAACCATATTCCGCCGATGATCATCCAGGTTATCGACTCCGGCGCTGCCAATGCAAATAATGCATAGCGACAAACCCATGCGAGCATCCCAATAACCAGGACCCACTTCAATCCAAAACGGGCAAAGAACCAGGGTAAGGAGAGCAAAAAAATGATCTCCGACATTTGACCGAAGGTCATTTTGAATCCCGGATCTTCGATACCCGCTTTTTGTAAGAAAACAGGAACGTAGGGAAAATAAATGGCAAAAGGCAAACTGATCAGCAGTAAGCTGATGATGAAAATGATGAACGATCTTGATTTCAGTTTTGCAAAAACATCTGCACCGATCACATCACGAAAAGATATTCTTTTCCCAGTGCCCGTAGCCGGAATATTGGGAAGTGAAAAACTATAAACGCCCATTACTATTCCGCCAATACCGGAAACACGCATAGGCATGGCTGTTATATCTCCATGCAATAATTTGCTTACGACTATACCCGCGGTTATCCAGCCAACAGTGCCAAACAACCGGATTATTGGAAATTCTTTCTCCCGGTCATTTAAAATATGAAAAGCGGTTGCCGCCGCCAGGTTAACGGTAGGCATATAACAAAGCATATGCAGTAATAAAAAAACAAGAAATAATGGAGTAGAAACAAAACTTCCTTCTGCAAAAAAAGGCGCACAAAAAACAAAAATGCCGCTGAGGATATGCATTACACCCAGCACTTTTTGCACGGGGAAAAAGCGATCAGCGATCATTCCTAAAAAGAAAGGAGCAACGATAGAACCCACCGAACTCGCCATATAAGCGAGATAGATGACATTCGTCATGCCATGGGTATTCATATAATTTCCGGCAGTAGCATACCACGCGCCCCAAATAAAAAATTGCAAAAACATCATTACACTCAGGCGCGCTTTTGCATATAGAATCATAAGCAACCGATAGTTTAAAACTATGCCAGCACCGCCTGCTGCACAAGTTGTTTCATATATTGAAGTGAAATACGTGTGGCGTGATCAACTTCTTCTATTCCCGCGAGCTGATGATCTTTCACGACAGGCAAACAATATTCAGAAGTAAGATATCCTTTGTAACCATTATGGTAAAGCGCTTCGATGAAAGCAGGATAATTAATAAGGTTGCCGCTCGATGGCGAAGGCTCTTGGATTATCTCTCCATTCTTTTTCTGGGTAAAATTCCATGCGCCATAATGCGTATGTACAATATGATCCTTGCAATGCTCCACTGCTTCGTGGATATATTCATCGCTTTGCCTTTCATAAAATAAAGGGACATCAATACAGAGCTCAACATTCTTTCTGTTGACCTCCTGCATCATGGTCAATGTATCTTCATATCCTTTGGCCAAGACCGGTGCGTGATTTTGCAAGGCCAAGGTTATCCCCATATCCGCAGCAATATCGGCTACTTCCCGAATACCTTCCACACAACGATTCCATTTACGAAGGTCTGCCGGCCATAACCTTTTATAATACTCGCCCCTTTCAAATTGACCATATAAGGAAATTTCTTCTTCATCATTAATAATACCCGGCCATGCTGCAAATATTTTCACCAGTTGAACGCCCAGATCTTTAGCCAACTGAAATACATAAAGCATCATTGCTAAATTATTCTCCCGTTCTTCCATATGCCTTCCGGCAAAATTCGACATGCTTTCTACAGCGCACAACGCAATGCCTTCATCAGCGGCAAGCTTTTTAATTCGATCACGATCTGTTTTGGTAAGATCAAGTGGAGATGCAACAGGACGTTTGGTTTCGATAGCAAGCCCATCAAATCCAAATTCTTTAGCGCGATGGACTTGTTGTTCGAGCGTTAATGCGGCTCCTTTATAGAATAATCCTCCGTAGGTAACAGTTAATAATGCAAATTTCATTTGTCAGATTTTTTGGCAACTGTAATTTAAACATTTTTCAGGATCAAGTTTCGGCTAAAAAAGGGGAGCTCAAGAATAGGCTTTTTTATCGTTGGTATTTTGCCGGATAAATCCTTTGTAAAACTGGACAAAAGCAGTCACTAAAAGACTTAGACCAATGACCCAATTCAACATCGTTTGTTTTTGTCTTAAAAATTCAATCAGAATATTGCCCAATGTTCCATAAATAAGAAATGCCGCTGTGGTGCCTACCCCGATTCCAAACACAAAAATATTATAAGATGAGCGTGAATGCCAGAATATTCCTTTTGATTGAAGGATGGCTGTCCAGCCGATCCAGAAAGGCAAGTGCAGCGGGTTAAGAACACTCAAAATAAGTCCGGACAAGAAAGGATGTTGAGATGTAAGGGGTAATGTTGTTTCAAGCTTTTGCATTCTTAAAGCAGCATATAAGATCATCCCCGCAAATAAGAACAGGATTAAGCAAGTTATTCCGTTAAAAAATTTATACAAATGCTTCAGGGCTTTTAATTTTTTTACCGTTGCCAGGGCAATTCGCACTACGATCATTTCAACCAAAATTGCGCCCAGCGCAAACGCAAAAGCATCAGGAATCCTTTTATTGATGACCAGTCCCGCAACATTAATATTTAATGTTCCAACTGGCAATGAGCCGAGAAAACTTATCGTTAGCACATAGCCAAACAATTTCAGATAGCGGATCATTTTATTTGCTAATTAATCTTAAGTATTGATTATTATCATTGAACATTTTCAATCCTTTATTTGTGCTCATGAATCTTATCCCTTTTTGTTTTGCATTGAGTTTGCTGATTCGATAAAGTAATCTCCAGTGACCAACAATTTCTTTCCAAACAAAAAAAAGAGAATGCTTAGGATCATAAATATGGGTCGGTTCACTTCCAGCCCCGTTCAATTCAATGATTGAAAAATGTAGGCCTGCGCATAGGTCTTCCCATGATTTGAATTTAATGTCAAGCCTTCCATAATAAAACTCAGGGATCTGTTTACAAATATTGTCGATGGTATCGTTCAATCGCTGATTCGCCCTTTGAGTCAGGTCAATGAATTTGGCGCCGCGGCGGTGATTGCCATAATGGGCCAATATCTTACCTACTTTTGCCGGAAGTATTGCCTGTAAATCATCTCCAAAACAAGCTCGGAGATTATCTAATTGCAGTATGTACCGCTCTTCTTTTAATAATAACTCTTCAATAGTTGATCGCCCATCGCCGGTAACCTGGATAAATTCTTTCCCAACAATTCCCGAAATCTTCCCTCGCTTCTCGCCGGGAATACGATAATAAAATATCCCTGCCTCATTTTCATAATCCACGAATTCCTGCAAAAGAAAATCGACCTTATTCTTTTTAGAATAGGCCATCAGATCCTTTTCATCATGCAATAACTCCACTTGAAATCCTTGCAAACCAATATCAGGTTTGGCGATTATGGGAAAACGAAGATCATTATCCTGCATCATTTTTATTAAATCGCGCATATCCGTATTGAATTGGCAAAAAATGGTCTTGGGGTATAGTGCTGCTGGCATCAGATCATAAATCTCTTTTTTACTCTCCATTAAAAAGCCCCCGTTTTTTATTAATGGATTTGAAGCGTTGAAAAAAAAGAAGGACCGCGCTCTTAAACTAAGCCAGAACCAGTACAAATAAAGCGGCGCATATACCAAATGGTGCGGCCAATATTCGCGATTGAATGTTCTTATCAATAATTTCCTGATGAAAAGGTCTCGATTTGTACGAATCATTTTGCTCGATGACAAAACGTGAATGCTTTCAGACGATCGTTTTTTATTTCTCAGATCCAGATAAGTCATCCTTGCTTTTGACCGGGATAACTTTATCGATGTTATGCTAACCGTTTGCATCTCTCCGTTTCGATTGATCACCAATCCATTTTCCACATCATCGTTTCCTGCGTGTTGATGAAAATCAAGAATATTCTTTGTATCGATTTCATTTGTTTTCTGTTGCCAGTTGACAAACCATTTTTTTCTTTCTTTTCGCGCAGCTTCATCATACAAGGTGGATGATGACCAGATATGCGCCTTTGCAGGGTTGAGTTGAGAAGAATATTTTCTTTTTCCATCCCAGATACATTCATGCAGCTGTTGCCCAAAAAATACAATGACCGTGAATGGTTCAATTCCACTAAGATCCATTTGCTGAAAACTACCTATTGGGTCCTTTGCTTTGATGATATCAACAAAGATCAACCCCCTGCTTTTACGGTATGGACCGATGCGCTCATGTTTTTCAAAAGCGCCATTCAGCAAAACAGCCGCGTCACCAGTGCTTTTCATTGCAACCCAGCTACCCCCTTTGTCTTTATCTTTTGGATAAATGATTTTGCCGAAGGGTTCAGCATATTTCTCCGGGAAAATGGCGGAACTGCGTGTATAATGTTCATCCCGGTTTGAAGTGAGATAAACCTTTTCTTTTGCCGGAACGAAAGTTACTGTGCACATGTTTGCCTGTATTTTATGGTGGAAGCAGCAACACCAAATTCTTCCGGCACGACCAGGTCGGTGATCGCAGAAATGCCGATCCGCATCAATGCCATATGATGAACTGTATGCTCGAGGTTGTAGATCAGTTCACGAGAATAGTTTGTGGGCACTTTCACCGGCGCTTCGCTGGCGCTCAATTCTGCAGCCAATAACAGATCTTTATCTTCTTTAAAAAGCGCGCGCCTTATCGTATTCAATTTTTCAATGGCACAATCTCTATTGGATTCAATGGCATAATCTCTTTTTCTTCTGTCGTAATTAACAGTTCCATCATCATAGCCATTATTGAGCTCCAAATAGAATTCAATGATATGACGAAGGTGTTGACCGATCGTCGAATTTGATAAAATATAAACTGGCGTGACGTATTGCTCATCAGATAGCTCTTCAATAACAAATTGAAGCTGCTCTATTAAATTCATTATCGGTTGTTGTGATAACATAATTGAAGTAGTTAATAAGTTTTGCTTTATTTGTTTGAAAGAATCAACGAAAACAATTGTTTCCTGTAAGTAATTGCAAGAATGAAACAACTGATAAATACCAACAGGGCATAAATAAATAATTGTCCGTGGTCATCCTTTACCACAATTCCCAATTTTGTAAGATGAAAAAATAGAGCCCCGCTCATAACCCCCAAACCCAATACAGCGCCTATTGCTGTCGTGCGGGGAATAAGGATGCAGATCGATGCGATCAATTCAACTACCCCACTCCCGATGCGCCCCCATGGTTCCATGCCAATCGTAGAAAAGATATATACTGATTCTTCCGAAGCGGAGAATTTGAAATACAAGGTTTGCAACATAATTACAGCAGCTATTAATCGCAAGATCCAAAGCATAGTCGTTTTTTGTTTTAGTGTCATGATTGATTTATTTGAGAATTAAAAATTATTGAGGATGATTAATGAACATATTTTTTCCAATTGTCATCAGCTTTCTCTTTCAATTTTATTTCGTCTTTGTTCCACGATTCGAGCGTATTATTAAAAAACTTATTGTAGAACAGATATAATTTTCCATCCAGTATTTTAAAAGTTTCAGGATCGACATCAACTTTGCTGCCATTGGTTCCCATGGCATAAGCACACCAGCCGCCATATTGCGGCTGAAATTTTGAAGGATTTGATTTGAAAGTTTCTCTGTTTTGGGGATTTGCGAACTGATAAGTAAGTCCGTTAAATAAGCACTGTATTTCTTTTTTCCCTTTTATGGCTTTATTAGCAGAGAAATAGGCAACCGGATCGTAGCCGTTAATGGCGATTCCATCTTTATGGATATTACATTGTTTAGCCATTGCATTTTCGTTTTGCGCAGGCAGTTTTTGGGATAACCCCAGTCCGATGATCGCCAGGTAAAATAACTTTTTCATTGTCTGTCCTGATTAATAATAATGTTGATTTAGCGATTAGTCGCTGCACATTTGTTAACCTGACAAAAACCTAAAAAAAAAATTATCTATTGATTGAGCCCAATATCTTTTTTTGCAGAGAAACCACTTCTTGGTCAGGGAAATCTTGCCCGGAGGGGGTTTGGGATGGGTCATGTTTAAGGACTTCATCAAGGAACACAACTTGCTTTTCGTAAATAGTGCAAGCGTCGCAAACGCTCTTATGCCATTTAAGCTGAACATTTTCCCGAATAGAAAGCTTTGTATGAAGTTTTTTTTCAATCAGGCGCGTTGCCGTTTTGCAAGAAAGTATGATAATATGTACGATTTTTTTCTTCACTTATCGGATAAACCAGTTTTTTTCGATGCAGGCGCGGACATGCAATTTCGCTCTACAGAGTATTTGCCAAAAATTAGACGATGAAATCCCCAAATCCTGACAAATTTCTTTCCCATCTTTTTGCTCAAGATATTTTAATTGCATGGCTGACAATGATGTGGCGGGTAATTTATTCATACAATCCCTGAGCGTTCTTCTAAATTCCTGATCATCCAAAAGATGCGCTGAGTCAATATTCCAATCATTCGGCACAGATTCCTCCTTCCATTCTCCATGCTCATCAAAAAAAATATCTTCTGTATAGCTAACTGAAAAATTTGCGTTCCTTGCCTGTTTGCGGTAATGATCAACGATCTTATTATTAAGAATAGCCAACAACCAGGTCTGCGGTTCACTTTTATTTTGGAATTTATGGAAAGATTGAACAGCTGCAAGAAAAGTATCCTGGACCAGGTCTTCCGCCAGCGCTTTGTCCGAAACTTTATAAAAAGCCCATGATAATAATTTACCCGTGTAGAGTCCCACCCACTCCTTAATAATAGTTGAAGCTGATACCGGAGTTGAACTTTCCAATTCCATATAATAAAAATAAGGAAAGAGGGGAGTTTTGATCTAAAAAATTTTACACTTACAATTACTCACTGAATATTTACCTGTGCAGCATTATCAATTTGCAAATTGTTCCTGTTTTGAGAAAAGACAATTACTGTAAAATCTTTTTTCGTCATTCCGCCGGGCAAAATAAAATTTATGGAAGGTTGTTTCGTGGATGGATCAATTGTTTTTAATTCCCGCACAATATTGATATGGTGAAGTTGCCGTCCACTGTTTTCACCTCGCTTAACACTGCTCTGCGCCTGTAATTGAACCAGCGCGATATTAATAATATCATTTGGAGAAGAAGGCATTTTAACATCCACCGTAATCGTTTTGTCATCGAGAGCCCTTGCACTAACATCAAATGGCCTCATCATTACCATACTAAGCTCTTTGGCGATTGTTTGTTGCAGTTTATTCTTATCTGATCCTACAAATTCCGTTTTCCCATTCACCACAATTTGTGGCGTGTAGATGCTATTGAGCCGAAAGACATTTGCATATTGTTTTTGACGATCCGAATAAGCGCTATTGCTAAAAGCATCTTTCCAGCCAAGATAATTCCAATAATCAACGTGATAACCGAGAATAAAAACATTGTTTTTAGATTGCTTGGCAATTTCTGCAACTGCATCATCGGCGGCGGGGCAACTGGAACATCCTTCAGACGTAAATAACTCAATAACCGCAAACCCCTGACCACTCTTATTTTCAGGATTTTTAGAAAAACGGAATGCAAAGAATGATAATGTCAGCAAGATGGCGGGAACAAGAAAATATTTTTTCATAATGACGCTTTTATTATTTAATGAACCGCAAGGCCTTCCATCCGGGAAAAAAAGGCGCGTTATCGATTTTCGGGAGGCGACCAAAAGCCGCCATCAAATAAATACGGATACAAAGTTATAAAGAGATTATGCGGATTTTGTCGTCATCATGACATGTTGTGCTAAAAAAATACTAATTGTATTTTATTTTATACACCAAAATAATGCTGGCAAATATCAATGTTATCGCATTGGCAATAATAACCGGAATGTTGGCAGAGAGCGACCCATAAATTAACCACATGAACGTCCCCACGGTAAAAAGTGAATACATAGAAACGGAGATACTTGAGGTATCTTTTGTTCGAATGGTCT
This sequence comes from Chitinophagales bacterium, assembly GCA_021323755.1. Taxonomy (GTDB): domain Bacteria; phylum Bacteroidota; class Bacteroidia; order Chitinophagales; family Chitinophagaceae; genus Puia. Next base: position 31,712 of record JAJPKJ010000069.1, on the reverse strand, counting down.
TTATTGCCTGTGGCAGAAAAGAAATGGTAGTACAAAAAGCGGCAATAAGACCGATAATGGTAATACTAAGTGAATTCATGGTAATGTTGATTCGGTTAGAAAATGCTGGCAGGCAATGAATGACTTGAAAGATAATGAAATATTTTTTGCCTCAATTGGTTTGACAAAATAAAACCGTGGATTGGGAGGATTGAAAAAAAATGGTAAATTTAGTTTTATTAAATACGCTTTATGAAAGAGCAAAATTCATTTTCTGAAAAAGAAATCAATCCACTCCACAATATTGAACAATGGGATGAAGACGTGCTGGAAAGATATACTGAAGATGGGAAAACAAAGAATGAGTATCGGAATTATGACAATCCGCAACGCGATACCGTACGTGAGTTTTATCGATTGAACCATACTTACCAGAGCTACGATTTTGTACAGCAAAAAAGAGAGGAATTTTTGCAATTCAAACGCAAACAAATGCGGGTCTGGGATGCCATGGATTTTTTAAACACCTTGGTTGATGATTCAGATCCGGACATTGAATTAGATCAATTGCAGCATTTATTACAAACCGGTGAAGCCATTCGCGCGGACGGACATCCGGATTGGTTTGTGTTGACGGGATTTATTCATGATATGGGCAAAGTATTGTGCTTATTCGGGGAACCGCAATGGGCCGTTGTCGGCGATACGTTCCCGGTAGGTTGTGCATATTCTGATAAAATTGTTTACCCGGAATTCTTTGCCAATAATCCTGATTACAGCGATGATCGTTTCAATACTAAATATGGAATTTACGCCGAAAGCTGCGGCTTGCGCAACGTCACCATGAGCTGGGGACACGATGAATATCTTTATCATATCATGAAAGACTATTTACCCGAACCTGCGTTATACATGATTCGTTATCATTCATTTTATTCCCAACACAGAGAACATGGCTACGAACATCTGATGGATGATCATGATCGTGAAATGTTCGAGTGGGTAAAAAAATTCAACCCATACGACCTGTATTCAAAAAGTCCGAAACCGCCTGTGGTTGCAGAACTGAAGCCCTATTATGAAGGCCTTATCCGCAAATATCTTCCTGAAACGATAAGGTTGTAAAAGGTCTTGATTAGTTACTCCAACTGTAGATTCGGGGGCTGCGCTTTATCTTCTTCATTTTCTTCGCGTTCCAATTCCCGGAGATAAAACGTTTTTAAGTGATCATAGAAAGAATGTTTATCTACAACAATGGAAACAAGTGATGCAACCATCCCCGCAAGCATCAAATGAAAAATAACATTATGCCTGTCGGTCATTTCCAAAACAAGAATAGCAGAGGTAAAAGGGGTGCGGGTTACCCCCGTAAGAAAGGCAACCATTCCCGATAAGATGAGCAGGTTTGTATTTGAATCAGAAAAATGAAACCAACTTGAAAAAACCGCGCCGACACTGGCTCCCGCACTTAATGAGGGTGCAAAAACGCCGCCCGCTGCGCCTGTGGTAAATGAAAGTATGGGGCCGGCGATCCTGAATAATGGCATATACCAGGGCAAAGATTTATTGGCGGTGAATAAGGTGGTCGCCATTATTTCTTTTCCCGAACCAAACATTCTTTCATTAATGAAAAAAGCCAGTCCTGCGATCAATAAAGCACAAGCTGTTACATACAGGACATGCTGGTAATTGAATTTGAATTTATTTTTCCATCGAAAGATCAATAAAATTATTTTCGACATTATACTACCTCCCAATCCCGAGATAATCGCCACCGCAATAACTCCTAAAAAAATAAACGGAGAAAGATTATTGATGTTTGGATAACCTAGATATAAATAAGGACCCAATAATGCCTGGGCAGTCAATCCGGCAATAATAACAGCCGTGAAAAGCGCTGTTTTAAAATAACTAATATGGGTTTTGGTGAGTTCTTCCACAGCAAAAACTATCCCCCCGAGTGGTGTGTTAAATGCCGCAGCCAGCCCGGCTGCCGCGCCGGTCATGATCATATTTCTTCTTGAAACATTCGGCCACCATCTGGGCAGCCACTGATTTATTTTTCTGAAGATGGAACCAGCGATCTGAATGGTTGGGCCTTCCCTCCCAATTACGCCGCCGCCAAAAACCATGACCAGACTTGAGAGCACCTTGATAAAAATCACGCGCAAACTTAATAGCTTATTTATTTTTTGATGTTGCTTTGGCGTGGCCAGCTCAATGGATGCGATTACCTGAGGTATTCCGCTGCCACGCGCAAAAGGCGAAAATTTTTTTACCAGCCACCAGGCAACAATAAAACATAATGGAGTAAGCAGAAAAAAGACCCAGGCTATGTGTTGAAACAAATAAGCTGTTCCATGTTCAGCATAGGAAAAAAGCCTGGTGTATAATACCGCCAGCAAACCGGTGATCAACGAGGCCACCCAGAAAGGAATTGCCTGGAGCAAATTCTTTTTTAACCGTTCATTTCTAATGCTGTCAAAAGATAATTTCAAATGACGCCTGACCTTACCTAAGAATTCAACCATCTCAGTAATAAATTTTTAGAAAAGAAATATTTTATTAAATGCGATGTGTTTTTGATTAGCAGAAAGAAGAGCAAAGATAATGAGAGAAAGAATCATTGTCGATGGAAATCTGAATATTAAAACTGCGATCTCCATGCTGTAAACAAATCATTAACATCACGATAATCTGCAAATGAAAATTTCAAACTAACATTGCGTGATGAAATAAACGCAGCAGGACATCGGTGTAATGGGTCACAATGATTGAATTTTTGCAATTGGCTAACTTAAAAAATATTATCAGTACTGACATGAAAAACATTATTTCATTCTTGCTTCTCACCTTCGTCACGGGCAGCATTTTTGCTCAGAGCAATGACATTGAAACGCTTAAAAAAACCGAGGAAGCACGTGTTGGCACTTTTGTTACAAAAGATACTTCAACTTTAAATAAAATCCTTGCTGAAGACCTGGTTTTTGTCAATACACTCGGCGAGACACTTGACAAAAAGAAAATTCTCACCCTGATAATGGATCCGGACAGAAAATATATTAGCGCAAAAATTGATTCAATAACGAGCGCAAGAATAATCGGCAATACCGGAATATTAATGGTTAAAACATCTTTGGTAAGAAATCTTCATGGAGTAATCTCAAATCTCCATAACAGTTATATGTCCGTTTATGAAAAAAGAAAAAACAAATGGATGCTTGTTGCCCTGCATATTACTTTACTAAGTGCAAAATAAATGTATGCTTGCTACATAACGGCCGATAACCGCTCACCACATTAGATTCGTTTTCGCATTTGTTTTGGTAAATTCGCAAAAATTCTTCTTTTGCGCTATTTAAAATCACTCAATAAATATTTATGGAAGTATCGCTGGCGATTTCTGCTCGGTATTGTTTTTATTGTTCTTTCCAACTACTTCCGAATACTGGCGCCACAGGTTACGGGTTATGTCGTGAATCTCGCTGAAAAACAAAATATCACGTCAGATTCAACAAACAATATCAGTCCTGCCAGACGTGCTCAAACTGAAAAAAGAGATAGCGCAAATTATGATATTCTCGTAAGAAAATTCATCAGCAAGATCAATGAAACAAAACCTTCTTTTAATAAGAAAATATTCATTTGCGGGATTACATTATTGATACTTGCCTTGATCAGCGGCTTTTTTACCTTTCTTATGCGACAGACCATTATAGTAATGAGTCGGCATATTGAATACGATCAAAAAAATGCGGTCTATACCCATTATCAAAAACTTCATGCCAATTTTTATAAAACACACAGCACCGGCGACCTGATGAACAGAATTGCCGAAGACGTAAGCCGCGTGCGCATGTACACCGGTCCGGCGATGATGTATCTCATCAATCTGCTGGCAGGAATCGGGTTCAGTTTATTTTTTATGCTGCGCAAAGATGCCTTGCTATCTCTTTATGTGCTGACACCATTACCCATTCTTGCCATCACCATTTATTATGTAAATACCATTATTCATAAAAAAAGCGAACGCATACAGGCATTGCTCAGTAGTCTCACCACCAATGCCCAGGAATCTTACAGCGGCATTCGCGTCATAAAATCTTATGTGCAGGAAAAAGCAATGTTGCGGGTCTTTGATACTAACAGTGAAGACTACCGGAAAAATGCGACCAATCTTGCTAAAGTTGAATCTGTTTATTTCCCTTCGATGGGGTTAATGATCGGTCTTAGCACGCTGTTGACCATCATGATCGGTGGATTATATGTGATCTACGGAAAACACAATACTGATCTGGGAACGGTCACTGAATTTGTGATCTATATTACCATGCTTACCTTCCCCGTAAGTGCCATCGGCTGGGTCGCCAGCATGATTCAACGAGCCGCTGCATCTCAAAAAAGATTAAATGAATTTTTAGATACCGTTCCTGAAATAAGAAATCCACCATCACCGATAATAAAAAAATTTGAAGGAAATATTTCCTTTAAAAATGTGGAATTCATTTATCCAAATACAGGAATTCATGCCCTGAAAAATTTTAACCTTCATATTGAAAAAGGACAAAAGATCGCGATAATCGGAAGGACCGGCAGCGGCAAAACCACCGTCGCACAATTGTTGTTGCGTATGTATGATCCGGATAAAGGAAATATTGATATTGATGGTACAGATCTCAAACAACTCGATCTTCAGGATCTGCGAAAACAAATAAGTTATGTTCCCCAAGATGTTTTTCTGTTCAGTGACACTGTCACCAACAATATCAGGTTTGGTGTAGAAAATGCAGATGATAAAATGGTCCAGAAAGCCGCACAGTATGCCAGCGTTGAAAAGGAAATCCAGGGATTTTCTGAAAAATATGAAACAATGATCGGTGAGCGCGGCGTGACATTGAGCGGAGGGCAAAAGCAGCGAATTTCGATCGCCCGGGCCTTAATAAAAGATCCGGAAATCGTAATCTTTGACGATTGCCTGAGCGCAGTGGATACTAAAACCGAAAAAGAGATCATCGAAAACCTGTACAATTATCTTCAGCATAAAACCGCTATAATCATTACCCATCGCATATTTTCAATGTTCAATTTCGACAATATTATCGTAATGGATGATGGAAAGATTGTTGAAACCGGAACTCATCTACAGCTACTTGCTCGCAACGGTTATTATACATATCTTTATGAACAACAGCAACAGGAGAAAGAAGAAGACGTCCAATCCTGAGCAATGCCAGATCTGCTGCATACTTTATCCTCCTGATTTTTCGCATTGCAAATTTTGTCAGTTCAAAAACAATATTATATTTGTGACTTCTTGAAAAACTGTATTGATTAATCGTTAAAAATTTTATTTGTGGCGTACGACAACAATGAAAAAAGAATGGAAAGCGTTTATAGCAAACGCATAAGAGCCGGTAAAAGAAGAACCTATTTTTTTGACGTTAGGGCAACCAGGAGCAATGATTATTACTTGACTATTACCGAAAGCCGAAAAAAATTTAATGAAGATGGCTACGACAGGCATAAAATATTCCTGTACAAAGAAGACTTCAACAAATTTATTAAGGCATTGAACGAAACAGTTGATTATGTAAAAACTGACCTGATGCCGGACTTTGATTTTGATGCCTACAATCACGATACAGTTCCCGAAACAGAACATGTCAGCAGTGAAAACGGCATTGAAAAAACCGAAACTATTGCAGAAGTGGAAGCGGTTGTTCCTGAAAAAATCGAAGAAACACCACCACCTGCAGCAACAACTAACGCTAATGAAGAGGTTGACAAATGGTAGGACCAAAAACTCTTTTAAAAAGATCCCTGCATCCCGCAGGGATTTTTTATTGTGCTAACGAAAGCACATTCATTAAACCTCCGCCGGATACAAAAGAAACAACCAACGGCAAAGCATAGCCCAAACTCGTGATCCCGAAACATCGGTCTTATGTATTTTCCTCGATATTTGATGAAGCCTGTTCCTTTAATTCTTCCAGTTTTGCTTTACCGTAGGATAGTTTGGTTATGACCACAAACAAAACCGGAACGATAAATATCGCCAGACCGGTCGCTGCGACCATTCCGCCCAATACGGTCCAGCCAATTGTATTACGCGCCACAGAACTCGCGCCGGTAGCCAGCGCAAGTGGGAGAACTCCCAGTATAAATGCGATGGATGTCATTAATATTGGCCGAAGACGCAGTCGCACGGCTTCGAGTGTCCCGGCAATAACATCCATGCCGCGATCCACTCTTTCTTTGGCAAACTCGACAATCAGGATGGCATTTTTTGCAGACAGACCGATCAGCGTTATCAACCCGATTTGCGCATATACATTATTGGATAGTCTTGTCACAATTGTCAGCGCAATAATTGCACCCAACACACCGATAGGAACTGCCAGCAACACAGAAAATGGGACAGACCAGCTTTCGTACAATGCCGCAAGAAACAGAAATACAAACACGACAGACAATGCAAAAATATACACAGAGCTGGAGCCCGATTTTATTTCCTGCAAACTAAGTCCGGAAAATTCGTAACCATAGCCTTCTGGCAAAACTTTTGCAGCCGCACGCTGTAAGGCTTCAAGCGCCTGACCGCTGCTAAATCCCTGTCTTGCATTTCCATCGACTTCAGCGCTTCTGTAAATATTAAAATGAGAAATAAGAGGGGCGGATTCAGTCAATTTATAACTCACCACGGCGCTGAGTGGAATCATTTCACCTCCTGAATTTTTTACATAATATTTCCCGATACTCTGGATATCGTTTCTGAAATTGGTATCTGCTTGTGCAACAACATAAAAATTTCTGCCATAGATCGTCAACTGATTAATGTATGTGCTTCCCATATACATCTGCATCGTGTTGTACACATCAGCCAGATTCAACCCGAGCTTTTTTGCCTTATCCCGGTCAACGTCCACTTCATAGCCTGGCGTTCTGGCACTAAAGAAAGTAAACGCACCCGCTATCTCCGGTTGCTTGTTTGCTTCGGCAACAAAACCATTCACCACTCTTTCAAAAGTTTTGATGTCATCATTGGATTGTCGTTGCTCTATCTGAATGCTGAAACCACCCGCATTTCCCAAGCCAGGGATCGCAGGAGGCGGAATCACAACGATTCTTGCTTCCTTGATAACAGAAAGGCGTTTGGTTAACTCTGCCATTATTTTTTGCGAGGTATTATCCCCCCTTTCATCCCATGGCTTCAATTGCATGAAGATGGTTCCGCTATTTGATTTGATCCCAAAAGTGAGCACATTCAGTCCACCCAAGGCAGCGTAGTGACCAACTCCCGGAACATCCTTGATAATATGCATCATACTATCAAGAACATTCAGACTTCTTGTTGTTGAAGCGGCTTCTGGAATTTCAAAAGTGATATAAATACGACCCTCATCTTCAGTAGGAATAAATCCTGTGGGCTTGTTTTTGAATAATAGTACGTCTCCAACAACTATACAAGCCAGGAGGACAATGACCAATGGTGCTTTTCTTATCGATCCTCTTACTCCCGAAGTATATTTCTTATTGAACCAGTTAAATCCTTTATCAAACAAATAAAAAAACCTGTTCAGCCCCCGGGATTTTTCATTGATGTTCTGTGGTTTTAATAATAGAGAACACAAGGCCGGGGTCAATGACAGGGCAACAAATGCAGAAATCAAAACAGAGATCGCAATAGTGATAGCGAACTGTTGATATAATCTTCCCACAATACCGGGAATAAATCCTACGGGAACAAATACAGCTGCAAGGATCAATGCAATGGCGATCACCGGTCCGGTTATATCTGACAAAGCCCGGGCGGTAGCCTCTTTCGCAGATAAGCCTTCTTCATCAATATAATGTTGCACGGCTTCCACTACGACAATGGCATCATCGACCACGATCCCGATCGCCAGTACAAAACCAAACATGGTTAATGTATTGATCGTAAAACCAAGTGGGATAAAAAAGATGAATGTCCCTACAATAGAGACAGGTATGGCCAGCACCGGAATCAATGTTGAACGCCAGTTTTGCAAAAACAAAAACACCACGATTGTCACCAGTAATAAAGCGATCATTAAAGTTTTCACCACATCATCGATAGACACTTTTACAACAGATACCGATTCGAATGGAACTTTATAGTCTATATCCGCAGGGAAATATTTTTTCATATCGGCCATGGCCTTATATACCCCGTCCGCAGTAGCTAAGGCATTACTTCCAGGCGCCTGATAAACCAACAGGTATGATGCCCGTTTTCCATCTACAAAGGAATTAGCCGTATAGCTTACTTTCCCCAACTGGATACGCGCAACATCTTTTAGATAAACAATTGATCCCTGCTGTGGATTTGCTCGAACGATAATATTTCCGAATTCACTTTCTGTCGTAAGACGGCTATTGGTGAACACAGTAAATTCAAAAGCTGAAGAAGAATTCTGCGGGGGCGATGCCACTGAGCCCGCAGCAACTTGCAAATTCTGTTCGTTGATCGCATTTTGGACATCGTTCACTGTTAATCCCAGCTGTGCAAGTTTATCTGTTTGGAGCCAAACACGCATACTGAAATTATCAGCTCTGCTGAATACATCACCAACACCCGGCACACGCAACAACTGATCACGCACATAAATATTTGCATAGTTATCCGTGAACGGGACGCTGTGAGTCCCATCGGGTGAATAAATAGCTACCAGCATTAAAATACTCGGATTACGTTTTAATGTGGTAATCCCCAAACGCTGCACCTGCGCTGGTAATGCAGGGGTAGCAATTCCCACGCGATTTTGAATGTCAAGGGCGACGACATTTGGATCCGCATCCACATTTAATGTTGCCGTAATCGTTGATACGCCATTGTTGGCGCTATTGCTTTGTATATAAGCCATCCCCGGCACACCATTAACCTGCGTTTCGATGGCGGTGGTGGTGGTTTGTTCAACGGTTTGAGCATCTGCCCCGGTAAAGTTGCTCGTAATCTGCACCGTTGGCGGTGTAATATTCGGATACTGGCTAACGGGCATATTAATGATCGCAAGCGTTCCAACCATTAATATTACGATTGAAATTACGATCGCTGTTACCGGTCTTCTCAGAAATATGTTTGTAGACTTCATTATTTATGTACGATTTACGATGTGCCGCTATTCACTAATAGCGATTAAAAATTTTGATCCGGGCCTCATGAATTCTATTGATCATTCCTAATTGGGTTATACCTTACTGTTAGTTACTCGATTATCAATTATTTGGCTGCAGCAGGTTTCGGAGCACCTATCTGAATGGCAACGCTGTCTCTCACTTTTTGCACACCTTCGGTAATGACACTGTCGCCGGCCTCTAATCCGCTTTTTACAACCACGCTGGCGTTGATCTTTGTACCTAAAGCCACTTTATGTTGTTTTGCCCGTCCATTATTTGCAGTATACACAAAATATTCTCCCAGCTGCTCAACGACCGCCTTATAAGGGATCAAAAGACTGTTTTCACTCGCACTGTGTTTAACCCGAATATTTGTGGTGATCCCCGGTTTCAACATTTTCTTCCCATTGGCAAAGACCAATCTTGCTTTGATGGTTCCTGTTTGCGGATCAACGGCGCGATCCAGCAAAACAAGATGACCCGGCTTTTCGTAAATCGATCCATCGGGCAAGACCAATGTAAAAATGGAATCCTTATCATTGGCTCCTTTATCTAAATATTGACTAAACTTCGGGATTTCGATCTGATCAACGGCAATATCAACTGCCATCGGATCATCAGAGGAAATGGTATTTAATAATGTTTGCTGGTAAACCGCTGTCCCGATCTTCACTTGTGAAATTCCGATCGTGCCCTCAAAGGGTGCATTGATAATGGAATATTTGAGATTTGTTTCAACACTATTCACATTGGCTTTTGCGGCCTCAACCTGCTTCTTGCTGCTTTCCAGATCGGCAACTGCATGATCCAAAGTTTGTTTTGCAATCGCATCATTTTTTGCAAGGTCAGCGTAACGGTCAGCATCCTGCTGTGCCTTTGATTCATTGGCTTCTGCCACGTGCACATTTGCGATGGCTTGTTCATAGGCAGCTTTGTATTGTTGCTGATCTATTTCATACAACTTCATTCCTTTTCTCACAACCTGTCCGTCCTTAAAAAAAATACCGGTAATATTTCCCGAAACCTGGGGCTTGATATCAACCTGGTTTAATGCAGTAACCGTTGCAGGATAAAGATCAAAATAGGTCGCGCTTCCTTCTTTGGCCACCTGCACGCCGACCGCAACCGGCGGCGGCGGCGGCACTACGGTCTTGCTTGCACATGAGGCCATCTCCATTATCAACACCACTAAGCCGATCAAGCGAATATTATTTCTCATAAAAAAAATTTTCCTTTTATTAATATTGAATTGTTCCCAAAGATTTTTCCACATCCAGTTTGCTGCTTAACACCTGGTATAAGGCGTTGGTATAATTTACCTGCGTCGTCCGCAAATTGGTCTCCGCAGTAATAACATCCAGATATGCTTTAACACCTGATCTGTATTGCAACTCAACGGTGTTATACACTTCTTTTGCAAGGTCAAGGTTTTCTTTCAGCACATTATAATCATTCAGATTGCTTTTATAAACTGCCATTGCCTGCGCATATTGCGAATTGATATTTGTCTGCAGGGAAGTAATATCCCAATCAATACTCTTCACCTGCAGTTCCGCTGTGCGTATTTCATGAATTCTTTTTCCACCCTGAAAAATCGGGAATGCCAATTGAATACCAGCATAAGAATTGGGATAATTATTGGAATAAAGTCCAGAAAACTGATTGTTCAGATAACTAAAATTATAATCGCCATATGCAGAAACGCTTGGCAGAAAACTCCACTTATTATATTTGAGATTAGCGATCTGCAATTTTTTTTCTGTCTGCAAGAGCTGATATTCAATTCTCGAATTATAGTTAACAGTTTGGTTGGTGTCAATGAACGCTTCCTTTTCCATTTGTGCACTGTCGTAGACAATGTTCACCCCATTAGCGGCAACATAACCCATCTGTTGTTTCAGATAGACCAACTTTGCTTTTAATAATTCCATGTTGGATTTTCTTTCTGCTTTGGAATTGTTTAAAGTGATGGTTGCCGTTTTGTAATCTGTTTTATCCACTATTCCACTGCGATATTGATTGTAGGCATCTTTTAAATTGCGCTCCAATCTCACAATATCGTCATCCAGCAAAGCAATTTGTTGTTGCGTAAGCAGCACATCATAAAAAGCTTTGCTTACGTTAACCACCACATCAATTTTATTGGCAACGGTGGTTTGTTTTGCCTGGTTACGGACATCATTTGCAGAATTACTGGCGAGTAAAACATCCCGGTTAAAAATATTTTGAGTTAACCCAAGGCCAATTGTTGAAGTATTACTGGTACCGGCAGGCACTACATTTCCATTGAAAAAAGCTTTCGGTACCTGAAAATAGTACTGATAAAAAGCGTTCATATTGAGTTGCGGATACCAGTCGGCAAGTTTGCTTTTTATCTGGTGCTCCGTGATCTCTTCATTCAATAGTGATTGTTGGACCAAAGGAAAATGTTTCAAGGCGTATTGCACGCAATTTTGCAGGGTTGCATTTTGCAATAATGAATCCTGCGAATCTTGAGCATTAAGGAACGATGAGAACAACATAAACACAATGCCTGCAGCCAAAGAATAGAATATTTTTCTTTTAGGATTGTTCATCGTAAAAAATTTAATAGACCCGATAACAAGTCAAAAAATAAGAGGGCAAAAATCGTTAAAAAAAATTAATAGATATAATGATGCGGTATTAACTTATCTACAGGTACTGATCGACATACCGGACCGGGAAAGCAAATTTAAACAAACGTTTGAATTAAACAAATGTTTAATTTTCCACTAAAATAAATGAATACAATTAATCGGGCCAGAATAAATGATGAATGGGCTAATTGCAAAGACACAATCATTGACAGGAAGCCGGCATTTGCAGATCAACGGCTTCTTTGAACTTTTTATAAAAATCTTTGGGGGGGTCGCTCAAAATATTCTTGGTAAAAAAAACAGCTGCATAATTGCGACATTTATCAATATACACAAAAGAACCTTCAAAATCCGGACAGCTGATAATGGATGCTTCGCTTTTGGAATCTACTTCCTGTATCCACTCTCCCAGCCCATAATGCCAACCCGTTGCCGGTTTTGGGATATTCTTCACCGGTAGTTCCGCAAATTGCATTTTTTCCATTTCTGCGATTGCCTGTTCACTCAACACCCGTTTGCCTTCAAACAATCCTTTGCTTAAAAGCATGGATAAGAAATTCAGGTAATCATTCACCGTGGATTTTCCGCCAAGAGCGGGATCAATGGCGCCGCCTTCATCATTGGTAAAAGTTGTCCCACGCATTTTCAGTACACGGGTTATTCTTTCCTGCATTAACCGGTCAAATGGTTTCTTTCCAACAATTTCTAAAACTCTTCCGACAATGTTCGGTCCGATATTACTGTAAAAGAATTCCGTACCGGGGTTGGATTGTATCTCATGCTTCGATGCAAAGCTATTTACCTGGTCTTCGAGTGTTTCAAATTTGGTACTTCTGAGGGCTTTGATTCCCCCATCTGTTTGTATGCCGCTTGTGTTGGTAAGACAGTTTCGAATGGTTATGTATCCTTTCATATAAGTAGAAAAGATCGGAATGTACTTGCTCACTTTATCATCAAGCGATAACTTTCCCTGGTCAACAAAGGTCATTACCAGCGCAGCAGTAAGCCAGTTGCCGCAGGCAGATATCGATGTTTGTGTCTTGAGATTAAAATCACCTTGTTCCTTTTCAATCTGCTTTTGATAAATGATCTTCCCGTCTTTCCAGATTGCCGTTGCCAGGTTGTTTCCGAGCGCTTTTTGATCCTGTTTTAACAATTGCTCCAATTCATTGAAATCGCTTTGCGCATCAACAGGCAGCCAGAATAGCAGTAACAAACTTAACAGGCTGCATAACAGGCAGATTGACCTAAATTTATGTGACATTCTTACTAATTTATTTCTTTTGGATTATTGTTTGAAGCATTAAAGATATTATAAGGAGAAAATAATTATGAATTTAAACAACTTTACCATAAAAGCTGCCGAACTTATTCAACAGGCCCAGCAACTTGCTTTTAATTTACAAAATCCGAATATAGAAACGGAACATATTTTAAAAGCGTTGCTTGAACAACAGGATTCCCCCATCGAATATTTATTGAAGAAAAATAATGTGACCGTTAATCTTGTTGACAATAAGCTCGACGAATTGATCAATAAACTTCCAAAGACTTCCGGTGAACCGGCACAATCGATCAGTCGCGATGGAAATAATGTTATGCTGCGCGCGGGCTCCGCATTAAAAACTTTTGGTGATGAATTTGTTACACCTGAACATTTACTGCTTGCCATCGTACAAGGAAATGATAATGCTGCCAAATTGCTTAAAGACGCCGGACTTTCAGAGAAAGGATTGATCGCTGCAGTCAGGGAATTGCGCAAAGGCGAAACGGTCCAGTCCCAAACCCAGGAAACGCAGACAAATGCGTTGAACAAATACGCGCGCAATCTCAATGAAATGGCAAGACAAGGAAAACTGGATCCCGTGATTGGTCGTGATGAAGAGATCCGGAGAACCCTACATATACTTTCGCGCAGAAGCAAAAATAATCCGATCCTTGTTGGTGAACCTGGTGTGGGTAAAACTGCGATAGCAGAAGGATTAGCGCATCGGATCGTCAATGGCGATGTGCCTGAAAATTTAAAATCGAAGATAATTTTTGCGCTCGATATGGGTCAACTTATTGCGGGGGCAAAATATAAAGGTGAATTTGAAGAACGTTTGAAAAGCGTCGTGAAAGAAGTTGCATCGAGCGATGGAGAGATCATTTTATTCATTGATGAAATTCATACCCTCGTCGGCGCAGGCGGCGGCGAAGGCGCAATGGATGCAGCCAATATTTTGAAACCTGCATTGGCGCGCGGCGAACTCAGGGCCATAGGTGCGACCACCCTTAATGAGTACCAGAAATTCTTTGAAAAAGATAAAGCGCTTGAGCGCCGTTTTCAAAAAGTGATGATTGATGAACCCAATGTTGAAGATGCCATTTCCATTCTTCGTGGATTGAAAGATCGTTATGAAACACATCATCATGTTCGCATTAAAGACGAGGCCATCATCGCAGCTGTGGAATTATCGCATCGTTATATCACCGACAGATTTTTGCCGGATAAGGCTATTGACCTAATTGATGAAAGCGCTGCAAAACTCAGACTCGAAATGAATTCCATGCCCGAAGAACTCGATCAGCTGGAAAGACAGATCCGCCAGTTGGAGATAGAACGCGAAGCCATCAAACGTGAGAATGACGAGTCCAAACTAAAAGAACTGAGCGTTGAGATCGGAAACTTATCTGTAGAAAGAGATACGTTAAAATCGAAATGGAAACAGGAAAAGGAATTGGTGGAAAAAGTGCAAAACGCGAAGTCCGAAATAGAAAATTTAAAAGTTCAGGCAGAAAAAGCGGAGCGCGAAGGGAATTACGGATTGGTCGCCGAAATTCGTTATGGCAAAATGAAACAACAGGAAAAAATCATTGACGACTATTCATCGCAGTTAGCTTCCATCAGTGAAAACTCACGATTAATGAAAGAAGAGGTGGATGCAGAAGATATTGCCGAAGCCGTTGCTAAAACAACCGGAATACCCGTTACAAAGATGCTTCAAAGCGAAAAAGAAAAACTGCTTAATCTCGAAGATGAACTGCATAAACGTGTTATTGGACAAGATGAAGCAATTATCGCCGTCGCAGATGCCATTCGTCGAAGTCGCGCCGGATTGCACGATCCCAAAAAACCGATCGGCTCTTTTATTTTTCTCGGAACTACGGGAGTTGGAAAAACAGAGCTCGCGAAAGCTTTGGCCGCTTATCTTTTCGACGATGAAAGCATGATGACGCGTATTGACATGAGCGAATACCAGGAAAAACATACCGTATCCAGGTTAGTGGGCGCGCCTCCGGGATATGTTGGTTATGATGAAGGCGGCCAACTAACGGAGTCGGTTAGACGCAAACCATACAGTGTTGTGTTGCTTGATGAAATCGAAAAAGCACATCCTGATGTTTGGAATATTCTATTGCAGGTTTTGGATGATGGAAGGCTGACTGATAATAAAGGCCGTGTGGTGAATTTTAAGAACACGATCATTATCATGACAAGCAACATCGGCAGTAATATCATACAGGATGCGTTTGAAAATGTAAATGAAAATAACGTTGAAAAAGTAACGGAAAAAGCAAAAGTTGAAGTGATGAATTTGTTGAGACAGACCATTCGTCCGGAATTTTTGAATCGTGTCGACGACATCATCATGTTCCGTCCGCTAATGAAAAATGAGATCAAGGACATCGTGAATATTCAATTGAACAGTTTGAAACAACTGGTGCTGCCCAGCGGAATTCAATTGTTATTCAGTGATTATGTTATTGATTTCCTTGCCGATACCGGTTTTGATCCGCAGTTTGGGGCAAGACCGTTAAAACGCCTGATCCAAAAAGAAATTGTAAACCAATTATCGAAGAAAATTCTTGCTGGTGATATTGACAAATCTCATCCGGTACTTGTAGACGTATTTGACGGCGTTGTGGTTTTCAGAAATGAAGGGACCCATACGGCTCCACCAAGAACAAAGGACAAGAAAGTTCCTACAAAATAAAAAACGAATAATAATATTTTAAGCCCCGGTAAATCCGGGGCTTTTGTATTTTTATCTCCTCAAAACCAATATATGCCGATCAAGCTTTTTGTTGCAGCAACACTAAATTGCTTTATCATGTTCGCTTGCAATTATACAACCAGCAAAAATAACTCTCAGGCTCCTGCCGAAACAAAAAAACAACTCGGCTTTAATGTTCAATTTGATTCGAGCATGAATAATGCCGACAAACAAATGATAAAAAATAAAGACAGTATCATTCTCCGTTCTTCAAAAGAAACCGATTTTTTTATTGAACCCGGCGGAGTCTACGAAAAATCAGATGCACCTTTACTGCTCAAAAGAGTGGATAACACCAAGCCTTTCACTTTTACTGCAGCGTTAGAACCCGAACACAATGTAAAATATGATGCCGGAATGCTTTTCATTTTTATTGATGAAAAACACTGGTTGAAATTTGCCTACGAAGCTGATGAAAGAATGAATACAAGAGTTGTCACGGTAAGAACGAATGAAACATCTGATGACAATAACCACGAAATCCTAAAAGATTCAGTGATCTTTTTAAAGATTTCTTCAGACACAAAATCGATCGGTTTTTATTATTCAACCGATAATATTTCGTGGAATTTGGTAAGGGTTTTTAAAAATGAATATCCGCAAAAAATTTTTGTTGGCGTGGGCACACAATCGCCGGCGGGCAATGGAAACAAAACGATTTTTTATGGGATTGAATTCTTGGATTCGGCAGTTAAAGATTTCAGAAGCGGGTTATAGATAATTTGAATTTTTTAGATGCTTACTGCTGATAAAATACAGCGTAATCGCAGCACCAGCCATCTATGGATCGCAACCAAATCGTGATGCTATGAAAAACCAAAGCAGGCATAAAAACATAATTTTAAATCATCGCTATGGTTGAATTTACAACAGTGCTAAAACAATTTGGTGAACAGGGTGAAAAAACCGGTTGGACCTATATTGAAATCCCCATTGACCTTGCACAAAAAATAAAACCAGACAATAAAAAATCCTTTCGGGTAAAAGGCAAGCTGGACGATTATCCCATCAAAAGTGTTGCATTGATGCCGATGGGGGGCGGCAAATTTATCATGGCAGTTAATGCAACCATGAGAAAAGGAATAGGCAAACGCAAAGGCGCCATGTTAAAAGTTCAATTGCAGCTTGATAATAAAAAGCCCGTGCTTTCAAAAGAATTGATCAAATGCTTAACCGATGAACCAAACGCACTTGCCTATTTCAAAAAATTGCCGCCCTCGCACCAGCATTATTACAGCAAATGGATCGAAGAAGCAAAGACAGAACAAACAAAAATAAAAAGAATCTCCAACGCAGTGAATGCATTATCGAAAGGATTGCATTATGGTTTGATGATTCGCGCATTGAAAGAAAACAGAAATGATGAGATGATGTAAGTGCCTTACACATCAGCAACCTTATACGGATGCAGTTCAAATTTTTCCCAAACTTTCCCCGTAATATAAGGTTCAGTATCGAGCCATTGCTGCAGTTCATCCCTTGTTTCAAATTGCATGATCATATTTGAACCGATCATCTTTCCTTTATCATCCAAAATCGCTCCCCCAAAAATAAAATTTCCCGATTCCTTTAATCTTTTCGCGTTTTTAAAATGAGCCGGGCGGACGGCCATTCTTCTTTCCAAAGCATTTTCGTCTGTCCCATCCCAACCGAACAAAATATATTGTTGCATAAAATTGATTGTGGCATAAATGTGAGCAAAGAATTCTACAAAAAATAGTTTTTTTTACCAGCTCCAGCCTGAAAACCTGCAAAAATTCGCTGGCACTCAATTTGGTTTATCATTAATAGCATTTATCAATAAAATCAAATAGTATGAATAAGAGATTAACAGGAATGGCATTTGGCGCAGCATTATTAGTATACAGCTCAATCATGACCATATCTTACACCTCATGTAATTCGGACAGTAATGATAAAGGGGTAACGACAGCAGCAACAGACAGCAGCAATATGACGGCGGATTCCACCAATAAGACGGTTACAAAAAAAACAAAAAAAGGCAAGGCATCCGTTGGAATGACGGCTAACAACTCCCATTCAAAAATCGCCAAAGACAAAACGGCGTTTATACGCAGCCTGAAATGATGCCGGAATATCCGGGAGGAGAATCAGCTCTTTCTCAATATGTAGAAAATCATCTCGACTATCCACAACAAGCGCTTGATGATAATAAAGAAGGAACGGTAAAGGTTTCTTTTGTGGTTGACGAAAATGGCAAAGTCTCTGATCCAGTGGTGATCGGAAATAAGGTGGGAGACGGCTTGGATGAAGAAGCCATTCGTGTCATCAATAACATGCCAAAATGGAAACCCGGTATGGTAAAAGGGAAGAATGTAAAAACACGACTCGATCTTCCAATCACATTCCAGGTTGCTACAGAATCTTAAATAAAATTTTAAACCAATTAATTATGACCAAGTATTCTAAAAAAGCGCAGGAATATGTAAAAGAAAATATGAAAGAAATGGAAAGTGGTAAATTAAAAAGCAGCAGCGGTCAAAAAGTGACCAATCCAAAACAAGCAATAGCGATTGGTTTGTCCGAGGCCCGAGAAGATGGATTAAAAGTGCCGAAGAAAGCGGGATCGCGTAATAAAAAAAGCACGCGATGATTTAATCCAAGACATGACAGATCGATTCTTTAACATAAAACCTTTGTTATGAAAAAAGATCAGGCACCCAAGTCATCATCGAAAAAAGATGAAGCAGATAATCGCAAAATGAAAACGGCTGCAAAGAACTCTATTGAAACAGGTGATGAAGACATCGGCAAAATGAAGATCGGGAAAGCACATTCAACAAAAAATGAGGGTAAAGTAAAGATATACGAAAAAAAGAAGTTGTGATTCTATGAAAAGATTGAAACCAGGGGTTGAAAACGACAACGGCTCATCTTTAAATGAGCCGTTCTGTTTTATTGAAAATTAATGAATATTATTTATCATTGTCGCTGCTCAAAGAAGCAGTGACCTTTGGAGAGACTTCCTCGGTTTTTGATTTGTTATAAGAAGGTAGGATGCTTTTATCATGCTTTACTCCGATAAAAGATCTTACCCCGATTATTATGGCTACCAAAATAACAAGCGTTGTTGCCGCCTTTAACCCCCTTTTAGCCATATGACTTTCGCCGCTTTCATAGCGTTCTTCCTGGTAAGAATTTATCCCTTTATCAGATAGCTGAACCAACATTCCATATGGCTCAAAATCATCGCCCCAAATATCAACATCAGCATTTTCCTTCAATAAATAGCAGGCATCTTTTAATTCGGAAATATCAAAAATATCCGACACCAGTGAAATATCAACAAGGGGAATAAAATGGTATTTTCTTTCAAAGTCTTTTCTGCCAGCGAGTCTCACTTCATCAAACCATGCGGTGTTGGTGTATAGAGATTTTAAGATCCAGGCAGCAGCATGTTCTGTTTGGTTTTTCTTTTCTGGGTAGGTGCTCATTTTTCTGAAATTGGATTATTGGATTATCTAAATCTTAATGACTCTAACGGGTCATTGCTATATTTATTGTTTTAATTGAAAAAACTTATCCACAGAAACCCTTATAACTTCTTTGAGTCCTTGGCACCTGGGATTTCTTTCTTTTTTGTAGCTTCATATTTTATTAAGGCAATGATCATTTTCAGAATTGATTTTAAAAATCGCGGCGAAAACCTGCCGCTGACAAACCAACTGCTTAGATTATTAGTTGCATTGTATATTATAGCGGCTTCTGGTTATTTATTGTACAAATTGTTCACTTTACCGCAACAGCATAATGTATCTTCTAAAGAATGGGCTGCTGTGATCATCAACGCAATAATCATTGTTGTTTTAGGCCGGCAGCTATTACGCCTGAACAACAAAAAATTTATCGTGATTACCGATGAATTCGTAAAGTACAGTATAAAATTTCCGTGGCCACTGCAACTTAGCTGGACCAAAATAAAAACAATTCAGTTCGGTTATTCAAGTGTGCGGTTCATTACAAAAACGGAAAAAAAACACCGGTTTTATTATTCCAATGCAACGGAAGAAGAAAAAATAAATTTGCGGGAAGCGCTCACCACAGTTGCAAAAAAACATGATATTGAATTTATGCAGCCTATTTAAGAATTCTTCAGGATGATTCTATCTAAACAAACTCTTCAGCACTTTCAAAGAAATGATAACCTTCCCACGGCAGCATATTTTCAGCTTCCTGAAAAAATATTACAATTCGGAACAGGTATTCTGTTGCGCGGCCTACCTGATTATTTTGTTGATAAGGCCAATAAACAAAATATTTTTAACGGAAGGATTGTTGTGGTAAAGTCCACTGCCCAGGGCGATATCGATGCATTCAAAAATCAAGACGGCTTATACACACTCTGCGTAAAAGGAATTGAAAACGGTAAAACCATCGACTCCACAAATATCATTGCTTCAATTAGCCGGGTCCTTACCGCCAATATGGAATGGGAAAACATTTTGCAATGCGCAACAAACGATAAACTTGAAATTATCATTTCCAACACCACTGAAGTTGGTTTGACATTGATCGACAACGATAATATTTTTGCCAAACCCCCAACCTCTTTTCCTGGAAAATTGTTGGCATTCTTATATGAACGATTCATGTTTTTTGACGGAACGGACAAAAGCGGACTGATAATCATCCCAACTGAATTGATCGTTGGTAATGCAGACAAGCTGAAATCCATTCTCATTACATTATCTCATCAAAATAAATTAAGCAATCAATTTATCGAATGGCTCAATGACCATAATCAGTTTTGCAATTCGTTGGTAGACAGAATTGTTCCCGGCAAATTAAAACCTGATGAAAAAAAATCAATAGAAGAAAAATTGGGCTATGAGGATGAACTGATGATAATGGCCGAACCTTACCGCCTGTGGGCAATTGAATCAGCTGCGGACACTGTGCAAAAAAAATTATCATTCGCCCTAGGCGATGCAGGCGTGATCATTGCCCCCGACATCACTAAATTCAGGGAACTAAAATTGCGTTTGTTGAATGGCACCCACACGCTCAATTGCGGACTCGCTACCCTCGCAGGTTTTCAAACTGTAAAACAAGCCATGCAAAATACTGATTTCAAAAAATTCACTGCCCATTTAATGCTTGACGAAATTGCGCCTTCCATCATAAATGACCAAATTACGGCTGATGATGCGCTGCAATTTGGCAACCAGGTCATTGAACGTTTTAGCAATCCATTCATAGAACATCTTTGGCTCAGTATCACCTTGCAATTCACCTCAAAAATGTTGATGCGCAATATTCCCATACTGCAAAAACATTATCAGCGAAGCAATGATGTTCCGCCATGTATTGCCCTCGGTTTTGCAGGTTATATTTTATTTATGAAAAGCAAATTAAATAACGATAATCAGTTTGTGGGCAGCACCGGCAATTCAACATATATCATCAATGATGATAAAGCAGCGGTACTGAACAAGAAATGGAACGAAAAAAATATTCCCGAAACAGTGATGAATATCTTAGGCGATAAGGATCTCTGGAATGCCGATCTGACCAAATATCCAGGCTTTGCAGAGAAAGTTTCAGATAATGTAGATTTATTGATCAATACGGGGGCGGAGAAAACAATAAAAGATTTAGTTCGTAATTATCCCGCTACATTGCAACATGAATGAAACAGCTTTTTTAATGCAAGAAACCATGCGCTGGTTTGGGCCAAATGATCCTGTTGGGCTTTGGGATATAAGGCAGGCCGGATGCGAAGGAGTAGTCACGGCACTGCACCAGGTCCCTAACGGTGAAGTATGGCCGAAAGAAAAAATACTTAAAAGGAAAAAAATAATCGAAGCTGCAGGATTATCCTGGAATGTGGTGGAAAGCGTTCCTGTTCATGAGGATATCAAAATACAAAAAAAGAATTTCAAAAGGTATATAAAGAATTACCAACAAACAATTACAAATCTTTCCGACTGCGGCATTAGGACCGTAACCTATAACTTCATGCCTGTCCTTGATTGGACGAGAACGGATTTGAGTTACACGCTTCCTGACAGATCCAAGGCTTTACGATTTGAAAATGCAGCTTTCGTCGCCTTTGACCTTTTTTTGCTGAAAAGAAAAAATGCTGATCTGGATTATTCCAGGGATGAAATAAAAAGAGCCGAAAAAAGATTTTCCTCAATGAGTGATGCAGAAAAAAAGCAGCTCAAACAAAATATTCTCGCGGGTCTTCCGGGAAGCGAAGAAAGTTTTTCCATCAGCCAATTTCGATCTGCGTTAAACACCTACAAAAATATTGACGCGGAAAAACTACGGGAACACCTGATTTACTTTTTAAAAGAGATCATTCCCGTCGCCGAAAAATGCGGAGTGAAAATGGTTATTCATCCTGACGATCCGCCCAACCCCATTTTCAATTTACCAAGAATTGTAAGCACAGCAAGTGATGTAAAAAAAATTCTGGAGGTCGTGCCATCGCCCAATAATGGCTTATGTTTTTGTACTGGTTCATTTGGTGTACGGGCAGATAATGATCTGCCAGTGATGGTAAGAGAATTCGGCGACCGCATCAATTTCATTCACCTGCGAAGCACCAAGCGAAATGAAAACGGAGATTTTTTTGAAGCAGACCATTTGGACGGAGATGCAGATATGTATGCAGTGATAAAAGAATTGCTGCACATCATGCAAACAAGAAAGACCGCCATTCCGATGCGACCGGATCATGGGCATCAAATGCTTGATGACCTGAAGAAAAAAACGAATCCCGGCTATTCCGCTATCGGAAGATTACGAGGATTAGCAGAATTAAGGGGACTGGAGTCGGGCATTTATAAATCTTTATTTCAATGAAAAAATTTCTCGACGAAAATTTTTTATTGCGATCTGAAACAGCAAAACATTTGTATCATGATGTTGCGGCAAATATGCCCATTATAGATTACCACTGTCATTTGAGTCCGGAACAGATCGCAAACGATATCAATTTTAAAAACCTCACCGACATATGGCTGTCCGGCGATCATTATAAATGGCGCGCCATGCGCACCAATGGAATTGATGAAGCTTTTTGCACCGGCAGCAGAACGGATTACGAAAAATTTGAAAAATGGGCTGAGACCGTTCCCTACACTTTACGCAATCCACTTTATCATTGGACGCACCTTGAATTGAAACGATATTTTGGCATTGATGAATTATTGAATCCTGCTTCTGCGAAAAGAATTTATGATGAATGTAATCAGGCATTGTCAAAACCTGAATTTTCCGTTCGCGCACTCTTAAAAAAAATGAAAGTTGAAGTAATATGCACCACGGACGATCCGATCGATTCATTAAATCATCATAAAAAAATAAGCGAAGACAGATTTGAAATAAAAGTTTTACCCGCTTTCCGCCCGGATAAAGCGATGAATACTGATGACATAAGATCATTCAACGATTATCTTTCCGCATTAGAAACGATATCGAATATCTCCATTATACATTATTCCGATTACCTGGATGCCTTAAAAATGCGTCATGATCATTTTGCTGCAAATGGTTGCACGGTCTCAGATCATGGATTGGAATTTGTTTATGCGGAAGATTACACGGACCAGGAGATCAGGAACATTTTTTCAAAACTCCGATCGCAAAAGGCATTGAATAAGGAAGAAAATCTAAAATTCAGATCTGCTTTGCTTTTTGAATTTGCATTATGGGATCATGAAAAAAATTGGGTGCAGCAATTTCATCTCGGGGCAATGCGGAATAATAACTCAAGAATGATGCGGTCACTCGGTGCAGATACTGGCTGGGATTCAATTGGCGATTTTCCCCAGGCAAGATCGCTGCAAAAATTTCTGAACAAACTCGATGCAAATAATCAGCTTACAAAAACAATTCTCTACAATCTAAACCCCTCCGATAATGCAATAATGTCAACCATGATCGGGAATTTTAATGATGGCTCAATGGCAGGAAAAATTCAGTGGGGCTCTGCATGGTGGTTTTTAGATCAACAGGAGGGGATGAAAGAGCAATTGAACACATTATCAAATATGGGTTTATTAAGCAGATTTGTCGGAATGCTCACCGATTCAAGAAGCTTTATGTCATACCCCCGGCACGAATATTTCCGAAGGATCCTGTGCGGTCTTTTTGGTGAAGAAATTGAACGAGGAGAATTGCCCAATGACCTGGATTGGACAGGAAAAATAATTAGTGATATTTGCTATCATAATGCGAAGAATTATTTCCAATGGTGAGCGTCAAGCAATAAACCTGGATTCGATAACGGGCCAGTATACGGTTTGCGAGGCAACCCGGATCAATAGCATTATCAAAGCGGATCTAAAAAGATTAACTAACCGAAATGTTTAATCCCAATAGAAATTATTTATGAAAGCGGTTCTATGTTTTGGGGAACTATTGCTTCGCCTCTCGCCTGATCTAGAGGGCAAATGGCTCGACAAAAATTCGATTACTTTTTATGTTGGAGGCGCAGAAGCCAATGTGGCAGCAGCCTTGGCGAAATGGGATGTTCCAGTCAAATATTGCACCGCAATACCTGAAAATTACCTGTCAAAGCAAATGGCGGATTATTTGGCGAAAAAAAATATCGATGTAACAAGAATAATCTATTGCGGCGATAAACTCGGTCTGTACTATTTACCTGAAAATGCGGATCTCAAACATCATAGTGTTATCTACGACAGAAATAATTCTTCATTTGCAACACTAAAAAAAGGAACGATAGACTGGCATAAAGTGTTGGATGGAATTGACTGGTTTCATTTTAGCGCAATTTCTCCGGCGATCAGCAGAGATGTTGCTGAAATTTGTAAAGAAGCGCTGACCACCGCAAACAAAAAAAATATTACGGTTTCAGTTGATCTTAATTACCGCAGCAAACTCTGGCAATATGGCGATCAGCCTGCCCAAATAATGCCCGGATTGGTTGAGCATTGTGATATCATCATGGGAAATGTTTGGGCTGCATCGACCATGCTAAATATGCCTTTAGACGGACGATTAAGAGAAAAAGATAAGAAGGAAATTTATCTCGAACAGTCAAAACTAACCTCAGAAGCGATCATTCGGCAATTCCCGCGATGCAAGGCAGTTGCCAACACCTTTCGGTTTGAAGAGGAAAAAAAAATAAAATATTACGCCACCTTGTTTACGAATAATTCATTATTCGTTTCAAAGGAGCATTTCGCAGAGCAGGTGACCGATAAAGTTGGCAGCGGAGATTGTTTTATGGCAGGATTGATCTATGGTTTTCATCATGGTCTGCAACCTCAAAATATATTGGATTTTGCGACGGCGGCGGCTTTTGAAAAATTGTTTGTCAAAGGAGATTTTACTGACAAAACCACAACAGAAATAAACGCAACAATTAAGAAATGAACAGAAAAGAAGATATAAAGAAATCCATAATCACACAAGGTCTATTACCATTATTTTATAACGACAGCAGCGATGTGAGCGCAAGTATATTGTGGGCCCTATACAATGCAGGGATAAGAATTGTCGAATATACCAATCGTGGCGAGAACGCATTGGATAATTTTCTGTTCCTGCGCAAGTTGGTAAGCGCTGAGATGAGCGATCTGAAATTGGGAACCGGAACAATAAAAACAAAAACGGATGCAGAAGTTTTTATCGCTGCCGGAGCGGACTTTATTGTTTGTCCGGTTGTTGATCCATCAATTGCTGAAATGGTGCATAAAGCACAACTGCTATGGATCCCAGGGTGTATGACGGCAACAGAAATCAATACAGCTGAGCTGAACGGCGCTTCATTGGTAAAAATTTTCCCGGGCAATATTTTGGGTCCAACTTATATTACTGCGATCAAAGAGATTTTTCCAGGTCTTTTATTCATGCCAACGGGCGGTGTAGAAGTGAATAAAGAAAATATACAGTCGTGGTTTGATGCCGGGGTAAGCGCCGTAGGCATGGGCAGCAGGCTCATTACCCGATCAATCATCAACAATCAGGATTTCGATAAGTTAACAGCAGACTGCATACATGCATTAGCGTTAGTGCAGCAAGCAAAACAGAAGAAGTAATCATTTTTTTACAGGTACTCATTCTTTAAATTTTCTTCCGTAAATGATCAATGGAATCAATAGAATTAATCCATTTGCTAAAAAGACAGGCAAATGAATTGAGTCAGGGTATCTGTACCAAAGTGCAGCACCAAAAAGGGTCAATGCAAGCCCTATTAAGAATGCCTGCATCCATGCTTTGCTTTTATATTTCTTTAATTCGCCGGCAAGAAATAATAACCAAACTGCGACCATGAATAATAACATGCTACTCAATATCCAATCTATCAATACAGAAGTAGCATAATGTTTGCTGATGTCCCCGGTGCTTGCCGCAATAATAAGATTATTGGTACTGAATCCACGTAAAGCAGCAGCTATGATCAACAAGATCGCGGTAACTAACGAGCACCGATATACGATGATATTGGGTTTCATCAATTCATTTTCATTCACTTAAAGATAACGCAGAAAAACCAATTGCCGTCCATCAAGTGGATCGAATATCGTAAACTTGCAATGTTTACAAACCGGTGCGGGAAAAAAATATTTGAAGAATGGAAATTGAAAAATAATAGAACTCTGTATTAATATTATATTCAGCAAAAAATCAAAAACGTGAAAGCAGCAGTATTACATCATTTAGGAGAAATACCGAGATATGAAGATATCGATGAGCCGCTTCGGCTCAATGACCAGCAGCTTTTGCTCACTGTCAGAGCAGCATCTATTAAGAATATTGACAAATCACTGGCGAATGGATCGCACTACGACAGTTATAAAAACCTTCCTGCAATTGTTGGAATTGACGGAGTCGGGATTTTGGAAGATGGCAAAAGAGTTTATGCCGGAGGTATGAGCGGCATGATGGCAGACAAAGCATTGATCTCTAAAAACAGATATATTGCTCTTCCCGAAAATATAGATGATATCACTGCTGCAGCGCTTCCTAATCCCGGAATATCAGCATGGCTCTCTTTATATTATCGTGCCTCCATTAGACCAGGTGAAACAGTTCTGATCAATGGAGCAACCGGAGTAGCAGGAAAAATAGCTGTGCAACTCTCAAAACATTTTGGTGCGGCAAAAGTAATTGCAACCGGAAGAAATAAAAAAATATTAGAAACACTCCCCGATCTGGGTGCAGATGAAATCATTTCGTTGACCCAATCTGATGCTGATCTGAAAAAAGCCTTTACAACAGAATTAATTAAAAATTCCTTTGACATCATTATTGATTATACCTGGGGCCATCCGGCAGAAATTATCCTGGATTCACTTACCGGAAATGATCTTTTTGCAGAAACACACAGAACCCGCTACGTATCGGTGGGAGCAATGGCAGGGCCCACCATTCAATTTTCATCGGCTACATTAAGAAGTTCTGCTATCGAAATGTATGGATCCGGCGGCGGAAGTGTGTCCAAAGAAATAATGATGAAGATACCGGAACTGCTTTTGGAATTATACCAACTTGCGGCTGCCGGAAAGATAAAGATCGAAACCGAAGTGATGCGCTTGAAAGATATTGAAACAGCTTGGACACTTATCGAAGCCGGCAAAAGAATTGTAATGGTTCCTTAATATTTCTTACCATGAACATATTGAATTTTGAATTCAAAGCAAAGACTGACAACATAGAAAAAGCAGAAAAAAAATTGCTTGAACTTGACCCAAGATTTGCAGGGGAAGATCTTCAAACCGATACCTATTTTAATGTCAATAACGGACGACTAAAACTCCGGGAAGGGAATATTGAAAATGCTTTGATACATTATGAAAGAGAGAATACACCAAATGCAAAACAGTCCAGGGTCTTACTATATAAACACGATCCTGATAAATCCCTGAAAGACATTCTTACCCGGTCGTTGGGCATTAAGGTGATTGTAAGCAAGAAAAGAAAAATCTATTTCATAGATAATATAAAATTCCATTTCGATTCCATAAAAGAATTGGGAACATTTATTGAAGTGGAAGCGATCAGTGAGAATGGAAAATTTTCACCCGAGGAATTAAAAGATCAATGCGATAAATATATGGTGTTTTTTGAAATAAAGTCAACGGATTTTATGAGTCTTTCTTACAGCGATCTGCTTTTGAAATCATGATCAGTAAAAAATTATTGAATTGCTTCGGAACTTTTATCCTGAATAAGCGTGATGTCGTTAATATTTACGGTCATCGGCATTAAGCCAACCTGCACAACAGCTTTCTTATTCCGGATCTCTTTTATCAATCCAACTTGGTGATTTTTTTTCATCATCACCTTATCTCCCACTTTCGCCTCGCCTTTGATCTCAATATATTTTGAATCGAATTTCTTTTTTACTTTTTCGTTAACCTGTTTCTCTTTTTGTTTGAAAAGAAGAGCCTGCATTTGTTTTATCACTTCATTTTTATTGTCGGCTTTTCGCCAGTCGAATATTATTTGTTTGAGCTTTCTTTCCATTTCTTTTAAATAAGCAATCCTTTCTTCAGATATCTTATTTTGATGTTTTAATAATTCCAGGCGCTGCTGATGTTGTTCTTTATTCATTAGTATTTCCATTTCCCGCTTCAGTCGTTCATTCTCTTTCATCAGTTTTTGCAGTTCTCTTTTTTCTTTTTCAATGGTTTGAAGATCCTGTTCGGTTCGGTTGAGTAACTTGTCCAACCTGAAATGATCATCATCAACCAAACTTCTCGCACGCGCAACCAATTTATTATCCAAGCCGATCCTTTCTGCAATAGAAAATGTATATGAACTGCCCGGTTTTCCGATGATAAGTTTATACAATGGCTGCAAATTTTTTTCGTCGAAAGACATAGCACCATTGATGATCCCCGGCGTCTTGTTCGCCATCACTTTCAAATTCAGGTAATGGGTGGTAACTATTCCAATGGCATGTTTTTTTACCAATTCTTCCAAAATCACTTCAGCAAAGGCTCCGCCGAGGTTAGGATCGCTGCCGCTTCCAAGTTCATCAATAAAAAAAAGCGTTCGTCCGTTTGCATGCTCAATAAAATATTTCATATTCATCAAATGTGAACTATACGTGCTTAGTTCAAACTCCAGACTCTGCGTATCACCGATGTGAATCATGATCTGTTTGAAAATCCCCAGTTCCGAATTGGGATCCACCGGGATCAATAATCCGCTTTGTAACATCAACTGCAATAACCCCACGGTCTTTAATGTAACAGTTTTTCCCCCCGCATTTGGGCCGGATATTACCAGGATCCTCCCTTTTTCATTCAACTCTATATTGGTTGGAATGGTTTGCTTTTTATTTTTTTGATTGTAGAGATATAATAATGGGTGAAATGCCTGAACCAAATGAATAAGCGCTTTATCAGTCAACAACGGAAAGTTACCGTTTATGTCCACGGCCAATTTTGCTTTGGCCTGAATAAAATCAAACTCCCCGAGGACATCATGATAGGTTGATAGCAGTGAAGTATAAACGGAAAGTTTGCCGGTAAGCTCGCGCAGGATGCGATATACCTCACGACTTTCTTCATTTTCCAATGAAAAAATCTCATTGTTCAACTCGATCGTTTCTTCAGGTTCAATAAAAGAAGTTTTGCGCGTGTCGCTTTCGCCATGCAAAATCCCTTTTACCTGCCTTTTATGTTCAGCAAAAATCGCAACCACCCTCCTTCCATTTAAAAATGATTCTTCAATATCAGCAACATATCCTGATTTGTTCAGTTTAGAGAGAATTCTGTCAAACATTCTCCTCAATTCATTTCTTTTGCGAAATAATTTCGTCCGCACATCGCTCAATTTTTCTGATGCATTATCGCGTACATTCCCATTGTCATCAAGTACATCATCAATTAATTGAAGAATCACCTTCTCATAATAAGTGTCGGCGATTACTCTTGTGAGCGCCGGATAAGCAATGCGTTTTTCCTTATCAAACCAGCGAAAAATATTTTGCATGCTTTCAGCCAGCTTGCGCAATTGCAAAAATTGCTCACCGCTTAAGACTGCGCCCGGAATACCCAATAATTTTAATTCTTTCGCCAAATTCAGCACATGATCATTTGGAAAATATTGCCCGCTCTGCAGCAATGACTTAAACTCACTGCTTTGCCGTAATTCAACTTCAATAAATTCGATTTTTGTATGAATACGAAGGTCATCTGCTTTTGATCTTGCATATTCTGTATTGCAATGCGCTGCCAGCAGGGCTTTCACCTTATCAAACTCTAATTGCACCAATGCGGATTCAGGAAAAAATTTCATGCCTTAATAACTGAATGATTTTTTAAACCGGCAGACCGAAGCGGAATTCGGCTTTAATGGCGGGGTCCCTTTCAACATTTGTTGGCTATTTGAAATAGGATTCAGGAATTGTCTTCCACATGTCGTGCGACAAATGACCGCTAAGCAATTCATAAATCAAATAGATAGGCCAAAAGATATAATGAATAATCGCCAGAATGATCGAGTGGTTATAATACCAACTGATCATTATAGAATATATGCCAAGAATGAAATAAAGAATGCTGCCATCTCTGCCTTTCATAATAATTGATTTATTACTAAAGCTACAAAAAAAATAGACCCGACAAATATTATCCCTTCAATTGAGCATATCCGTAGGATCAAACTGTTAATGAACAATTAAAAGCCGTCATTTGTCATATACATTACAAATGCAGCTTCAAGCCTATATTAACTTGCGTCAACATTAAAGAATGAGATCATGATAGCATTATCTATATTAACTTCATTATTATTTCTCTCCTCACCAAATAATCAAACCATCAATCAACATAAAATTATGAGCGAAGACATGTTAACCGACTACGGAACAAAAACGGATACAGCAACATTTGGCACCGGCTGCTTTTGGTGCACCGAGGCGATTTTCCAGGAATTGAAAGGGGTTATAAAAGTAACTTCCGGATATTCGGGAGGATCTGTGAATAACCCTTCTTACGAGCAGGTTTGCAGCGGTACAACCGGGCATGCAGAATGCTTGCAAATCATTTATGATCCCAAAATAATAAGCTTTGATGAATTACTGGAAGTGTTTTGGGAAAGTCATGATCCAACAAGTTTGAACAGACAGGGAAATGATGTCGGAACTCAATATCGGAGCGTAATTTTTTATCACAATGAAGAAAAAAAACAAAAAGCCGAGCATTATAAAGAGGAATTAAATAAAAGTAAAGCTTACAACAAACCGATTGTAACAGAAATCACGAAATTTTTGAAGTTTTACGCAGCAGAAAATTACCACCAGGACTATTTTCGCCTGCACGGATCGCAACCATACTGCTCTTTTGTAATCCGCCCGAAAGTGGAAAAGTTTGAAAAGGTCTTTAAAGATAAACTGAAGAAGAAAAACTAAACAAATGCAGTTTTTATAAGAATCTTCCTTAAGCCCCAAAAAAATGGGGCTTTTATATCCCCTCACTTTTGTGGCACCTTCCCTATTTCTCCATTTAGTACGGTAAAAAGCGTTAGAAGTCCGCCTTTATTACAAAATGTAAATCGAAAGCACTGCCATCATTATTGGTAGATTTTACTCTTCACACGGTCCCCATATCAGGTCGGTTAACAAAAAGCCAATTTCAGGACTGTCAAATAAACAATGAAATTGAATTACCCAACTGCGTTTTATGATTAACATCAATATTACGAATGATTGGCATCAGCTCTGAAAATTGAACCGCCATTACCTTTAATTTTATTTCAATAATTTTACGCTAATGGCCTTTTCAAAATCCCATGCTATTTCACTACAACAATGACTAATAATATTCAGCAGTTCGAAGCGCTATTTAACCACGCAACAATCGGCATTGTGGTTACCGATAAAGAAGGGAAGATTATCAATTTCAACAATTATGCTGAAACACAGTTCGGTTTTACAAAAGATGAAGTAATGGGCAAAACCGTTGACATACTTGTTCCATCAAACGTT
>JAJPKJ010000045.1 GCA_021323755.1 Chitinophagales bacterium | reverse complement strand
GCAGTTTCAGGGCGGAAGGCCATTAATCCGCGAATTCCGGCCAGGTTATTATCTACTTTTATGTGGGGCATGATAGGTTATTTTTTGATTTTAGGAAATTTTGTAATCCTTAAGAGATCCTGGATAGGGGATAGAGATACAAGATCCGGCATCTGTCCCGCATCTTGAACCTTGTATCAAACATATACTGTTGTTTTGTTTAAAGCCTCTTCAGCCAAATGTGTTCCTTTGATGCGTGATGATATTTTTGCAAATGCGATATCTCTTGCTGTAGAAGTATCATCAGCAAAAGGAGAAAATCCACAATCATCTGTTGATCCCAATTGGTCGACGGCGATAAATTCTGCAGCATGCAAAATGGTGTCGCGTATTTCTTCCGGGGATTCAATTTTTGGGATCAATACATCGGTGACCCCGAGAAAAACCCTTTGAGAAGGTCTTAAATTCTCTTTTATAGCAATGAGAACAGTGTTCTTATCTTTTTCTCCGGCAAATTCCAAATAAAAATTCCCCGCATTCAATTGAAATAATAACGGAAGCAGATCAGCATAACTGATGTCTGCGCTGTGTGTGGAATCATGATCGCCGCCGGGACATGAATGGACGCCGATCTTTTTTCTTTCTTCTTCATTAAAGCGGTTCAGCACCTGATTATTCAGATCAATGAATGATTTTAATAATCCGCCGCTGGGATCAAGTTTTAATGCGAGCCTTGCTTCGGTAAAATCGATCTGCACATTATAAGCTCCGCTGTTTAAACTTTCCCTGATATCTGCTTCGGCTTCATTCAACAGATCATTGATAAATTGCTCCTGAGAATATCCGGTAATGCCCTCAGCCGGGTAAAGCAAACTGAGCGCAGACGCAGATATTACCGCCTGCTTAACCGGAAGCGATGTAAGTTGTTTTGATTTTTTCAGGTATGCATCAGCGTGAGTCTGATAACGGAAAGGGCCGGCTGTAATTTTGGGCAACTGTCTTGTATGACCATCAGCAAAAGGAATGACTACGCCATTCGGATCGAGTTGTTTCATCCCGGCAATCGGATAAGTTGCAAAACTTGGTTTTGTTTGCTCTCCATCCGTGATCACCGGTGAGCCTGTTTCTTCAAATCGTTTTATGGTGTCCCTTAGAGCAGCTTCAAATAATTGTTGAAGACCTTTGTCATCAAGTTGCCCTGCAGCATTGGCCTGCATTCCCAGGATCAGTTCGATCGGGCGTGGAATGCTGCCGATCGGCTCAGTTAAAATTTTCATATTGTAATTTTTAGTAGTGATTAATAAAATGGCAATTATTTATATTGATACAGATCATAGTCGAGATAACCTTCTTCTGCGCGTTGCGGTGCGCGGTTTACATAATACTGGCGGTCTTCAGGAGCCCATGTGGCAAGTCCGTCAACATATCTGTTGTACATGCAAAATGCAGCGGCGATCAAAACAGTGTCATGAATTTCTTTATCTGTTGCACCTTCACTTTTTGCTTTTTCAATTTGTGCTGCAGTTACATTCTTGCCGCCTCTTTGCACGCTGCCGGCAATAGAAAGCAATGCTTTTAATTTGTCTGAAATTGGGGTCGACTGATAATCTTTTTTTACGGCATCAATTGCAGGGATGTCCAATTCAAGATAATGGCCAGCGAGTGCTCCATGAATATTCTGACAAAAGAAACAATCATTGAGTGATGAAACATAAGCGCCGATCAATTCTCTTTCGCCGCGAGATAATGTATTATTATCATCGCGCAATAAAATTTCTGCGAGTTCATTCAATGGTTTTGCAGTGGCGGGGCTAAAAGCCATCGGCCCGCGAATACCTGGTAAATTTGGTAGATTAATATGTGACATAAAAAATTGATGTTTTACGATTTTAAATTGCTGAGAAATGCCCCAGCTTTATTTTGTTATTTGGGCATTACATAACCTTTCGCCATTCTTTTTCCCATTTCTTCATATATCGCAGGATCGGTTGGTGTCCAGCTGGCGAGTCCGTCAACATATCTATTGAACATACAAAAAGTTGCAGCGATCAAAACGGTGTCATGAATTTCCCTGTCAGTAGCGCCCGCATTTCTCGCTGCTGCAACATCGTTTTCTTTTACTTCTTTTCCGAGTATCTGCACTTTACCGGCAATGTTGAGCAAAGCTTTCATCTTGTTACTTATATGCGAATGCGTGGCATCGTTCAGCACTTCATCAACAATATCTTTTTCATCGCCGTACAAACATCGGGCTGCTGCAGCATGGCTGCTCATGCAAAACATACAATGGTTGCGGTTCGAAACATGAGCAGCAATCAATTCTCTTTCTGCTTCTGAGAGTGTGGAGTCGCCGCGCAATAGAACCTGCGCCAATGCATACAAAGGTTTTCCGGTCTCCGGTCGGAACATGACTAAACTTCTGATTCCGGGTACACCTTCTTCTACTTTGATATGTGCCATAAATAATTACGATTTAGATTTATGATTTCATTGCCAGTTGCATTTCTCTTTTTTGGTTTGATGAAATGAAGGTGGCTATTAATCCAATCACAAACACAAATGAAAAGATAAATAGCGCATTCCCGTAACCACCAAGCTTTGATTGTAACAGGCCGACAAACAATACTGCTGTTGCGGTAAATAATCTGCCGATGTTGAAACAAAAACCTGTTGCCGTTGCACGGATGTTCACGGCAAAAAGTTCGGGTATATAAACGGATAAGACACCCTGACTTGCCCCAAAGAATAATGCAACACCGCCAATTTCAAAATAGATAAGTTCATTAAATGTTGAATTTGTTTTGAACAACAAGAACGCGCAAATGCTGCATGCGGTAAAGCATAACAGCATTGACTTTCGTGAGCCAATGGCATTTAGTAACCAACCTGATAAAAAACCTCCTGTCAATCCCCCGGCGCCAAATACCATCATCACCGAACCAATATTCTCATTTCCATTTCCTGCAGTGATCAGACCTTGCAACCATGTTGGCAACCAGGAAAAAATTGCCCATAATCCGATCAGCATCGTTCCGAAAATGATTGAACCGATGAATAGATTTTTTCGATTTTGATCTGAAAAAATAGTTGTTGTTTCTTTTTCGTACCGTGGCAATTCGTTTCTACTCAATTTCCATTTTTCAGATTCCTGCAAAAGCCAGACAGATAATAATGCGATTGCCAATGGAACAAGTCCTATTAAAAAACCTTGTCGCCAATTGCTCACGGTGTTGGTGATCCATCCTGCAGAAAAAATTCCGATCGGCATTGAGATAGAAAGAATACCCATGAAAACAGATTTGGTTTTTTCATTCCACTCTTCGATCATGATCGTTGTGGAAGCCACCAAAACGCCGCCCATGCCGAATCCACTGGCAAAGCGGCAAAAAGCGATCGCCTGCCAGCTGAACATATAACCAGTAATTATGGTAAACAATCCATAACAGGCAACAGAAAACAGCATCGCTTTTTTTCTTCCGGTCTTATCTCCGATGACTCCCCAAACAAAACCACCGACTGCCCAGCCAAAAACAAAGGCAGCATTGACGTAGGCGCTGATATTATTGATGTCTTCAGGATTATTTTGCTTGAGTTCCTTCATGACATCAGGAAGATAAATGCTCATCAATGTAGATACGATTCCGCCAAATGCAATACTTAAAAAGCAAATAACAAAAAGTACCCAATGATATCCTGTGATTTTTTCTGTTTGCTGATTTGCCATTATTTCACCGTTTGATTTTTTAAATGATCGTACCCACTTTTCAAGCGATTATAACCATGCTCTTTCAACCTGTTGCCAAGATTATTGTAGAACTCAGGCTGCGTTGGGGTTACCGTTGCAAGACCGTCAACATAACGATTGTAAAGACAAAATAAGGCAGCAATTAAAACGGTGTCATGAATTTCGATATCGGTAGCGCCTTCCTCTTTTGCTTTTTGAATTGATTGTAGAGTTACATTTTTTCCACTTTCCTGCACTTGTGCCGCGATGATAAGTAATGCTTTCATTTTATTGCTCACGGGCGAGGTAGAAATATCTTCCTTTACTTTTTCAGATGTGCTCATTTCTCCCAATAAAACATTGGCAGCAGCAGTGTGAGCGGCGGTGCAAAACTTGCATTGATTACGTGATGAAACAACAGTAGCGATCAGTTCACGCTCGCCTTCCGTTAAAGTCGATGGACCACGCAATAATATCTGTGTTAGCTCACGAATGGGCGCAGCAGAATCTTGTCTGTATTCAAGCAGACCAGTAATACCGGGCAGATGATCTTCGAGCGGAATATAAGGCATTTCATTTTTTATTAAGATGATGTAATGCTGTTTAGAATGAACCTTTGTGGTTTATTTGTTGAATAAAAACCATGCAGCTAAGAATTACTAAAGCACATTTCGTAGATATTGCTTTAAAAGATTCTTGGGTGCATCAATAAATCAGGAAATCTTTGGCGGTTGCCCTCTCAGGCAAATGCAGGGGGAAAGGAGATGAGATTGATACGTGCTTACCCGTTTTAGCTGTGAAAAAGAAAGATCATGAATAAGGGAAAGATCATTTGCGGTGAAAAAATCAGCCTGAAACATTTTTGATGTTGTGGGGAGCGAATTTGCTTTTTTACCATTATGCTGAAGATCGGTTACCAGCTGAAAAAAATCATTTTTGGCTGTAGAAAATTTCATGGTGTTAAAATCAGGGATGCATAATAGCTCCAGGGAATCATTGAACAGTCGGCTTGCCACATATTTATAGGTTACGCCTTTGATCTCGATCTTTCCATCTACGCGCTCAAATGTTTTTGAATTGGTATAATAGGAATAATGAGTAGCGGGAATTTTTATTGAGATCAGTTGAGATGCATCGTATTCATTTCTATCTAACTGAGCTTCTAATTTTGCATCTGATTTGTCTTCCAGGTAGGAGACAAAAAAACGATACCCACACCAGTTGAATACCAGCATCCCCAAAAGCAGTATGGCAGCGATCTTTTTCAAGTAATAATTAAAAATACATCAAATTAATAAATCCACTCGGCTTTGTTCAGAAAATTACTTCTGTTTTTAATTTCAGAAAATGAAAAAGAGCTTG
This sequence comes from Chitinophagales bacterium, assembly GCA_021323755.1. GTDB lineage: Bacteria > Bacteroidota > Bacteroidia > Chitinophagales > Chitinophagaceae > Puia. Next base: position 160,626 of record JAJPKJ010000045.1, on the reverse strand, counting down.
CCCATGCAAACTCTTTTAAGAAATTAATAATCAAAATGGTGCGGGTGATAGGGGTCGAACCTACATGCCTTGCGGCGCCAGATCCTAAGTCTGGTGCGTCTGCCAATTTCGCCACACCCGCAAAAGGGTAGCAAAAGTAATATATTTCTCTAAACGGACAACTCTCAGGAGAAGACTGTCGGCGAGATTTCGTAAATTCGTAGAGCATGGAAACTGTAGAAGCAATACCACAATATAATCTTACTCAGGACCAGGAAAAGAAACTCATCTTAAGGGAATATCGTTCATTATTACGCTCATTAAAGCCCAAATTGAAACCGGGTGATAAGGATAGACCTGATGATAAAGAACTGGTACGCCGGGCTTTTGAAATTGCCGCTGAAGCGCATAAAACAATGCGCCGCAAAAGCGGTGAGCCATATATTTTACATCCTTTGGCCGTTGCCCGCATTTGTGTTGAAGAAATCGGGCTTGGCGTACGCTCCACGATTTGCGCCTTATTGCACGATACGGTTGAAGATACCGATGTTACATTAGATGAGGTGGAGAAGACTTTTGGCGTTGAAATAGCGCGGATTGTCGACGGGCTCACAAAAATTTCAAACGTTATTGATGTAAATGCTTCGCAGCAGGCGGAGAATTTTAAAAAGATATTACTTACCCTTACTGATGATCCGCGCGTAATTCTAATCAAACTTGCGGATCGTTTGCATAACATGCGTACGCTGGACAGCATGAAGCGTGAAAAGCAATTGAAAATTTCGTCTGAAACAGTTTATGTCTATGCGCCCTTAGCGCATAGAATGGGTTTGTACAACATTAAGACCGAGCTTGAGGATCTGGCGATGAAATATCTTGAGCCGGAAGAATATAAAGAGATCGCTCGAAAACTATCTGAAACAAAACGTGAGCGCTCCAGGTTTATTAATGAATTCATCAAACCATTAAAAGAGAAACTGGAAAAAGGAGGCTTCAATTTTGAGATCTATGGTCGTCCGAAGAGCATTCATTCTATCTGGAATAAAATGCGAAAGAAAGGCGTGACGTTTGAAGAAGTATATGACCTGTTTGCGATCCGTGTGATATTAAATTCTTCTCCGGAAAAAGAAAAGGAAGATTGCTGGAAAGTTTATTCCATGATCACGGATGAATACACGCCATCGCCGGAACGTTTGCGCGATTGGTTGAGTAATCCCAAATCGAATGGGTATGAAGCCTTGCACACAACGGTAATGGGTCCGCAGGGGAAATGGGTTGAAGTGCAGATTCGTACAAAGCGGATGAATGAAATTGCAGAAAAGGGATTAGCTGCGCATTGGAAATATAAGGAAGGAGCAAACGATGAAAGTCGTTTCGACAAATGGTTCCAGCAGATTCGGGAAGTATTGCACACACAGGATAATGATTCCGTTGATTTTTTGCAGGATTTTAAAACAAGCTTTCTTACCGAAGAAATTTATGTGTATACGCCAAAGGGTGATGTAAAAATGTTACCCGTTGGTTCATCAGCACTCGACTTTGCATTTTCTATTCATAGCGCTGTTGGTGTTCAGTGTATCGGAGCAAAGGTCAACCACAAATTGGTTCCGCTTGGACATAAACTGCGCAGCGGCGATCAAATAGAAATTATCACTTCGAGCAAACAGCGCCCAACAGAGGACTGGCTGAATTTTGTGGTAACGGCAAAAGCAAAATCCAAGATCAAGGACGCATTGAAGGATGAAAAAAGAAAAGTCGCGGACGAAGGAAAATATCTTGTTCAGCGAAAGTTGGAAAATTTCGGAGCTGTTTATAACCAGCATAATATTGATATACTGACAACCTACTACAAACTAAATTCATCTTTCGACTTATTTTACCAGGTTGCCGTTAAGAATATTGATCTGAAGGAGTTGAAGGAATTTCATCTATTGGGCGACAGGCTGGATCCGCCAAAACCATTGAAGCCGGTAACAGAAGTGAAGATCGATCTGAATTCTTCCGTCGGAAAAAAAGATGCAGAGCTGATTATTTTTGGGGAGAGCAGCGACCGGATTGTTTATACACTTGCCAATTGTTGTAAACCCATTCCCGGCGATGATGTTTTTGGTTTTGTTTCCACCGGCAAAGGGTTGACGATTCACCGCACTACCTGTCCCAATGCGACAAAACTTTTATCAAATTATGGTCATCGGGTGGTTAAAACAAAATGGGCAAAGAATAAGGAAATTTCTTTTTTGACCGGCGTACGCATCGTTGGTATCGATGATGTAGGCGTGGTCAATAAGATCACCAATTTGATTTCGGGTGAATTGAAACTGAACATTAATGCCATTACCATCGAAGCGAAAGAAGGTTTGTTCGAGGGGAACATAAAAATCTATGTTCACGATAAAGAAGAACTGGATGAATTGGTGCATCGGTTGAAACAACTCAGCGGTATTCAAACCGTCGACAGGTTTGATACGGAAAATGTTTAAATCATCTTAAAAAATCAATTCGTTAAGCAAATTCATTTCTCCTATTTTTGCTGCGTTCTCAAAATTATTTACATGGTTGATGTTATTTTAGGTCTTCAGTGGGGTGATGAAGGGAAAGGGAAGATCGTTGATTATTTTGCCCCGAAGTATGATATGATCGCGCGCTTTCAAGGCGGACCAAATGCTGGTCATACACTTTATGTAGAAGGGAAGAAGATCGTCCTGCATCAGATTCCCTCTGGGATCTTCCACGAAAAAACGATCAACCTAATTGGTAATGGTGTTGTGCTCGATCCAATAACATTAAAAAGAGAATGTGAATCTGTGGCTGCATTCGGGGTTGATTACCGAAAAAATTTATTCATTTCACAACGCGCGCATATTATAATTCCTACGCATCGCGCGCTGGATAAGGCTTCCGAAACATCGAAAGGAAACGAGAAAATTGGTTCAACATTAAAAGGGATTGGCCCAGCTTACATGGATAAAACCGGACGAAATGGATTGCGCGTTGGGGATTTGCTTGATAAGAGTTTTACAACGCAGTACATCAGGCTCCGTTTAAAACACCAAAAACTACTGGACGGATTAAATTTTCATGAAGATATTACGGAGTGGGAGGAAGAGTTTTTTGAAGCGCTGGAATTCATGCGCTCCTTTAAGATTGTAAATGGTGAATATTTTATCAATGATAAGATTCAACAGGGGAAGCGGGTACTGGCCGAGGGAGCGCAGGGCAGTATGCTGGATGTTGATTTTGGCACTTTCCCATTTGTAACCTCATCCAACACCATATCTGCTGCTGTTTGCACGGGCTTGGGCGTTGCGCCGCAAAAAATAAAAGACGTGATTGGTGTAAGTAAAGCCTATTGCACCAGGGTGGGGAGTGGTCCATTCCCATCCGAATTGCACGATGCTACTGGTGAGGAGCTCAGGAAAATTGGCAGTGAATTCGGGGCGACAACAGGCAGACCGCGACGTTGCGGGTGGATAGATCTTATTGCCTTAAAATTTGCCTGCATGATCAATGGCGTCACCAAAATAGTGATGACAAAAGCCGATGTATTGGATAGCTTTAATGAATTAAAAGTTTGCGTGGCATATAAAATTGGTGAACAACTGACCGAAGAAGTGCCCTTTCAAATGAACAAGCTTAATATTGAGCCGCAGTTAAAAACATTTGCCGGATGGAATACAAATACCAGTTCTGTTGTAGATTGCAATAAATTGCCCGAACCAATGAAAGAATATGTTGCATTTATTAACAAATTTCTTGGCGTGCCTATTGCTTATATTTCCAATGGACCGGGTCGCGAGCAGTTGATCGAGAATGTATAGAATTTTTTCAAAAAAAATTTGGCTAATTAAAAACTTCGCTGAAATTTTACAATAAATCTTATTTAGAATATGGCCTCTAAATCTGATAAGGATAAAAAGAACATAAAGAAATCTGCACCTCAATCTCCGAAGGAAAATTCAGGTAAGTCAACTGCAAAATCAAAAAAGCAAGTTGATGATGATGATGAGGATGAAGATGATGATTTGAGTGTTGCTAAAACATCATCGAAGAAAACTGCTGCCCCGTCTTCAAAAAGTAAGAAAGAGGAAGATGAGGAGGATGATTTTGACGGAGAGGAAGATGAAGTGGATGAATGGGACAAGGTGGAGGAAGAAGAAGAATGGGATCCTGACTTTGATGAATTCGACGTACCAAAATCAAAGGCGAAAAAAGGTAGTACCAGTCCTGCAAAAAAGACCGGCAAGGGTGGGGATGATCTGGAGTTTGATGAAGACTTTAAAGATCTTGATTTATTTGGAGAAGACAGCTTTGATGAAGAAGAAGAAGATGATTTTTAGTTGGCTTAATAAGTCTAACAACCATAGTGAAGAGAATATTTGTTTCGTTTCCCATAGCTGATTATGCACTCATAAAATTGAAAATGTTGAACTGGGCTAAAAGGTTCAACATTTTTTGTTTCTTAGATAATCACCAATACCCGTCTCCTCATCACTCACATGAGTGTTTGCTAGCCGTCGGTGCTTTGGATTTTTTATCTGCTGATGCCGGAAACGCATTAGCGCAATTAAAAGATTTTTCTGCCAGGTACAATGATTGGCTTTTCGGGCATTTCAGTTATGACCTGAAAAATGAAATAGAAGATCTTGTTTCAGAAAACCCAGATCATATTGGGTTTCCGGATCTATTTTTTTTCGTTCCCGAAATCATTATCGAACTCAGTAAAAATAAGATCAATATTGGCTGTTTTGACCATGCTCATGATCATATTTTGGATGATATCATTGCCTGTGATCTTATCAAGAGTAAAGAAGTTTTTTTTGATCATATTTCAATTGAATCGAAATTTTCAAAACAAGAATATATTGAAACGGTTGAATTATTACGGAAGCATATTCTTCGGGGTGATTGCTATGAAATCAATTTTTGCCAGGAATTTTTTGTTGAAAAAATAGCCATTGATGCACTGACGATTTATGATCTCTTGACGGAAATTTCTCCTAATCCATTTTCTGCCTTTTATCGGGTCAATGATCGATATCTGATTTGTGCGAGTCCTGAAAGATATCTCAAAAGAGTAGGTGAAGACCTTCTTTCACAACCCATAAAAGGGACCTGGCAAAAAAATTTTGATGATATGAATGCAGATGAATTAAACAAGGAGAGATTATTTCACAGTAAAAAAGATCGTTCGGAGAACGTGATGGTTGTTGATTTGGTGCGAAATGATTTTTCAAAGATCTGCAAGGAAGGTTCTGTGGTTGTCGATGAATTGTTTGGGGTCTATAGTTTTCCTCAACTGCATCATATGATTTCTTCGGTTACCGGAAAATTGAAAGATAATACCGATTGGATTGATATTATTAAGGCAACATTTCCGATGGGATCCATGACAGGGGCTCCAAAGAAAAAGGTAATGCAATTGATCGAACAATACGAAAAAACAAAACGGGGGGTCTTTTCGGGGGCTGTTGGATACCTTGATCCAAAAAAGAATTTTGATTTTAATGTAGTTATCCGAAGCATCTTTTATAATGGGGCAAAAGAATATCTTTCCTTTCTGGTTGGCTCCGGAATTACGTTTTACAGCGATCCGGTAAATGAGTATGAAGAATGTTTATTGAAGATGTCATCAATAAAAAAAGTATTGACTGGTTAGTCAATACTTTTGAATATGGTAAATGAATTTTTATTTTGAAGGCGTTGTCTTAGCAAGAGCTCCCAAAGTTTTGTCCGTCGTGCTATCGGATGGAGATGGCGTTTCTTCGATCAGCAATTGAACCGATTCACTTAAGATCTGGTATTTGTTAGAAGCAAATAATTCCATTTTATCTGCCGGTAGTTTCAAATCGTAAGTATTGTTATTCCCCGCCATGATCTTATCAAAATCCGGGTTATACCGGTTGAACTCATCGATATCCATTACTACATATTTGGCAATGATGTTTGAAAGATATTTACCGGAGATAGCAATGGTTTTAGCCTCAGCTATCTCATCTTTAGAAAGATTTCTGTAGAAGACATACATTGCTGAACCGGATAATTGCTCCGTTGCTTCATCTTTGGTCAAGGTGGTTACTCCGCCTTGTCCTTCAAAAATATAATGCGTTGCGATGAATTTCTTTACATGATTCCTTGACTCTGTAGGCAGAAAGTATTGAAGCTTCCAAAAGTTTTGACTTCCACTTTTTCTCATGGCATTATAAACATTTCCTGTTCCGCCATTATATGCAGCGATAACCAATAACCAGTCTCCAAATTCGCCATACAGGTCACGCAGGTATTTTGCCGCAGCAACCGTGCTTTTGTAGTAATTCTTTCTTTCATCATTTCTTCTGCTGACTTTCAATCCTAATTGACGTGCGGTTTGCGGCATTAATTGCCATGGGCCAACGGCACCAACCCAGGAGCGGGCAGAGGGTTTTAATTCTGATTCTATTACAGCAAGGTATTTTAACTCGCCCGGAAGTCCGTATTTTGATAAAATACCGTCAATCATAGGGAAATAATATTTTCCTTTGGCTCTTACAGCCTGCAGGTCCTTTGTATTTTTTTCCATATAGTCCTGGACAAAACTCAAGGCTTTAGGATTGATCCTTGCCCCGGATTCACCCACCATAAAATTGCTTATAAAGAGGTCTTTAAAGCCATTATTAGCCGAATTGGTAGAGTCTTCAGTGGATGTATAGGCCTGATTAGTATCTCGGTGAGAATGTGCCTTTGCGCTTTTCTTTTTTAAGCCATCTCTGGCAATTAATAAAGAAAAAATGCATAAGCTGATACTAAACAATAAAAGTCTTTTAGTGTTCATTTTCAGTATTTTAATGATACAAAATATCCAGTTAAATGGACGTATCATTTTTCATAGTGTGGATTAAGAAACTTACAGCGTAAGTAAACCGAGTCATCAAATTCCTGTTCTCATAAAGTAGGATTTTCGTAGGACTTATATTGTTGCATCAGATGATGCGAGAACTGGAATAAAGATAATTCTTTAAATTGGCTTGTCATAGCCTGTATACCAAAAGGCATGCCATTTGAATGAAGAAAAAGGGGGAGTGAAATAGCAGGAATTCCGACAAGATTGGCATAAACGGTATATATATCAGCGAGATACATAGCAATTGGGTCGTCGATTTTATCACCAATTTTGAAGGCGGGAGAAGGAGATGTCGGGAGAATTAAAATATCTAAATCGTTGAAAATCAATTTTGTTTTTTCTATTAACATTTTTCTAACTTGCTGGGCTTTTGTAAAGTAGGCATCGTAATAACCTGCACTTAACACAAAGGTTCCCAATAAGATACGTCGTTTTACTTCCTTCCCGAAGCCCTGGGAGCGCGTTTTTTTATACAATTCTTTTAACGAAATGTCTTTTTCCAGGGTCCGGAAGCCATATTTCACTCCATCAAATCGGGAAAGATTAGAGGAGGCTTCGGCTGTTGTCAATACATAATATGCAGGCACGATATAATCAAGATATTCAAAATCAACCTCTTCGACAGTAAAGTCTTTTGAGACCTGAGTTTTTATGAAATCGATGAGTTTGGTTTTCATTTCTGAATCCAGGCTTTCATGGTTAAAAGCATCTTTTAGGTATCCTACCCGCAATGTTTTGGGAGGGGTCTTTTCGATTTGGTTTTGATATTCTTCCTGTTCAACCAACGAGGAACTAGCATCAAGTTCATCGTGTCCGCCGATTACATTCAGCGCCAAGGCAACGTCGGGAATATTGTTTCCAAAAATCCCTATTTGATCAAAAGAGGATCCATATGCTATCAACCCATATCTGGACACTCGACCGTATGTTGGTTTTAAACCGATGATACCGCAAAAATCTGCTGGTTGGCGAACAGAACCGCCGGTATCACTTCCAAGGCTGATCATACACAAACCCGCCTGCACGGAAACCGCAGAACCTCCGGAAGAGCCACCAGGGACTCTTGTTTCATCTGCTGCATTTAAAACTTTTCCATAGACCGAGTTTTCATTGGTTGAACCCATTGCAAATTCGTCGCAATTATTTCTTCCGATAATTATTGCATCTGCTGCCAATAATCTTTCAACAACGGTCGCATGGTAAATTGCGGTAAAGTTTTCAAGAATTTTTGATGATGCAGAAAGTTTGTGATCCTTGTAGGAAATGATATCTTTTAAGGCGACCACCACTCCGTGTAATTCTCCTAACGGTTTTCCTTCTTTTCTTTTTTCATCTAATTGTTCGGCTTTCTTTATTGCCTCTTCTGCATAAACTTCAACAAATGAATTCAGGTGTTTTTTTTCTTCAATTTTTGACAGGTAATGCTTCACGGCAATGCTACATCCATCAACATTATTTTGTAAAAAAATATGATAGTCTTTTATTGAACGGAAAGAAAACACAAGTAAATTTTTTTTTAGGATTAATTTTTAGATGATCAGTTTATTGCCATTCAGCATCCTCTTTTTTTTGTCTTTTTTCTACTTTGACGCATAACCAGACACTAATTTCATAAAGAAGCATTAACGGGATCGTGCAAACTATCTGGCTCAGCATATCCGGCGGTGTGATGATGCCCGCAACGATCAGCATAATGAGAATCGCATACTTCCGAACACGGCGTAAGTAGGCGGAGCTTACCACTCCAACTTTAGCCAGAAAATACATCACCAAGGGAAGCTGAAAGGCGAGCCCGGCGCCCAATATCAGCGGCACGATGGTATTAAAATAACTGCCTATTGTCCAGATATTTTGAATATTATCGTCAATAGAAAATTTGGAAAAAAAGTTGATGGTGTAGGGAGCGATTACAAAGTATCCAAAAAATACTCCTGTAAAAAAAAGCAAGGAGACCCAAAAAATTACTCCCCTGGTATTTTTTAATTCTTTGGCAGTCAGTGCTGGCTTGGTGAACTTCCAGAATTGCCAAAACACATAGGGAAATGCGATGATAAAACCGCCTATTAAAAGGATATTGAAATATACATCGAATTGTCCGGCGACAGCCGTACTTTGCATTTTTACATTTATCTGCTCCATGCAAAGTTTACTGCCAAGGCCCAATCGCCGACTTAATTTGCATAAAACACCATAAGTTGGAAAATCGCCATGGGTAGGACCCATCAATATTTTCTTTACGATGAAATTATTATAGACGGCCATTATGATTGCGCCAATTACAACAGCGATCGCGGATTTAAAAAGATGTCCTCTTAATTCATCCAGATGCTCAATGAATGACATCTCGCCTCTGGTGCCGCCTTTTGCATTTCTGTTAAATAATTTCATGAAAAAAGAAGATACATTGGGTATAAAAATATTGCAAATAAAAAGAAAACCCCGCAGAAATTAATTGCGAGGTTTTATTACCCATTAATGAGTAAAATAATTTTAATTATTAACTGAAGAGTTAGAGGAAACTTGTTTGTTTGAACCTGAACCCGGATTGTTTGAATTATCATCTTTCATATGATCTTCAATCTCTCTTTTTACATTGTCTTTAGCATCTTTAAATTCTCTGATTCCTCTTCCTAAACCTCGCATTAATTCAGGGATCTTTTTCCCACCAAATAAAAGTAGCACTACCAATGCGATAAGTATAATGTGCGGACCGCTAAATAAATCTCCCATAACCTACAATTTAATTGTGTAACATAAAGGTAAAAAAGAAAATCAATAAGCAAAATACATTTAACAGATTCAAGGAGCTGAAGTTCAGATAAATCCTAAAATCTTTTTTCTTTAATACGTGCAGTCTTGCCGCTTCTTTCACGCTGAAAATACAATTTTGCCCTGCGGACCCTGCCTGCTTTATTTAACTCTATTGATTCGATGTTTGGAGAAAGCAAGGGGAAAGTTCTTTCAACACCAACACCATCAGAAATCTTGCGAACAGTGAAAGTAGCTGTATAACCAACTCCCTGGCGTTTTATAACATCACCTTTGAATCCCTGAATCCGTTCTTTGTTTCCTTCAATGATTTTATAATTTACGGTAACGTTATCACCGGCTTTAAATTTCGGAAACTCCTTTTTACCAGTTAGTTGTTCATGTACAAATGCTACTGCTGTGCTCATAACAAAATTTTTAAGGACTGCAAAGGTAAATGATTAAGAAGAATTTCAAAATAAAAATATCCTCGATTTTTTACTATCGCGCAACGGTAACCGTTCTTTTTTCCCTTATAACAGTTACTTTGATCTGCCCAGGGTAAGTCATTTCAGTTTGTATTTTCTGGGCGATTTCAAAGCTTAATCTCGCGCTGTCAACGTCGCTGACCTTATCGGCTTCAGCAATCACCCTGAGTTCTCTTCCGGCCTGGATGGCATATGCCTTTTCTACGCCCGGATAGCTCATGGCGAGATTTTCTAAATCTTTGATCCTTTGCAGATACTGCTGCATTATTTCTCTTCTTGCACCTGGTCTTGCTCCGCTGATGGCATCGCAGGCCTGAACGATGGGGGAAATGACATACTGCATTTCCACTTCATCGTGATGGGCGCCAATTGCATTCACCACGGCCGGGTTTTCTCCATATTTTTCGGCGAGTTTCATTCCCAATAGCGCATGGCTTAATTCTGTTTCCTCATCAGGCACTTTCCCGATATCATGCAGCAAACCGGCGCGTTTTGCCAGTTTAGGGTTTAATCCTAATTCCGTCGCCATTATTCCGCATAAATTAGCCACTTCGCGGCTATGCATCAATAAGTTTTGTCCATAAGATGAACGGAAGCGCATTTTTCCCACGATGCGCACGAGTTCCTTATGTAAACCATGAATGCCCAATTCGATCACTGTGCGTTCTCCTATATCTGCAATTTGTTCTTCGATCTGTTTACGTGTTTTTTCTACCACTTCTTCAATTCTTGCCGGGTGAATTCTACCATCTGCCACTAATCTTGTCAGTGAAAGTCTGGCTATTTCCCTGCGTAGGGGGTCAAAAGACGAAAGTACGATGGCTTCCGGAGTATCATCTACGATCAGGTCAACACCGGTAGCTGCTTCTATAGCGCGAATATTTCTGCCTTCGCGGCCGATGATCTGCCCTTTAATTTCATCGCTTTCCAGGTTGAATACGGTAATGGAATTTTCAATGGCCTGCTCGGCAGCTGTGCGCTGGATACTTTGTATAATTATCTTCCGCGCTTCTTTATTTGCCCGCTGTTTGGCATCATCGATAATTTCTTGCTGAATGCTTAAGGCCTGTGTTTGTGCCTCCTGTTTAAGGCTTTCTATGAGCTGACTTTTGGCCTCTTCTGCACTTAATGCTGAGATTTTTTCCAGGCGTCGGATATGTTCTTCCTGGTGTTTTTCCAGTTCCGTACGCTTCTGGTTAACAACTTCTATTTGTCTGTTGAGGTTATCTTTAATGGCATCATTTTCCTTGAGTTGCCTGTCAAGATTTTCTGATTTCTGATTTAGTCCCTGCTCTTTTTGTTTTATCCTAGTCTCAGATTCCCCCAGCTTCCTACTTCTTTCCATCACCTCCTTATCATACTCCGATTTTAGCTGGACAAATTTTTCTTTGGCTTCTAAAATCTTTTCTTTTTTAAGGGTCTCTGCAGTTGACTGTGCGTCTGCGATTAATTTTTTACTTTGTAAATCAGCTTCTTCTACTTGTTTTTTTGTGTTTTTGGCGAATATAATTTTACCCGCTACAATTCCAATAATTAGCGCTGCAAGTCCAATTATGATGGATAATATATTTGGATCCATTAAGTTTAAGATTTAATAAGTTTACAATCATATGGTTTATATTCATGTCTGTGGATGCATGAAAATGTGCGAATTGGCGAAGTTACAAAATTTTGGAGAGCAAATTGAAGAAAAATAAGCCTTTACAAGGCTTTTTCAAGCTGAACTTCCATCTTTTTGACTATCTCAAGTAAAGCGGCATTGGGTGAATGCTCATTATCCGCAGGCAATTGGGTGGCATACCAGAGCAAGACCATGGCGATATAGTCCTGCATATCTTTGCCGGCAAACTGGGTTTTGAATTCAATGATCTTATCGTTGATCGTTTTGAGCGTCTTTCTTACCAACTCTTCATCCGGTGATTGGATCTTTATCCGGTAGGTCCTGTCGCCAATCACAACATTTATCGGGATTAATTCTTGCATAGTTAAAATAGTTGTTTTAAATTTATTCACTAGTTATTAACAGACCTTATCCAGTCGAAACATAGTTCTAAGTTAAAGAACTTTTGATTGCAATAATTTAATTATTTACCCTATAAAAAATGTTTGCAACTACTAAACCCCCAACCAGATCATGTTACTAAAAATCAGATCATCGGTTTTTATTGACCGATTGACATTTGAAGTTGACGACCCACAAAAATGCTTGTTAAAAGCGGTGTTGAAAGATGATAAAGGAAGTGTGTGCAGCGCATTGGAAACAGAAGCGCAAAATGATCAACAGGTTTTTAATTGGAATGGCCTCAACGATTTGCCTTACGGTGTTTACACCCTCGAAGTATCAAGAGGTGCTGATGAAACAAAGATGCGAATAGTAAAACGCGTTTGAACTATTCGTTCAGCAACGCAATGCAGCGGTCAATTTCTTTTACGTAATTATTAAGGCGTTTTTCGAACGCCTTTTTTTCTGCCTCATTCATTTCATTTTTTGAAGACTGTAAAATCTGTGCGCGTTGATGAAGGCGGTCTAATTCTTCAGTATGTGTATTATTACGGAGCTTGGTTTCATTCAACTCATCTTTCAACTTGCTATTTTCTTTTTGCAATGCATGGTATTGCTTTACCAATAGCAGAAGTTTTTCGTGAACCTGTTTTAGTTGTTGTTCAAGGTCGCTCATTATAATTATTTTGAATTATTTTCTTATTTCAGCACCCACGGCTTTTTCTAAAGTTAGCATTATTTTATTCATCATTTCATCAACTTCTTTATCGGTAAAAGTCTTTTCCTCATTACGAAAAACAAAACTTAGCGCAAGCGATTTTTTGTTCGTTCCCAATTTCTCACTTTCAAAAATATCAAAAAGCTTAATGCTGTGTAATTTAGGTAAATTAATTTTTTGTATTGAATCTTCAACTGCTGCATACGGTAAAGATTTATCAACAACGATAGCCAGATCCCTGTAAACAGGAAGTTGTTTGGGAAGTTCTTTGAATTCAATTTTATTGCTGCTTAATAGATCCATCAATTTATACCAATTGAAATCAGCAACACAAAGCGGTTGTTTTATACTGAATGTTTGTAAAACTGACTGTTTTACAATCCCGAAATTCAAGACGGTTTCGCCTTTTATTTTGCAGGAAAGACTGCTGGTGAATTTTTCATTTTCATCAATGGTGAAATCCGAAGTTTCTGCATTTAATAAACTGAATATTTTTTCACAAATCCCTTTTAAATAAAAAATATCAGATTCTGTTGATTTTGATTTCCATGAATCTTCTTCAAGTTTACCGGTTATGAACAAGCACAAATGTTCATTTTCAACATATTTGCCAATTCCTGACGTGCTGTAGGTTTTACCAAATTCAAAAAAACGAAGATTTTGATTCTTTCGGTTGAGATTAAAGGAAACCGATTCAAGCCCGGTTTCCAGCATAGAAGGGCGCAGGACATTTAATTCCGCGCTGAGATTATTGATCATTTTTACAGTTCCCTTCATTTCGTTTTCAGAGAAATAGGCGCTGTTGGTTATGGAGTTGGTCAGTATTTCATTAAAGCCAACTGACGATAGATAATTGCTTATTTTTTCTTTATAAGCGGCTTTATTGATTTCTGTTTCCGTTGAAGGGGAAATGGAAATGGTGGATGGGATTTCAATATTATCCAAACCATCAATGCGCATGATCTCTTCTACAAGATCCGCTGCCAGAGTGATATCTGGTTTATGATGCGGGGCAGCAACATATATTTCACCTTCGTTTTCTTGTATTATTTCAAAATCCAGACTTGATAATATTTTTTTTATTGAATCGTGGCGATAATTCTTTCCGCTTAACTTTTTTAGATATTCATATTTTAGATCGATAATGATTTTTTCTTTTGGATCCGGGTACAAATCAATGATATCAGACGCAATTTCTCCCGCTGCCAATTCTTGGATTAATGATGCTGCTCTTTTTAAGACGTTTACCGTATTGGAAATGTCCGTTCCTTTTTCAAACCTGCTGGCTGCGTCGGTTCGCAATCCGTGTTTTACGGAAGTCTTACGAATATCAATTGGGTTAAAATAAGCGCTTTCCAAAAAAATATTCTTTGTCGTTGATTTTATCCCGCTTTTCAATCCGCCAAATACGCCTGCAATACATATCGGTTCATTGCCATTGCAAATCATCAGATCGGCGGCACTTAATTTTCTTTCTTTTTCATCCAGGGTGATGAATGGAGTTCCTTCAGGTAAATTTTTTACAACGATCTTTTTGCTTGTTATTTCATCTGCATCAAATGCATGAAGCGGCTGCCCGGTTTCATGCAGCACAAAATTGGTAATGTCCACGATATTATTGATCGGACGAACGCCAATTGCATTTAATTTATCCTGCATCCATTTTGGGGATTCTTTGATAATTATATTTTTTAAGCTCAAACCGGAATAGCGCTGGCAGCCATTGTTATTTTCGATACTAACGGAAATGGACACGCTATTATCTGCAACCTTTAGGTTATCGGGATATGGATATTTTGGTTTTAATACTTTGTTTTCATGATGGGAAAGATAAGCGCAAACATCACGCGCCACACCTATATGGCTCATGGCATCCATATGATTTGGGGTTAACCCGATTTCGTAAATAAAATCCTCATATGGTTCAAAGTAGTTGGTAGCGGGAGCGCCAACAATTGCATCTGAAGAGAGAATTAAAATGCCTGCATGATTTTCACTTAACCCGATTTCATCTTCTGCGCAGATCATTCCAAAACTTTCAACACCTCTTATTTTGGCAACTTGTAATGTTAATGGCTCGTGCTTTATGGGAAAAATGGTAACGCCTGGTTTTGCAACAATTACTTTTTGTCCAGCCGCTACATTTGGCGCACCGCAAACAATTTGCAAAGGTTTACCATCGCCGATATTAACTGTGGTAAGTTTCAGCTTATCCGAGTTGGGATGTTTTTCGCAACTGAGGACTTCTCCAACGATCAATCCTGCCAGACTTCCTTTTATTGATTCATATCTCTCCAAACTTTCGACTTCAAGTCCAACAGAAGTAAGTATCAGGGATAACTTTTCAGGATCAACTTTTACCGGTAAATAATCGCAAAGCCAATTATAGCTAATAGTCATTTATACAATTTTTCTTGGTGTGCAAAGATAGTTTTTTAAGAATATGCTTTGAGATTGAAAATTTCCAGGCAATAAAATGTGAATTTTTTTTGGATAAACAAAAGTTAAAGCCCGACAATGAATTACACTTCGTGTTTTTCAGTAAGTCTGATTTATAATTACTCACTTAAAAATTGAATTATGAAAAAAATTATACTCTTTGGATTAATTGTTACAACAATTCAATTAACCGCATGCACCACCTATAGCCAGGTTGCTTCATCAGATGAATATCAAACTTACCAGAATGATAATGCTTATCAGTCTGATGATGTTTCTTATCAAACATTTTATGATGACCTGAGTCCTTACGGGCAATGGATAAATTATCCCAATTACGGTTATGTATGGCAGCCATCTGTTGGCAGCGATTTTAGACCATATGCAACGAACGGGCATTGGGTTTATACGGATATGGGATGGACATGGGCTTCCGATTATAGTTGGGGATGGGCTGCATTCCACTACGGTCGTTGGTTATATGATAATTATTATGGCTGGATGTGGGTTCCCGGCTATGAATGGGCGCCCGCCTGGGTTAGCTGGAGAAGCAGCAATGATTATTATGGATGGGCTCCATTGATGCCTGACGTGAACTTCAGCATTTCAATAGATTCATATGATCCTCCGGTAAACTATTGGTGTTTTGTACCCCATCAATATATTTCAAGTCCTTATGTCAATAATTATTTTGTGAATGCAAGCCGGAACACAACGATAATTAATAATACCACCATAATCAATAACAGGGTCAATATCAATAATCGTACGAACAGGTTTTTTGCGGCAGGACCGAATGTGAGAGAAGTAGAACAGTTCACCCACAATACCATTCGTCCCTTAGCGATCAGAAATAATGATCGTCCGGGAAATGTGCAGATCAATAATACGGAACTACGCATATTCAGACCAAGAGTGAATGCTACAGCCATTTCAAATAATGCACAGCAAAGATTTGCCCCGTCAAACAGGCAACAGTTCAACGGTCCAACGCAGCCAGTTACCAATAATAATGCTCAGGCAAGAACAACACAGATCATCAATAATAATCGTCCTGACATCAACCGGAATGAAGATAACAGAAGAAGTTTTTTCAGTGGTAATAATAGCAATGTTGTTCAGCGGCAGGCGCAATACCGGAACAGTGCACCGGTGGTCAATAACAATGCAAGCAATAATGTATTTCAACGCCAGGCGCAAAATCGCAATACTTCGCCGGTAATGAATAATTCAAGACCTGCATTTCAATCACCGGTTGCCAGAACAATGCCGGTCATGCCTTCTAACGGCAATGCATATCGTCAAGGCCAGCCGGCTCAGCAAAGAACAGTAACGCACCAGGTTCAGCCAGCCCCTCGTTCTTTTGCTTCGGCTGGAAGCTTTTCTCCGAACAGGATTTTTAATAGAAAACAAAAATAGTTTTATAGATAGAGAATAACAAGGCCATCAATTGGAGATGGTGAAACGCCTGCCGGTCGCGGGCGTTTCTTTTCACAAAAAATTTAATGCTGGTAGTTTTGTAGAAATGATTTTTAGCATGAATTATGCAATAAGAAAGAAGTAATTTTGACAACTTAAAATTTACGTATGAAAAAACACCTTTGCGCAATTATTGCAATAGCTATTTTTTTTGCAAGTTGCGGACCCACTTATGTAGTGCAAAATCCACCGCCGCCGGCAATGGAGGAGCCACCTACGGTAACTTATCAAACCTTTTATGATGAATTAAGTCCTTACGGACAATGGATAGATTATCCTGAATATGGTTATGTATGGATGCCCAATGTTGGACCGGGATTTAAACCATATGCGACAAACGGTCAATGGGTTTATACAGAAGATGGATGGACATGGTCATCAGGCTATAATTGGGGATGGGCAGCATTCCATTACGGCAGATGGTTTATGGACCCGATGTATGGATGGATGTGGATTCCTGGATACCAATGGGCGCCTGCTTGGGTTAGCTGGAGACAGAGCGCTGATTATTATGGCTGGGCTCCCTTAGGTCCGAATGTAACAGTGGGCGTTGCCGTTTCATCATATAATCCTCCGTCAAGTTACTGGTGTTTTGTTCCGCATCAATATGTTTCGAGTCCGTCGGTAAGCAATTACTATGTAAATGAGACCAGAAATGTAACCATTATCAATAACACCACGGTTATCAATAATAATTACACGGTTAACAATACCAATATCAATAGCAACAGGACTACCGTAAACAATAATATCCGGAACAATTATATTTCGGGTCCCGATCCCCGTGAAGTGTCACGATATACCGGAACAACAGTAAGACCAGCAACGGTGCGTCAGTCAAATACTCCCGGAGAACAATTCAATAATGGGCAATTGAATATTTATCGTCCCCATGTTAATGCAAATGCGAATAATAATGCCAATAATAACAATCAACAAAGAATCGCGCCAACACGGGTCACTCCACTTGGTAATTTAAGATCTACAATTAACAGGCAGGAAAATCCGCAGCAGAATACAAACAACAATACAACGCCTGCAAATAACAATGTAAGACAGGAGCCGGCAAATAATGAAAACAGGTCAAATAACAATAACAGATCAAATAATGATCAACAGCCGGCGAACCAGCAAAATAACAGACCGAATAATTTCAATAACAATCAGCAACCTGCTAATAACACGACTAACAGCAATACGGATAATAACCGGTTCAACAATAATCAGCCGGTAAGAAATACTCCGGTTACGCAACAGCCTCAACCAAACAATAATGTTGTGCCCAATAATAACCAGTTTAACCGCCCGGGCAACACCACATCGCAGAATAATAATCAAAATCAGCCGGTAAAAAATACTCCGGTTACACAACAGCCGCAACCAAAGAATAATGTTGTGCCCAATAATAATCAGTTTAATCGCCCGGCCAACACTACATCACAGAATAATAATCAAAATCAGCGGCCCACGAACAATGGTAATCCTGCTGGCAATAATCCAAACAACCGGACAGGAAATAATCAAGCACAGAATAATCCAAATGGCGTTAACGCCAATCAGAAAAACAAGCAGTTTAACCGGCCAAATAAACAATCGGACAAAAAGCTTCAAGCGGCGACCGATAAACAAAAAGACCAGGACAAAAACAAAGACCAGCATCAATAAAATTTGATTTCTTGATTTTTCAGCAGCCCGCAAATACAGCGGGCTGTTGCATTTTGGCAAAATGATATTTTTTGAAAATGCCTGAAGTGTCATTCTGGTTTCTCGGCAACCTGGCAAAATTTTTTTTTGACATTTTTTTGCACATCATGTTGTTATTAAAATAGAAAAAATGGTAAAAACTTTTTTAAATTGTGGATAGGTTTGTAAGTACTGTGAACAAGCTTTGTATTAGCGGGAATAACTATGTAGATTTCTTTAGGAGAAATATAAGAACAAAAAATTTTTCTTGAACGTTGATTTCAATTTTATATTCGCCTTCCTGACTCTAGGGTAACATTTCGTTCACAGTGGCGTAACATTTTCTTAATACAAAGCTGAACACTAACCCCCACGAGCCTGGTTAAAGAATCAGACGATTTAACCAAGTGGTATTTTCGTCTGCATGATTGAAAGCAGAAAAGCAAAATGCAAAATGAATTACAGCAAAATGAAAAATATCATGAACGATAGAAATGATGCACGAGCTGCCAAAAACGCATGCGAATATTTTAGTACAAGAGTGCGACGCTGTGCTCCTTAATAGAATTACAAAGGGCCGGACACAAATTTTTTTAATTCTTTTTTGAAGACAATAATGGAGATTACTAACCTTACAGACCGAAAGCAAAGACGCAGACCTGCCATTGATTTGAGCACCATGGTTTACGGAAAAATACCCCCACAAGCTAAAGATTTGGAAGAAGCCGTGCTTGGAGCGATTATGTTGGAGAAAAGTGCTTTTGATACCGTTGCCGAAATTTTAAAACCGGAACATTTTTATGTCGAAAGTCATCAGCAGATTTTTAAAGCGATGCAATCGCTTACGCAAAAAAGTCAGCCGATAGACATTTTAACGGTGTCTGAAGAGTTGAAATCGCGGGAAGAATTGGATAAAGTGGGTGGCGCCTATTTTGTAACGCGACTTACAAACACGGTTGTTTCTGCAGCCAATATTGAAACGCATTCACGCATCGTTTTGCAAAAATTCATTCAACGCGAATTGATCCGCATTAGTGGAGAAATTATTGGCGATGCTTATGAAGACAGCACCGATGTTTTTGATTTGCTAGATGATGCGGAAAGTAAATTATTTGAGATTACCAATAACCATCTTCGCAAAAATTTTGACAGCATTGATACGGTTCTTGTAAAAACCATTCAACGTATCGAAGATCTGCGCAATAAAAATGAGGATGTAACCGGCGTGCCCACGGGTTTTGCTTCGCTCGATCATGTTACTTATGGTTGGCAACCTACGGATCTGATTATTCTTGCCGCGCGTCCTTCTGTGGGTAAAACGGCATTTGCATTAAATCTCGCTCGTCATGCAGCATTGCATCCAACAAAACCCACTGCGGTTGGATTTTTTAGTCTTGAAATGAGCGCTGGACAACTAGTGCAAAGAATATTATCTGCTGAAAGTGAAATATGGTTGGAAAAGATTGCCCGCGGAAGATTGCAGGAGCATGAAATGAAACAATTGTATGCCAAAGGGATTCAACGCCTGGCGCAAGCCCCGATCTTTATTGATGACACTGCTGCGCTGAATATTTTCGAACTACGCGCAAAATGCAGACGACTAAAGAACAAACATAATGTTGGATTGATCATTATTGATTACCTGCAATTGATGAGTGGAACCGGCGAGAACCGGAATACAAACCGTGAGCAGGAAATCAGTCGCATATCAAGAGATTTAAAGGGATTGGCTAAAGAGTTACAGGTTCCGATCATAGCGCTTTCACAGTTAAGTCGTGAAGTTGAAAAAAGAAAAGAAGGGAGCAAGATGCCGCAACTGAGCGATCTGCGTGAGTCTGGAGCAATTGAGCAAGATGCGGACATGGTGATGTTTTTATATCGTCCAGAATATTATGATATCAATGCCAATGAAATGGGCGAAAGCAATAAGGGCGAAACGCATGTTCGTATTGCCAAGCACCGTAACGGTTCATTGGAAACCATTAAGCTGAAAGCCCTGCTGCATATTCAAAAATTTATTGAAGAAGACGGTAATAATTTTGGCACTACCGGTTTGCCGCCAGGGAATTGGAAACCGGTTCCGGATGATGAAAACAGCGGTGCTAAACTATATATACAGACGGAAAGCAAAATGAATGACCTGCTCTTTGGTGATGACGAAGAGACACCGTTCTGAGATCTCTGATCCTGTCATCTGGGATTTTTAGATTTGGTCTATTTAAAATCAAAATAAGATTTTCGAAATCGATAAATCCCTAAATCAGCAATTACCACATCTTCCTCTATATGGAACTTCCTTTTTTTTATACTGAGACCACCGGTGATGTGCATACGTTAATAACTCTTGATGAAGACGCATCAAAACATATTGTCCAGTCTCTGCGGATGCAGATCAATGAAGAACTGCTATTAACTGACGGGAAAGGAAATCTCCTTACCTGCGTAATTGCAGATGATCACAAAAAAAAATGTGTTGTCAGGGTTAAAGAGATAAACCGCAAAGCTCAGGGCTTAAGAAAAATTTCCATTGCTATTTCACTTTTGAAAAATACAAATCGCTTTGAATGGTTTCTGGAGAAAGCGACTGAATTGGGAGTCACTGAAATTATCCCGATGATCTGCGAAAGAACCGAGAAACTTCATTTTCGTTTTGATAGAATGAAAAATATTCTGGTGAGCGCAATGTTGCAATCACAACAATCATGGCTCCCTGAATTATATGAAGCGCAGCCATTAAATGGGATCATTAATCAATCCCATCATGCCCAAAAGTTTATTGCGCATTGCGCCCATGAAGCAAAGGTGGATCTAAATGACGCGATAAACAGCGCCACCAATGCGCAGATCATTTTAATAGGCCCCGAGGGAGACTTTACAAAAAATGAAATTGAATTTGCCTTACAGCATCATTTCTTACCGGTTAGTTTAGGTGAAACCAGATTAAGATCAGAAACTGCCGGCATTGTTGCCGCTACTTTATTGACGCGATAAAATAAAATGGCAAGATCTGCGAAGCAAGATTGCTGAGCAGTCATTCTATCGCCGGGAACATAAATATTTCAACAAAATTTTTCCTGAAGCTTTTATTAATGGACAAGATTTTCTATTTTGTCGTTTCCCGGTGAAAATTGTCGTGTTTGAACGCAATTTTTTTTAACAGCCGGAGTTATACAAATACAAAATCTACTCTATCGAAATCAACTTTACGCTGAACATTTTTTCTGACCTTTTGAAAATTTTATTATGAAGCGGTTCATCGTATTGTTGCTGGCAATTTGCGTGGGCAGACTCCAAGCCCAATTCACCGAAAACAACGGTATAATAAAAGCAGGACTTGGCTACACCCACGACTTTCCGGGTTTAAATGGATATACTGCAGCCTTTGAGTATGCGTTTCCACTTATTCAGAACTTTGAAGGGGCGATCGGCGGCAAGCATGCTGATATTGCCGGCTATCCGCGCACAACACAAGTGCAGGAATACACCAAAGCCAATACCATTGATTTTAATATTTACTGGTTGCCATATCAAACCGAAGCAACATTGTTCCGAATAGGTTTAGGATATTCTTTTTCTTTTTACAATATCAAAAGAGCTTACCCGCTTATCGTCGATAAAGATGGATCAAAAACAACCACCTGGCCATCTCAGCAAAGCACAGGAAGAACAAGAGGCGTTAATTTGATTGCTGAATACGAATTTAAAATTCCGAACACAGCCATTTCAGTCGGCTTACGCGGAGCCTTGTACAAGGCATATACAAGAACATATTTCCTTGGACCGATGCTGGGCGTGCAATTGTAAAATATGCAACTGACGAGATTGATTCCGGAATTTAGTTATCACATTTGTTTCAGGATCTTTTTCACTATGGCAGGGCCTTCGTAAATAAAACCTGTCCACAACTGCAGTAATGAAGCGCCTGCATTTATTTTTTCTTTTGCATCATCTGTATTAAATATCCCGCCTGAAGCAATAATGGTGATTGCGCCATTCGAATTTTCCTTAATGTATTTCACCATTTCGGTGGACTTCTCTCTTAGTGGCGCGCCGCTCAATCCGCCAGCACCAATACTTTGCAGTCTGTCTTTTGTGGTTTGTAGTTTGTCTCTTTCAATGGTGGTATTCGCTACTATCAATCCGTCGAGTGGAATTTCTTTTGCAAGAGAAATTACATCATCGACTTGTGCAAGATTTAGATCCGGTGCAATTTTTAATAATAGAGGCCTGGTATTTTTTTGTGCGCGATTAATGTGTTGGAGATTAGAGAGAATTTTTTTAAGCGAATCTTTATCCTGGAGTTCGCGCAGACCCGGGGTATTTGGCGAGCTCACATTCACCACAAAATAATCAACGCAGTCAAATAATTCCCGAAAACAAATCTCATAGTCCTTCCATGCATCTTCATTAGCCGTTATCTTATTCTTTCCAATATTTCCACCGATGATCAGAGGGGGATGATGAATATTCGATTGTCTATTCACCAATGCCCATTCGCGAAGTCTATCCGCGATCACTTTTGCGCCATCATTATTAAACCCCATGCGATTGATAAGGGCTTTATCTTTTTTTAGTCGAAAAAGCCTGGGTTTATCATTTCCGGCCTGCGGCAAGGGTGTTACAGTTCCTATTTCTACAAATCCAAAACCCAATGTTTCGAGTTCATTAAGATAAACTGCGTTTTTGTCAAATCCGGCGCCCAGCCCGATCGGGTTTTTGAAACTCAATCCAAATAATTCTTTGGTGAACCGTTGATCATTAATGGTGAATTGTGAAGCAATCAATTTCTTTAGAAAGCCGACCTTGCAGATAAGCTTCAGACTTTTCATCGAAAAGTGATGCACACTTTCTGCAGGAAATAAAAATAAAATGTTGCGAAGCAGCTTGTACATGATCTTTGCAAAGATACGTCAGTTTTTTATGTATGCAGCCTCGATTGGAAGGCCCCGGTGCCCCAAAACTTTATTGAGCGTATTGTTTTCGGTTGTTGGTTAGTGTTAGTAATGATTCCTCTCGTTTACTATAACTTTGTAAAAATTGACAAATCAGTTTGCCCACCACCCGCAATGCCGTATGAATCAGATTTAGTAAAAGAAAAACATTTACAACATGAGTAAAATACTTTTTTGCATTTTCCTCCTCAATGTATCTCAAAACATAATTGCGCAATCTACTGATATAGATATACTGAAGAAGCTGAATCAAGATTTTGGGAATTCCATCGTTAAAAAGGACACGGCAACGCTTTCAAAAATTCTTTCTGAAGATTTTTTGATGGTTAATCCTTCGGGAAATAAGCTTACCAAGAAGGATAATATTTCCATGGTAGCATCCTCCACCATAAAGTTTACTTCACTCACCATCGATTCTGTTGAGATTAGAATCATAACACCGAACGTAGGAATTGTCAGCTGCTGGCAAACATTCAAATACATGATAGACGGAAAAGAGATGACCGGGAAAAATTGTTATCAAGACGTATACCTGAAAAAAGAAAAGATTTGGCAAGCTGTTTCTGCACAAGTAACTCCGCTTATCACTAAATAAGACAGCAGTTTAATTTGAGATCCGACTGAAGATTTACAAATTACTTTGCATTACACGTGCAATACAAGCGGGTTTGATTAAAAGTTTATGCGCATTGAGGACATTGATACTTTAGCGATTGGTTTGGATTATAATAAAATCATCTTTTTAACAGGTTGGGACTAAACGCAATCACGATCACGGGCAGCATAAAAAAATGATAAATTTTAAAACTTACGCATTATCCAATTCCTGACCTTCTCTAAAATCTCCACGGAAATTTTTATCTTTGATATAGAAAGTTGCATAGACAACCAAACAAGTTCTTCGTTTGTTATCAATCTAAATTTAAATTCTTTTTATGCAGGAAGCATATATCGTTGCCGGTTATCGTACAGCAGTGGGTAAATCAAAACGTGGTGGCTTTCGTTTTTATCGCCCGGATGATTTAGCGGTAACCGTTATTAAGGCATTGCTTGGGTCAGTTCCACAACTCGATGCAAAAAAAGTGGATGACGTAATTGTGGGGAATGCTGTGCCTGAGGCGGAGCAAGGGTTACAAGTTGGTCGCATCATTGCTGCGCGTGCGGTTGGCATCCATGCACCCGGAGTAACAGTGAATCGTTATTGTGCCAGCGGATTGGAGACCATTGCCATTGCCACGGCAAAAATTCGCAGCGGACAGGCGGAATGCATCATCGCAGGCGGTACAGAAAGTATGACGATGGTTCCAACGGCTGGGTGGAAAACCGTCCCTGCTTATTCCATTGCATCGGAAGAACCGGATTATTATCTCAGCATGGGACTGACCGCAGAAGCAGTTGCAAAGGAATATAATGTCAATCGCGAAGACCAGGATGCGTTTTCATTTAATTCACATCAAAAAGCGATCAACGCCATTAAGAACGGATATTTTAAAACTGGCATTTTGCCAATCAATGTTGACGAAGTGTATGTTGATGCAAAAGGAAAAAAACAAAAAAAGAATTTTGTGGTTGATACGGATGAGGGTCCGCGCGCGGATACGTCATTAGCCGCATTGGCAAAACTAAAACCTGTTTTTGCGGCGGGTGGTAGCGTGACTGCGGGTAACTCTTCACAAACAAGCGACGGCGCAGCTTTTGTTATTGTAATGGGAGAGAAGATGATGAATGAGTTGGGATTAAAGCCCCTCGCTCGGTTGGTTGCCTGTGCAAGTGCGGGTGTACATCCACGTATTATGGGCATCGGGCCGATTGAAGCAGTTCCAAAAGCATTGAAGCAGGCGAACATGAATCTCGGTCAAATCGATCTCATTGAGTTGAATGAAGCATTCGCATCACAAGCCTTGGCAGTAATTAGAAAATTAGAATTGAATACCGATATTGTTAATATTAATGGAGGGGCTATTGCGCTTGGTCATCCGCTTGGCTGCACCGGCACAAAACTGACCATACAGATCACCCACGACATGAAACGCCTTAATAAAAAATACGGGATCGTAACTGCTTGTGTTGGCGGCGGCCAGGGAATTGCCGGAGTGATTGAGAATCTGAGTTGAGCATTCTGATACAATCCTCTATGGTTCTGTCAAGCCGTTTGCCTCGGAATCTTCTCATCGGCACAGGTACTTTGAACTTCGGTTTCAATTTTAACGTCATTCATCATTATAATCCCTGATCTATCAAATAAAAAAAGTAATTTGCAACACTGTAGCAAATCAATTTGGGAAAAAATCAAGTCATAAAAAAATTATTGGCAGCGCTAATGCTCATTCTTTTTGCATTTAGCGTTACTCCAAAAATAATACTGCACAATCTTGTTGCCAATCACAAAGACGTACCGCTTAAATCTAATTTCGGAAACACGGCAAAGCTTAATGTTGCCGGATTTAATTGCAGTTGTGATAATCTAGTTGTTGAATCCCCATTTGTCAATAATCATATTGCTCCTGAAATAATAATCCCTTTATTATTTTCATTACCCATCAATAAAGAAGTAAATGATCTTATTTCTATTGATCAATTCTATGCGGCACCTCGCGGACCTCCTTGCCTTGTATGATGTTTTTCTGAATTAAAAACTTCGATTTGGCCTGTCCTCAGGCAATTCAATCATTAAGTTTAATCATCATTGCAGTGAATTTTAAAAATCATTTATGAAGCGATACAAAGCTTATCAATCAATAGCTGTTCTTTTTATTCTATTCTTTTATGAGCGGGCAATTTCACAGGATACCACGGTTGCACAAAAACCAATAGCAGTACGTATTTCAAATGGAGGATCATTATCTGGAAAAATTATTGAAAAGAACAAAGGCAACGCGCTGCCCGGAACATCTGTTTATATTGCCGATCTAAAACTCGGCGCTGTCGCCGATTCAGGCGGCAATTATTCTTTTAGAAAATTACCAACAGGATCATATCTTCTCGAAGTACATTCAATCGGTTACAAGACGATCACCAAAAATATTTTTATTAAAGGAGAGACTATTGCCAACTTTGAATTGACAGATGAATATGTTGAAGAAAGTCCGGTGGTGGTTACCGGATTATCAAAAGCTACGCAAATAAAAAGAAGTCCCGTGCCGATCGTTTCTGTTACGCACGATTATCTCGTGACGAATATCGGCACAAATATTATTGATGCTATTGCAAAAGTTCCCGGAGTTACAGCAGTTACAACAGGACCAAATGTTTCCAAACCGTTTATACGCGGATTGGGTTATAATCGCGTGCTCACTTTGTTTGATGGTGTGCGACAAGAAGGACAGCAATGGGGAGATGAGCACGGCATTGAGGTTGATCAATATGGAATTGACAGAGTTGAAGTGGTAAAAGGTCCGGCAAGTTTAACTTACGGTTCAGATGCACTGGCAGGAGTGGTAAACCTTATTCCGGTTCAACCGGCAGCGGAAGGAAAAATGATCGGTGATATCACAGCAGAATATCAGACCAATAACGGAATGTTTGGCGGGTCCGCCATGTTGGGCGCAACAAATAATGGATTTGAATGGATGGGAAGAATTTCGCATAAAGAAGCTACAAATTATCAGAACAAGATTGATGGACGCGTGTACAACACCGCTTTCAATGAGACTGATGCCAATGTTTCCCTGGGATTGCATAAAAGCTGGGGCTATTCGCATCTTAATCTTTCTTTGTTTGATGATCAGCAGGAAATCCCCGATGGGAGCCGCGATTCTCTGGGGCAATTCACTTATCAAAATACAGAAGCGGATACCTTGCCAAGACCCGTTGTTCCAAAATCTGAATTGACCTCTTATAAGATGACCGTGCTTCATCAGCATGTTCAACATTATCGCGCGTACTTCACCAATAATTTTGCAATAGGGAATAGCCACCTTATTGTTAACCTCGGATTGCAAAGAAGTATTCGCCGCGAATTCAGTCACCCTGAAGTTCCATTCCAGGATGTAGCCGGCTTGTTTTTGCAACTCAATACATATTCCTATGATGTGAAATATTATTTCCCGGAATTCAAAGGATGGAATATTTCAACAGGCATTAATGGAATGTATCAAACCAACGATGTAACAAAAGGAACTGAATTTGTCATTCCTTCCTATCATCAGTTTGATATCGGGCCATTTGCCATGGCGAAAAAAACAATTAATAAATTAGATATCTCCGGCGGCGTTCGTTTTGATAGCCGATCTTTTCATAACAGTGAGCTATACACGAAAACAGATCCGGCAACTTTGATAACAAATCCAGTTTTTGGGGCAGATACGGTTGGCGCGGATAAACCATTCAGTAATTACAGCCATGTTTTCTCTGGTTTTTCAGGAAGCGCTGGTGCTACCTACAACTTTACTGACCGTTTTTCTTTAAAAGCAAATATTTCCCGCGGTTATCGAGCTCCCAATATCTCTGAAATTTCTGCGAATGGCGTTCATCCGGGAACCGGGTTTTTCCAGATCGGTAATCCTGATTTCAAACCTGAATTCAGTTTGCAGGAAGATATTGGTACGACCTATGCTTCAAAATATATTGTAATTGATCTCAGCATTTTCAATAATGAGATTTCCAATTACATCTTCAATCAAAAATTGCAAAGCGTGTTTGGTGGTGATTCGATATTACTCGGAGTTCCTGCATATAAATTTCAACAAGGGAAAGCAGAATCGTATGGCGGAGAATTGAGTATAGACATTCATCCTGTTAAACAACTGCATTTTGAAAATAGCTTTTCTGCTGTATATGCACTTAATAAAGGAATCCCTTCAAAACTCCTTACAGACAGTAATAAATATCTTCCATTCATTTCGCCTGTTCATGGAATTTCTGAACTGCGATATAATTTTGACAATAAAGAACACGAAAGCCTGAAAAACCTTTTTATAAAAGTTCAGGCTGCATGGTATGCAACGCAAAACCGGGCCTACACGGCTTATGGAACAGAAACGCCCACGCCTGGCTATACCTTAATTAATGCGGGTTTTGGCGGTGCCATTGCGAATAAAAAAGGAAAAACAATTGTGAATATTTATGTGATGGCTAATAATATTTTTGACGTCGCTTACTTTGATCATCTAAGCAGGTTAAAGTATTTTCTATACGGACCTGATGATACCGATCCGGCGCACGGCATTCACAATATGGGAAGAAATATTTCTTTCAAATTAGACTTCCCGCTCAATTTTAATTTGAAAGAAAAAGAAACGAACTGAGATTGATGAATCGTAGTTGATCAATAAAACTTTCTTCACGGAGCATGACCTTTTATTGATTACATAATAATATCTGCATTTCATCGTTAAATGAGTCTTACTAACCCGAAATCATAACTTTCGGAAATAAAAAATCCCCGGTCGCAAGCGGGGATTTTTTTATTCATGACATTTAATTTTACTCTTCAGGTTTTGTATAGTATTCTTCCGACTGGTAATCGAACTTCTTTGCTTTGGTATTTTTATAATCAGGATCGTAGTGAACAAAAAAATACAAATACACGACACGACTCAATCTTGTTATCCACGGCTGTAATAAAAAAAGCCCGACGCAATTGATCCCCAGCCACCAAAAAAAACGATTGTCATTTGTTGACATTCCAATAGTCAGCCACCAAAGGACAAAACTGATGATACAGAGGACCACATCAATGGCGTAGCTAACATACCCTGTTCCGTACCAGAAGCCAACTTCCAATTCGTAACGTTGTCCGCACTCCGGACAATGTTCATACATTCTAAAGGTTTTTTTCAAATTCCAGGGATTATTATTCTCAAACATTTTCCCCCTGCGGCAACGAGGGCATTTCATCGTTAAAATGCTCCACCAGAAGTTCGGTTTATCTTGAATTGACATTTGTAAAGTAAAAAATAAAATGTAAAATTATTACCTGCCATGCCCAAACGAAATGCGAATGTAACTATAAATAAAAAGACCTATGAGAATTTTAAAATCCTATAGGTCTTCTTTGTTATCAATTCCCAATATCAATTGTCTATACTGCAACCTTCGTTGTCGACATATTCTTTCTTTCTCCAATTTGCTGGCGCCACATGGCATAATACAGACCTTTTTCTGCGAGCAGACTTTCATGTGTTCCCGTTTCGGCAACTTCCCCTTTTTCCAAAACATAAATCCTGTCGGCATGCATTATTGTAGATAAACGATGCGCAATCAATATCGTTATTTGGTTTCTTTGCGATGACACATCACGGATTGTTTCTGTAATTTCTTCTTCCGTCAATGAATCGAGTGCTGAAGTGGCTTCATCAAAGATCAATACATGTGGCTTGCGTAATAGCGCACGGGCAATGGATAATCGTTGTTTTTCTCCACCGGATAATTTCAAGCCGCCTTCCCCGATCATCGTATCCAACCCTTTTTCCGCCCTGGATAATAAATTAGTGCATGATGCCTTTGCTAATACATCGAGCAGGTCTGATTCGCTTGCAGCGGGGTTCACGAACATTAAATTTTCACGGATCGTTCCAGAAAACAATTGGGTATCCTGCGTTACAAAACCAATTTGATTTCTCAGATCATCAAAGAGAATGGAATTTTCATCAAGATTATTATACAGGATATTTCCTTCTTTGGGGCGATATAATCCAACCAATAGTTTCATCAAGGTTGTTTTGCCGGAACCGGAAGGGCCAACAAAGGCGATGGTTTCGCCGGTTTTTACTTCAAAACTAATATTGTCAATGGCATGATGTTGTGCCGTTTGATGTTTAAAAACAACATTGCGAAAAGCCAAAGATTCAACATTACCCAGATGCCTCGGGCTTTTGGATTGAGTTTCGGGTTCTTTTTTCATCAATGCATCAAAATTATTCAAGGATGCTTCCGCTTCACGATAGGAGAGAATGATATTTCCGATTTCCTGCAGGGGCGAAAAAATAAAAAAAGAAAAGATCTGCATCGTTACCAACTGTCCTGCATCCATATATCGGCGAAAAATGAGCCACATCAAAATAAATAAGATCACTTGACGCAAAGTATTTACCATCGTGCCCTGCACAAAGCTTACGCTTCGTATGCGTTTTACTTTCGTGAGTTCTAGACCAAGAATTTTATATGTGTTTTTATTAAGACGACCTACTTCCTGGTGCGTGAGCCCAAGACTTTTTATCAATTCGATGTTGCGCAGCGATTCTGTTGCTGAACCGGCGAGTGCATTGGTTTGTGCAACAATTGTCTTTTGAATGGATTTAATTTTACGGCTTAATACGTTGGTGATAGCGGTTAATAAGAAAATCCCGACCAAATAGGCAATGGGGATGCTCCAATGGATATAAATGGCAGCATACACAAAAACAAAAACGATCCCTACGATTACGCCAAAAAGAATATTGATAAAGCTGGTGATGAACCTTTCTACGTCTGTTCTCACTTTTGTAAGAATAGAAAGCGTTTCGCCGCTGCGTTGATCTTCAAACTCCTGGTAAGGCAATTTCATGGCGTGTTGTAGTCCGTCTGTAAACACCTTTGCTCCGAATTTTTGAATAATGACATTTGAAAAATAATCCTGAAAATTTTTTGCGAGCCGGCTTATCATGGCGACAGTGATGGATGCGAGTAATAACCAAACAATTCCATACAGGATCTCTGGTTTATTGTTGGCATTGGTGTAATGAATTTTCATAAACAAATAATCATGCCAGGTGAATTTACTTGCCGGCGGCGGAATTGACTGATGAACATTTGCAAGATTGATCAGTTTTCCGAAAACGATGGGATCGACCAGCGAGAAACCGATATTAATGGCAGCCAAAATCAAAGTAAGAACGACCAGCCATTTGTAAGGCCTGAGATATACCAGCAATTTTTTCATAATAGTTTCTTATAACAACAAAATAAATTGAATGTTCAAACATTGCAATTACTGTACAATTTCGCAAAAAATGACAAGATTACAGGGGAAATAACTGGGAATTGAAATCCTTAATCAAGCTTGGGCAAAAACTCAAATCCATTTATTCTTATAGGCAAGATTCATCACTTGTGTATTGCTGTTCACATGAAGTTTTTCGTAAATGTTGGCGATGTGTTTTCGCACGGTATAAATGCTGATGAATAATGTGTCGGCGATTTGTTTTGGGCTATAACCTTTTATGGTGTGTTGCAGGATCTCCTTTTCTCTTTCCGACAATAAACTGTCGAACGAGGATTCACTTTTATCATGTTGCACGGAAGCGACAGAAGCTTTGCTCAGCATATCAAATGCTTTGCGTGCGATGGAGGGGCTCATGGGCGCACCGCCCTGATCCAATGAATTGGTAATGGCATTGCGCAGCGAAATGGCATTATCATCTTTTAATAAATAACCATTTGCGCCGGCTTTAATGGCTTCAAATATTCTTTCATCATCATCAAAAACGGTGAGCACGATAAAATGCAAAGAAGGATACAACACTTTCGCGATTTGGATCAGCTGAATACCGCTCATATTGGGCATTTGCAGATCTACAAACAAAACCTGGGGCATTTTTTCCGGCGATAATTCCTTCAATTGTTCCAGGCAGGTGCTTCCATTGGGAGCAATGAACGCGATTTCAAGATCATCAAAGTTTTGCACTTTGCGAACGAATGTATTTCGGTTCACCATATTATCATCAACAAAAGCCACTTTTATTCCCATACCAATTTTTAATCTCTAAAGTTCACAATTTAAATAGCAGGAAACAATACTTAGTTTTTGTTATTTTTTCATTTTCCGACCATCAAAACTTTTGTTCCGCCGGAAATTATTTTTTCGATTGAAAGAATCAGCCCAGCCTCAGCTGCACGCGTTTTCATATTAATTAGGCCATTCCCCGCATGCTGAACTTTTGCCGGATCAAAGCCGTTCCCATTATCCTCAATGCTGATCGACATTGATTCATCATTACCGATTATATTAATGGTCACATTCTTGCAGTCGCTGTGTCGCAATGCATTTTGCAATGCTTCCTGCATGATCCTGAATATATGCAAGGCCTGAACGGGCGATAATTTTTTTTCTTTTGTGATGTTTTCTTCAACACTGATCTGGATATGGGGATAAGCCGGTTGGATTTTTTGTGTGTAAATTTTTATTCTGTCGCTGATGCCTGTTAGTGTCACTGATTCTTTGTTGAATGCCCAAATCGTATCCCGCAATGAAGTGATGATCTCTGTTGCATTGTTTTTTAAATTATGGATGGATGAATCATCCGTAATTAATTTCTTATTTTCTATTTCATCAATACCAGCGCTGATGGCGGAGGCATAGGCTCCGATATTATCGTGAAGATCTGCTGCGATGCGTTTTCTTTCTTTTTCTTCAGCATCATTTAGTGCCATGATTTGTCTGCGCCTGTTTCTGCGAAAGAATAAATAGGTTAGCGCTGCAATAATTAATATAACCAGTATCGTTATTCCTTCCCAAATGTTTTTATGAAGGATCTCCAGTTTTTGTTTTGCAATAAAAGCCTCTTTGCTTGTTAAATCATATTGTGCTTCTAATTTTGCCAGATCTTCTGCCTTGCTTTTTTGAAAAAGCGAATCTTTCATCAACATCAATCTATCCATCGTTTCTCCGTAAGCATCATAGTTTTTTAGTTGCTTGTAATAATCGGCAAGGTCTTTATAAAAAGGCAGCGTAAGCGGTTCCTGGTATTGTCGTGAATAATTCTCCGCTTCTTTAATACAATCAATTGCCTGCTGATATTTTTTTTGCTTTGCGTAAAATGCTTCCAGCCCTTCAAGTCCTACCAGGATATACTGTATGTTGCCGATCTTCTTTTGGATGGCAACAGCCTGTTTCAACATTTGTTCGGCAGAATCTGTTTTGTTTTGCAGCGTATAAACCAAACCCATTATGGTAAAACAATCAGCCTGGTTGCGAAGGTTTTGATTTTCTTTAGCGATGGCTAAGGCATAGTGCAGAAAATAGAATCCGGAATCTGTTTTATTAACGGAAAAATATTCAGCAGAAAGGTTGGTGAACACCAGCGCAAATTTTTTGTACAGCACATTGTCTTTAATAAGATCGTAAGCTTTATTGAGCCAGGCCAGTGCTTCGATGCGGTTCCCTAAAACAACATTATTGGCGCCCAGATTATTATAGGCTATTACCTTTGCTGAAACATCATTATGCGTTTCGCCGGCTTCCAACAGTTTAAAACATTCATCAATTGACTCTTTTATCTTTCTGAGTTTGGTAAGACTTGCAATTTTGTACCACATAAATTCACGATACTGATCGAACATTTCATTCGGATCCGTTTCTTTCAGTCCTGCATTGCAAATCAGAAGTGCTGTATCTGCTCTTCCCCGGATATTGTAACATCGTGCAATAAAAAATTCCGATTGTAGTCTGCTGGTCTTATCATTATTCTGAATACTGATCTGTTTTGCCTTTTGTGCAAACATCATGTAATCTTTGGCGGGCATTGATTCTCCGCGCCAGCATAATTCGAAAAGTGTGGAGAGTTTATTGCTTTGCGGATTGTCAAGTTCTTTTTTCAAACTATCAATTGCCGGAGTTTGCGATTGTACGCGGATGCTTAAAACATTGCAGAGAAAAAAAATAGTGAAAAAAATTTTGCAAAAAACCAATGATTGAAATTGACCAGCGTATTGAATGTTATCAGCATAACTCGTTTTGAGTTTGCGGGTATTTATTCTGAAGAAAATAAAAATGGAGGGATCCATCTCAATAATTTTTTAAAGAGTAAACGCGATGCGATTCTCATTTTCAAAGTTGCTCAAATTCTGCAGATATTAAAATACTGAAATTTAGTTATTGTGCCTGCTTTTTACTGCTCCTAATTTTATATCGTCAAAAAAAATCATTTTAAAAAAAATCACCACCATGAAACGGACGATCCACATGTTTATTTTTCTATTGACCGCAGGAACTTTCATTTTATTGTTTTCATGCAGCAAAAGCAGCTCTGGCGGCGGCGGGGGAGGAGGTACAGTTACTCCTATTAGTGGTTTATTTCCTTTTGCTCTGAATAATACATGGAATTATCGGTTGAAAAATTATGATACTGCAACGGGTAATGTAATTGATAGTACCGATTTTACCCTTACGGTTACGGGGCAAACAACTGCCAATGGTGTTGTTTATTATCAATTGAAAAACAGTTTAAATAATAGTTCATTGTGGCTTGGCAATCTTTCGAGTACCAAAGTGGGCAGCATTGACAGCGTTAATGGAATTACTTACTATACATTATTTGTAAAAGGAACTGGGGATAGTACACAAAGCATTAGCTCCTGGCCGGTTAACTTAAATACGAGCGGAACTCCCTGCATAGGAACCGAAAAATTATATGCCTACTACGCTGATACAACTTTGATTGATCTTGACGGAACTGTTTATACAAATTCGATAAAGAATGATGCGGTGATTTATGATTGCTCAGCACAAAAAAACAGCGCGCAAATATTTTTTGTGCAAAATGGATTGGGATTGGTCCGTTACGTGCAATACGTTTATAATGCTTCAGGAAATCGCTTTTTAAAACTTGCCTGGATACTGGAATCTGAAACACTTCATTAGGCTGTCGGCAGAAAATTGTTTTATCATTCAAATATAATGTCATGAAAAATTTATCAAAACTTTCCCCCTTTTTGATTGCATTGATTACAGTTGTCCTAATTATGTCTTGCAAAAAAAGTCAATCCAAACCCAAGTTTAGTACAGGTACAGCCAGTATTACTGTTAATAATATTACGTTCACAACCAACGACACTTTGGGTCCAGACTTTGTCAATTCCGGCAACGATCTTACTCTTTGGCCAACCGCTGACCCTGCCGGTAACGATCTTTTATTCATTTTCGATATCCCCTCTCAAAGTTCCGGCAGTGTAGCCATTGGAGCAGTGAGCAATAACAGTAGTGTTGTTCCATCTGTAACCGGATATTTTCTTAATGGCAGCACATCCGTTCATTACGCGTCTTTTGCGGGAAGCGGGACCATCACAAAAAACAGCGCTACATCATTCACATTTTCTTCTGCTGTTGTAGACCAAAATAATTCAGCAGACACATTTCAGATAACAGGAAGCGGGACTTATTGAACTTTTTATTGCATGTGAAGTTTGTTTTAAAAATCGCAATGCCATCCATTTTTATAATTGAACAAAAACATCAACATGAAAAAGAAATCTTTTGCTATTATCATTTTATTGATCACGGTTGGCGCAGTTAAAACAATCGCGCAAAAAGAATCAAAACAAAACAGTTTTGGGTTCGGAATTGAAGTGGGCGCGCCGACAGGAAATATTTCAAACCTCTATAGTGTTTCTGCAGGATTAACATTACGTTATTCTCATCATGCAGGTCCGGGTTTTGTAACATTGACTACCGGACTGTTGGGATATGCACCAAAAACAGAAGCTGGCGTGCCAAAACAAGCTGCCATTCAAATTCCCGTGCGTGCAGGATACAAATACATCATGCAGCATCGTTATTTTATTATGGGCGAACTGGGATATTCCTATTTTAAATATTATTATAAAGACAATGATGGTAATGTGGCGTCTGCAAATAGAAATTCGTTGACTTTTGCGCCTTCTGCCGGAGTTCAGTTTAATGCGTTTGAAATAGGGTTGCGCTATGGTTTTAACATTACAAACAGCGATGGTGGAGTTGTTGCATTAAGAATAGGCTTTAATTTTTAAAAAAGATCTATTGTGGTCCTTCGAATAACAATGGGAAAAATTGCCCTTGCATCTTTTCGTCTTTCTTAATTACAGGAACACCATTTAGCAGAGATTGGTCAGTGTCAGAACGAACTCCATCTGCAAAAACATTAATTACAAAAGCGCGCCGTGGTTGTGCGCTTTTATTTTCACCAGAACCATGTAAGGTGAGTGGATGATGAAAAATAGCTTCTCCGGCTTTTGTTTCAACAGGCACCGGAAGAAATTGCGATTGTTGTTGAGGGGTAAGATAATCTATAATGCCCAATAGATCTCCGGCGAGCTCGGGCTTATCCAATAACCCCCACCGATGACTGCCGGGAACATATTGAAGACATCCATTTTCTTTTGTTGAATCGTCCAATCCGCACCAACAGGTTAGATGGGCAAGTGGTTTGGTACGCGTCCAATATGAATAATCCTGGTGCCAGGCAACAACTCCGCCTTTTTTTGCAGGCTTGCAAAACAACTGATCGTGCCAAAAACGAACCGGAACACTCCCGAGCAACTGACTTGCGGCCATTACAAAACGCGGGTTCCACAATACATCATGAAATGCAGGCGTGATGCGCCAGGCGCCAAGTGCATGAAATAAAATGGTGTTGGTGTCTGATGATTCGTTACTGTGAAACTCATAAAACAAATGATGTGCGGGATGATCGGTATTGGCTAATTCATTCAATTCTTTTTTTAATTGTTCGATCTGCATTATATCGAGCATTTTTATGCCTCCTAAAAACCCATTCTCATTAAAAAAATCAATTTGTTCTTGCGAGAGTTTATATTGATTCCATTCATCTGTTGTTTTTGGCCATTGAAACAGGTTAGTGATTAATGAATGAATGGCGCTAAGATCTTTTACCGGCATAAAATATTTTTCTTGTATGAAATTACTAAAGAAATAAGGCTGGTTTACGCAAGAAATATGAAATCCAGAATTGTTTGTTGCATATAAAGCAAATGCTTAGTTTTGCGTCCCCAATTTCAAGCGAATTGCTGATGAGAAAAGTTCGGGGCGTAGCGTAGCCCGGTTATCGCGCCTGCTTTGGGAGCAGGAGGTCGCAGGTTCGAATCCTGCCGCCCCGACCGAGAAAGTGTCTGAGAAATCGGGCACTTTTTATTTTGGATTATCGATCTGCCGAGATAAAATGATCGCGAAGCTGGCAACAGCCGTCCCATAGCAGAGATTAACTCTGTTTAAAGGATTTCGACGAGCCTATTATTTGTATTTTATCCATCACGGACTATTTATTTTCAGGCATATATTTTTTGAAGACCATGAGTGGTCGATTAGGATGACTAAGCATTAGCAACTCCTCGTTCAGTTTGTCTATGTCACCTTCAAGACCTTCAATTTTCAAGTGTCGTCCTTTATTAGTTAAACTAACAGCTCCTTTTGCAAATGGATTATTTTTCCCAGATTGTTTATTCCAAACAATATAGTTTCCGTTCGATTCAAAAGTTATAATTAAATCTTTATTCTTCTTGTCAGCTTTCTCTGATTCCACTTTGTCGGACTCGGTCATAGAGCTTTTGAATTGCAAACCTGCATAAATCCAACTACCTATTAATTTTTGTCTCGTTCCGGTATCTTGAGAATATGAAAAGGTGATTGTCGAAAACGCCAGTGTCAATAAAATCAAAAAAAATTTCCTTGTCATTTATTTTGGGTTATAAATTATCAATCCTTGTTACTGCCAAGACTCGAATTTATGATATTAGATGGGCTGATGCAAAAAACAAAACTATCCAATTAACAAAACAACCCCCGCTAATAATTAATAATGCGGGGCTGTATAATATCAATATGGTTGAGGGTCTACTTGGAACTTAAATCTTTGCGCAGAAACAGCAGTTCACTCCAGTTTTCCTGAACGTATTCTGATGCATCTTTTAAATACTGCGCATAAGAACCTTCTCCGTTTGCTTCTTCATAAGCTTGTTTAAAAGGTTTGCGAAAACCCGGTTCTCTTTCTTTTAAACCCTGCTTATACCTTGTTACTAAAGTATATTGTGCTGGCCCTGATGAACTGGCAGCATATACCGCAACCGTGATACCAACAGAAGTCCAGTATTTTTTCAGTTTTTTAATCATGATCACCACGTTATCGCTTTTACCAATTTTGGGATATACATGTGAAATGTTGATCTTGTCCGTAAAATCGCCCAAAGCAATCGTGCTTAATGAATCCTGATAAATGGAGTAACTGGTAGAATGCCGGTCAGTTAAATAGATGGCAACATTTTTATTCCAGTCCGCCTCATGTTCCGGGCTTATATCTCCTCTTTCGTCTTCGGATGCCCAACTTTTAGGTCCTTCAGTAATATGATAGCCGCCTGCATCGGGGCCGGTTCGAATGTCAAACACCCGCCATGCAACATCTCCGGAATGATATTTTTGTGCATGGTTGGCAAGTGCTTTTTCAAACTCCCCAATCTTATCCATTTTAGGGAATACCCTGCGGGAGGCAACTAGATTCTTTGATTGAGCCATGCCCAGCGCTGGTATCAGCATAACTAGAAGCAACAAAGCGTTGATTCTTGCATTAAATTTCTGTTTCATTTTAAGTTTGTTTTGTTTTAGTAATGGTGTAAATATCATTGAAGGGTTGATCTTGATGATAAGATAGCTTCTTCTTATTCCGCATTCTTTTCGGCGTTCAGCTTCAGCTATAAAAGGGGGTCAACTTGAAGCATGATCCGATTGCAGATAATTTCCAAATCATAGACTGCTCTTTTCTCTTACTTCAGGCTCTAATTCCATCGTAAGTGGTCTTTTCCCCGCATTCATAAGTTCAATTTCGCAGGAAATGGAAACTTCCTCGCTAACCACAACGCCACCAGTTTCAATTGCTGAGTTCCAGTTGAGTCCCCAATCATTTCTATTTATTTTTCCTGTGACCGTAAAACCTGCTTTTTCTTTTCCCCAGGGGTCGTTAATCATACCTCCGAATTCGACGCTCAGCTTTATTTTTTTGGTGATACCTTTCATGGTGAGCTCTCCCCATAATTCACGCTTCCCTTGGGCATCGGTTTTTCCCATAGTGCTTGACGAAAATGTTATTTCTTTATGTTTCCCAACATCAAAAAAATCAGCGCTTTTTAAATGTTCATCACGTTTGGCATCCCCTGTTGATATTGAAGAGGCGTCTATCCATAGATCAATCTCTCCAGTTTCAAAATCTTTACCGGTCGTATAGATGCTTGCATCGAATATTTTAAAGGACCCTTTAACATGCGAGATCATCAGGTGTTTTACTTTAAATCCAATCTCACTATGTGCCTGATCTATTGACCATTTTGTTTCATTTGTCATTGCGGTTGTTTATGTTTTGTTTAAAGAATAGAATGATTGATTGCATGACTTGAATCAGCTATTTCCAACTGCATTGATTCAATAACCCCCGAAAGTTTTTCATTGGCTTGTTTTTCCTGTTCTAAGGTTTCATGCAATAGCGAGGCCGCATCGATTTCTCCTAAAGTTTTTGCGAAAAAGTAAAGAATGCCATAAGTAGCTATCTCATAGTGCTCCACTTTCAGTGCAATCGAAATAATCCCCGCGTCCCTTACTTTTCCTTTTTCAGTTCGCTCCATTATTTGAGTCCCTTCCTTGATCAGGCCTTCTATCGCCTCACATCTGTCTGATTTTGCTTTTTCATTAACCGAATTGAAAACCTCTTCCAATCGAGTTATATGTTCTTCAATAATTGCCAGATGCCCGGTAAGAACTGCATTAAGCTGAGGGGAAGTAGTTTGTCTAATCATTTTCGGGATCACGACAAACAGTGCTTTTTCTGACCAATAAGCATTTTTCAGTTCATCCAAAAATAAGTCGTGCAAACTTTGAGCTAAGGCAGATTTAATTTTTTCTGCGTTTGCTCTGTGTTTTATCTGAGAAACATTTTCAACATGTGGTGTAGCCGTATTTTTCATCTTTTTTGTATTTAGCACTAACTGAAAATTTCTAATCCCTTTTTTCTTGATGAATATGATGGTAATGACTTATTGGCTATATTTTTCGGAGCCCATAACCGTACAAGTACTGTTCTTATTTCCTATGGTGATCCTTCTCTGAACTGAGCGAAAGGAATATGTCATTAATCTTCGCCACCCTCTTCCAAATCGTTATGATTATCTCCACCAATACTGTAATAATTATTTTCTTCATCTTCTTCCCCGATCACTTCATCTTTATCATCCAGTTCAGCACCGGGCACATCCAATTTATCTCTTTTTGAATCTGGGTTAAATTCCTTATCATGCCAATCAGTTATTTCACTTGAAGGTCCATTGATTTCATCATTGCTGTCCTCGCTCAGTTCCCCTATCTTTTTTTCCTTATTATAAATATCATCCGTTGTCGGGTAAAGGGGTAAATTCGAAGAATTCCCTTCTTCCCGTTTGTTTATCTTATGGCGCTGTCTAATTTTTTTCATTATCGACTTTTAATATTTATGGCTTGTGGCTATTATCTGATGAAAATGAATTTCTCTAATTCTTTTTCTTGTAGGCTCCAGCAAAAAATTCAAAAAGATTTTTTTTTCTGAAGGAGGTATGATACTTGAAAGAATAATGATGTATAGTAAAATGAGCAAAAAAAACCAGTAATAGACGAGCATAAATTTTTGTGAATGGTAAAGATGAGTGCTTTTGAGTTCCATATTGTTATATAACTTCTGCAAAGACTTACATGATTCACACATGAAAATGAATAAACCAGGATAGGTCTAACTATTTTATATAGCACTTGCATCTATTCCTTGCTGCTTTCGATAACTGTCATGATCGATGACCCGGAAGGCGGTCATGCGATGCTGACGATAAATGAAGATTTGGCATAGATATTAAGGACATAGTAGGGTCCGGAATTCAGCCGCCTTGAACACGATGTTGAAAGGAGTGCCAAAGCAGTTGAAGAAGATCGTCGACAAATGGATATGCATGATTTTTGTCCAGTGCAGAGCCAAATAGTTAGACAAACGCTGTCCCGACATTTTCATTCACCCACACTCTGGTCCCCATCTTCGTCCTATAGCTCGGCTCATATCCAATATATCCAAACTGATCCAACTCTTTTATATATTTATGATAGGTCGTAATAGAATGGATCTTCGTCATGCGCATGATTATTCTTCGCGAAATAAAAACTGGATTTTGAAATTGGTTTAGATTCCAGCATTCAAAAAGGGCCAGATATATTAGGATATGTGTAGCTGTTATACGTGCATCATTTTCAGCGGCAATAAAAAATCTACTTAAATTCTCCATGTCTTTCTTCACTTTTTCTCTTGTCCATCCTAAAAAAACCTTGTCCATTGTTTAATTAATGCAGTTCTTTTCTTTCGATATAAAATTAGGGTTCCATTGATTTTTTTGCCTTATGTTTTTTAAATTTTTTTAGGCGTTACCTGTACACCAAATGAACATCTTGTTTTGCGCCACGGCACGGTTTAATTTTGCCAAATAATCAAAGGAAGTTTTTTTGAAAATAAATGAAATTTGGGCAAATTTCTGGAATGCTGGGGTGCATCATGCACAATTTCAAAAGTGAAAATGAATAATGTGATTAAAGAAGAGAATGAAAAAATGGAATATAGGGTTGAATTTCGCGTCAAAAAAGATGACTACAATAAGATTTATTCTTTCTATTCTGAAACCCTTTGCAGGAATTTAGGTGAATATGCACGCAAAATCTTGCTTCAAAAACCAGTCGTCATTGTCTATCGCAACCAAACGGCAGAAGACTTCTTAACCCAGATGCTTGAGTTAAAAAAGAGCTTGCAGACTGCGCTTAAGATGCTTTCTGGGGAAAGCGGATCGTCCAAAGAAATACTCATTTCAAAAGTTGAAGAAATTGCTCTTCGCCTTGATCAAATCTATGAATTATGGTCCCGGAAATAAAGATAACCCGGAGTCCAAAGAGTGCACTCCATTACAATGAACGAAAGTTGAAGCTTGGTAAGGCTGAATTAATTCATGCTGAGAATTTTCTAAGATTTCCCCACCAGATGAATCTTGAACACAAATTGAATCGATTTGAAAATTTGATGATGTGCAACGAGCGCGCGCAAACAAAAGCGATTCATATCTCGCTAAATTTTCATCCATCCGAAAAAGAAAAATTGAATAAAGAATTGCTCCGGCAAATTACCGATGAATACATGAAACGGATTGGCTTTGAAATGCAGCCTTACCTTGTTTACCAGCATCATGATACTGGTCATCCCCATGTTCATATTGTTTCGACGCTCATTCGCAATGACGGCAGCAGAATATCAACGCATAATATCGGTTGCAATCAATCCAGAAAAGCGCGCAAGGAATTGGAACATATTTATGAGCTCGTCAGTGCAAATAAAAAAAAACCGCAAAAAAAGCAAGCGCAAGAATTAGGACGAAAACCAATACATGTTCAAAAATTGAAATATGGAAAAGCAGAGACCAAACAAAGCATTTCCAATGTTCTCGACCTTGTTATTAACCAATATAAATTCACCACGTTGCAAGAGTTCAACGCAGCATTACAACAATATAACGTGTTTGCTGATCGTGGACGCGAGGGAGGCTGGATTTACAAACACCATGGATTAACCTATAGTATTCTAAATGAGTACGGCAAAAAAATCGGTATGCCGATAAAAGCAAGCAGCATCGAAAACAAACCAACGCTTTCAAATCTGGAAAAGAAATTTTTGGAAAATGAAGTCAAACGCGCAACAGAAATAAAACGGCTGAGAATCGCCATTGAGTGGATACTGGTTAAACCGCAAAAGTCATTCAGCGAATTTGTACAGGCGCTGGAGAAGGAAGGAGTATCAATAATATTAAGTCGTGATAAAGAGCAACGGGGCAATGGATTTATTTATATCGACCATCAGACCAAATCGGTTTTCAGTGAAATGAATATGGGAAAAGAATATTCAGCAGAACGAATTCTGGAAAGATTAGGTATTGCCCTGTCAAAAGAAAAAACACTCGCACAAGAAAATGAGATCAGCAATTCAAAAACCAAACAGCTGGAAAATGAGGACGGACATGATTTATCAAAAGCGCTGGAACTGGTCATGAGACCAAAGGAATCAAAAAAAGAACTTACTACTGAATCAGGCGAAGAACACAAACAAATAAATGAGCAAGAGTATTCACTGGATTTTTAAAGGTTAATTCCACCGCATGCAAAACAATTTGCCCGCTGCAGATGGCGGCACAAGAAAATTAGGTGAACTGTTCAGAATAATCAGCATCGCTATCATTATTATTCATTTTTATGGTTACTGTTATTTGGCTTTCCAGCACTGGCATTTGACAAATAAGGTCACAGACAGGCTGGCACAAAATTTTCTAAAAATAAATTTCATAAGAGACTATTTTAAAGTGAAGCTGACAGCACTTGCGACATTAGCGTTCTCTAGCATTGGAATGATCCCAAAGGAAAATGAAAGACTGAATCTAAAATCCGCCATTATATATTTGATCTTTGGATCGCCGCTATATTTTCTTTCCCGCGAAATCCTGAACCTGGATTATGACCCGCTGATTCTTTGTTACGCTTATACGATCTCAACAATTCTTGGATATATTTTTTTATTGACGGGACTTACTATTTTTTCAAAACTAGTCAGTTCGAAATTTTCACAAAAACAAATCTTCAACACGTACAATGAAACTTTCCCGCAGGAAGAGAGATTAATTGAAAACGGATATTCAATCAACCTGCCGGCTGAATACAATCTCAGGGGAAGAAAAAGATCATCCTGGATAAATATCACTAACCCATTTCGCGGGACCTTGATTCTTGGAACTCCCGGAAGCGGGAAAACTTTTTTCATCATTCAGAATATCATAAGACAACATACCCGAAAAGGTTTTGCGATGTTCATCTATGATTTTAAATATCCTGACCTCACTACCATCGCCTACAATTATTTTTTGCAGTGTGAATCGTCATACAAAGTAAAGCCTGAATTTTATGTGATCGATTTTGAAAATATTTCGCATCGTTGTAATCCCATTGATATAAACTCAATGCAAGACATAACCGACGCAGCGGAATCTGCAAGAACAATATTGTTGGGGCTGAACCAAGCATGGATAAAAAAACAGGGCGATTTCTGGGTCGAATCGCCAATAAATTTCTTGACAGCAATAATTTGGTACCTGCGTCTTTATGAAGATGGAAAATACTGCACCCTCGCGCATGTGATTGAATTGCTACAAACGCCTTATGATAAATTATTTTCAATCTTGAGGACAGAACCGCAGATCGAGGCGCTCATCATGCCATTTGTAACCGCGTATTTAAATAATGCAAGCGCACAACTGGAAGGTCAGATCGCGGGCGCAACGGTAAGTCTTGGAAAATTATCTTCACCGAACATATATTATGTTCTTTCCGGAAATGAATTTACGCTCGACATTAATGATCCTGAGAGACCAAAGATAGTTTGTGTAGGAAACAGCCCTCATAAGGCACATA
Source organism: Chitinophagales bacterium (assembly GCA_021323755.1). Lineage (GTDB taxonomy): Bacteria > Bacteroidota > Bacteroidia > Chitinophagales > Chitinophagaceae > Puia. Next base: position 116,080 of record JAJPKJ010000045.1, on the reverse strand, counting down.
TCTATGGCGCGGTCTTATCACTGTATACCACTGCGCTGACCAGGCAACTCAATAAAAGGAATAAGATGAAATGCAGTATCATCCTGGATGAATTTCCTTCCATATATTTTAAAGGGATTGATAATTTACTGGCGACTGCACGCAGTAATAAAGTTGCCACTACAGTGGCAATTCAAGACGCTAGTCAACTCAAATTACATTATGGAAAAGAGCAAGCGGAAGTCATCATAAATATCGTCGGTAATATTATTAGCGGACAGGTGTCTGGCGAAACAGCTAAGCAGCTTGCCGAACGTTTCGGGAAAATCATACAAGACAAACAAAGTGTTTCGATAAATGAAAATAAAACATCTGTCACGAATTCAACGCAACTCGAAATGGCGATACCACAATCAACAATTTCATCATTGTCATCCGGGGAATTTGTAGGGATGGTTGCTGATGAGCCCCATCAAAAAATTCAATTAAAAAAATTTCATTGCGAAATGATCAATAAGACATTAAAAAAAGGAAAAGCAATTGAATGGAAGGAATTACCGCAAGTGCAGGTTGACAAACAAAAAATTCTGGATAATTATTTTCAAATCAAAAAAGATATACAATTGATCGTTGATCAAAAGCTGGAAGAAATTATCAATAGTCCAACCCTGGTGAACTTAATAATCAAAAAGACCTAGTAAAAAAAAGAGGCAAGGCTGGCGGTTTCTTTTTATTCTAAAAAAATCAAATACAATTCTTCAAAAACTGTCTGTTAGGGGGGCCTGACCTCGCCAGAAAAAATTAAAGATCCATTTTATAAACCTGAGGTCAAGATCACTCCGTCCTCAAACTTTTCACTGGGTTGGCCGTTGCCGCATGAATTGCCTGGTAACTGACCGTGAGCATTGCTATCACTACCGCCGCAACGCCGGCAACCACATAGATCCACCACGGCATGGATGTACGATAAGCGTAATCCTGCAGCCACCGGTGTATAGCCCAGCCTGCTACCGGCGCGGCAATAATTGTTGAAAGCACTACAAGCAAAATAAACTCCCGCGATAGCAACGAAACCAATTGAGGAACACCTGCACCCAGCACTTTGCGGATGCCGATCTCTCGCGTGCGTTGGTTGGCAGTGAATGCTGCAAGACCGAAAAGCCCCATACAGGAAATAAAAATGGCCATGCCCATGGCGATGTTCATTATCTGTGCTGTTTGGCGTTCCTGCGTGTAAAGCTGCTCCAGCGCTTCGTCAAAGAAGCGGGACTGAAAGTCGGTTGTGGGGTATACTTTTTTAAAGATCGATTGCAAGTTTGTCATTAGCGCCTTCACTTCGGATGCAGAGAGTCCGGTGCTGGAAAGTTTTATGCTCAGCTGGCTCGCCTCACCTGTCTTCGTCGAAAAAATAAAGGGTCTGATCTTCGAGTGCATATCTTCCAAATGGAAATCCTTTACGACTCCAACTACCGGCCCCGAAACCGGGCCGTTGATCATCTGTTTGCCAAGGGCATCGGCCGGTCGGTTAAAGCCCAGTTCCATTGCCGCAGTTTCATTCAGGATAAAGGCCCGGTAGCCGGGTTGTGCCGGAGTGGAATCTGAAGCCGGCGTGTTCCTTCGTGCTGTGTCGGAGAGATAGAAATTTCTCCCGGCTACGAGCGTCAGTCCGTACAGGGAAATGTAGCCTGTATCTATAAAGTCGCCTCCGGGCATGATCGTAACTTCGGTGGGTCCATTATATTTAAGTTGTGTTCCGAACAATTCATGGTGCAAGCTCTGGGGGTCAGCCGTGTTGAGGCTCACCTGCCGCACGCCTGCCAGGTTGCGTATTTCGCCAGCCAGAAGATCTTTTTTGTTGTTTGTTTGGTCGCGGGGAAGATCGATCGTAACGATTGCGTCTTTATTAAAACCCAGGTCGGTGTTGAGCATAAAGCTGATCTGCCGGCCTACCATTATGGTGCCGATGATAAAGAGCAAGCTCACTGTAAACTGGAAAACGATTAACCCCTTTCGGAGATAACTTTTAGAGTTGAGCTGTCGAACGCCCTGCCCCTTAAGACTGATAACCGGAAGGAAAGAAGAGAGAACCCGCCCGGGGTACCAGCCCGCGATCAGGCAAGTGACCACAATAGTAATTCCTATAAAGAGCCAGACATTTGGGTCGGTGATATGCAGCCGTACGCCTTGGGGGATAAAGCCATGCAGCGCTGAAATAACAGGATCGGCGAGCAGGAGCGCAAGCGCCATGGCGGCAACAACGATGATACCGGTCTCGATGAGAAACTGCCGCACAATGCCCCCGATGCTGCTACCCATTACTTTTCGTATGCCTACTTCCTTTGCGCGCAGTATCGACTGCGCAGTAGACAGATTGATAAAGTTAATAGCGGCAATGATCAGAATAAACAGCGCAATGCCAGCCAGCGCGAGCAGAGTAGGTTTGTGTGCATGCCGGCTATAGGTATCGCTATACGTTGCATTAAAATGTACGTCCGAAAGTGGTTGCAGCGCTATGCCGAGTTTCACACCAGGTTTGACATGCGTTTGCCGCCTGTAAAAGGCGGATGATTGTTGTTCCGCCTGCGCGGCTGTTATTCCGGGGGCAAGCTTAACATAGACATTGATATTGCTTCCCAACATGTTCCCCTGTCCGGTATAGGATTTAAGAAAGCTGCTTTCGAGGGTATTATAAGAGATAAGGTCTTTGAAGCCAAAGTCGGTGTTCTTGTCCCAGTCTTTAATGATTCCCGTAACTGAAACCATGAGCGAATCTTCATACACGAGAGAGCGGCCCATCCAGTCTTGCGGTGTTCCGCTTTGGAAATAACGCTTCGCCTCCGATTCAGTCAGCACAACAGAGAAAGGTTTCTGCAGAGCCGTCGCCGGGTTGCCAGCGAGCCATTGGTAATGAAATATTTTCAGGTAGTCCGTATCTGCGAAGGTGATGTGATACTGCTCGTCACCGCTGACTCCGGGGATGACGCGGGGCGGCTGGCCTTTTTTCGGAACCAACACTTTGGTGTCGTCGGTAAAGAGAGTCGTAACAGCGCTGAAACTTGTCGTTTCCCTGCGCAAAGCAGAGCCAACGGGCTCAGCCATCCAAACGTCGTTGCCGCGGCTCGTCGAAACCATAAGCCGGTATATCCGGTCAGTGTCAGCGTGGAATTTGTCGTAGCTGAATTCGAAGGTTACATACAGATATATCACTACACAGGACAATATCCCGAATGTGAGGCCAAGAATGTTGATGCTGGTAGTAAGTTTATGCCAGCCGAGACGGCGCAGGGCAAAAAGCAGTTGTTTTTTTATCATGATGTTGGAAGATATATTAATGCGCGACAAACAAAAGGCCATTTTTAAAACAGGCTGAGAATGTTTTAATTAATGGTAGCGAGCGCAGCAAGGATGTCTGTTTTCGATACAATGACCGTCCGCCGCCGGTCAGTCAACTCACCCATTGTTTGATTGTTTGAATGAAAGATCGATTTATTCCTCTGAGAAGCATGGTATAGGATCAAATAGTGGCTATTTGGAATACAAACTATTTTAAGCACATGAATAATTCTGTTTCCAGTTTGTTTTCATCTTTTGTCCAATGTCCATAGATCTCGATATAAGGAAGTATAATCTCGTACCTATTTTTTGTCAGCTCATTTCTCATGTCTTGTCCTATTTTCTTTATGAGATGGTAAGGTCCGATGTGTTTGTAATAAGCATATTTGTCCAGAATGATCTTTTTGTATTCAAGGATATTGCCATTATAATTTTCAATTTCAATTCCCGCAAACACCTTGTCATTATTTTCGTAGACCCAAATGTTTTTTCCTTTATTATCAATCCCTTTGGTTTTAACTTCTTTCCACATTTTGTCACTTAATGAAAACGCAGTATTGATGTAGTCTTTATTTATTGCTACACTGCCAAAACCATAAATGTTCAATTGAAGACTATTCGTTAGGATTTCAATATTCATGCTACTATTTTATGAACTCATATAATTGACTGTAGTGGGCGCGTTGCTTCAATAGTTCTCAATAACATCCCGTTACATTCAATGCGATGTTTTTGGATCTCGTTATCAGTATTGTCAGAATTTTAATGGCGGTCCTACTATTTTCATCCCATGAGACGTATATAAATCCTTCAGTATTTCTTCCTGGTTCTTGGGTATTTCTTTACTGATTTTTGCTACTTGTGAAAAATAGTCTTCCATTGTACCGGCCGGCTGGAAAAGGATCAGCATTTGCCCTTCGTCCTCACTTATTTTAGCGAAAGTGTGAGGAATGGTACGGGGAGCAAAGGCTGAATCTCCGGCAGATAACGTGAATTTCTCTTGGCCAACCTGCACTAAAAAATCACCCTTGATTACATAAAACCACTCATCCTGGGAGTAGTGAAGATGCACGGGTGGTCCACCTTTTGAATGCCGAATTGTATCGTATATAAGGAGATCGCCATCCGTGTCTTTGGAAGAAACTTTACAATCAAATAATCCTCCCATTATTAATAACTCTTCCTGGTACCTGTCTTTTTTTGCTCCAACTTTAAAACCTTTGTTGGGTCTGTCGGGTTCATTTTTTTTAGCTTGAGCAGTTAACACTGAGGCTACAAGTGGTAATTGGAGAAACAAACGACGTTCCATAATATATAGTTTTGGTTAACAAACAGTTTCGGGGCAGTGCGCTCAAAAATCCAGGCATCTTGTTAGTGGCGAAATTAGAATTCTGCCAACACACACAAATGCCTGACTAAATTTACAAATGTTTATGGATATTGATAAAGCGCGATCTTAAATATCAGACCGCACTAACGTTGATAGTTAAGTGAAGTTCTGGTGAGTTTTCTTTTTTGCAACGTTAGACAATGCAAGAAGAATTTGGTCTCTTTAATAGCTGATCGGTTTTTAAAAGACGAATGTGACCGCGTTAACAGGATCCAGAAGCGGGGCATGCCAAATAGGCCGGACACTGCTTCTGCAAGGGACAATCAGAGACAAGACAATTTTCCCGGAGGCTTCCGCCTGGACAAGACCATGGAATCGGTGATATAGGGGCTGGAGATGTATACCATAAAAGATAGCACGCAGCCGATCGTACGCTTCAAATTATCTGACCTCAGATTGCAAGTATCTCATTAGCGGTATTTATTTGTATGCAATCGCGGCACTTGACGGTCCCGCCAATGGAGTGAGCTTAGTTGACCTGAAGCCAACTTTATTTGCCCATTTATTGAAGTCGGCAAAAGTGTAATCAAAGCCTTTACCTGTTTCAATCAGCATATTCAGACTCATCATCAAACCAAAAATATTTTTGATCCGCTCATCGTCTATTACCCCTTCAATGGCAACAAAAGCACCACCACTTGGCAAGGCATCATAGGCTTTCTGCATCAGCATTATTTTTGTTTCTTCATCCCAGTCGTGCAGAATATTTCCCATGACAACAACGTCTGCTTTTGGAATCTCATCGTGAAAGAAATCACCCTTTGCCGCCTTTACACGGTCTGACAATTGGAACTGTTCTATTGTCGCATTGGCGATGGGTTCGATGGGGGGTAAATCCAAGGTGATGCAATTCATGTGTACCTGATTTTTGGCAACCATCAGCGAAAGTAATCCAGCAGAACCTCCGACATCCACCAGCGTCCTGTATTTAGAGAAATCAAAGGCTTGTGAAAACGCCATAAAATTTCCCATTTGGATTCCACTCATCGCATGGGTGAATTCTTTTAGTCTGTCAGCATCTGAATATAAGGCATCAAAAAGATTTCCTCCTTTTTTTGCTTCATTCTGTGGAAGACCGCTTAATAAGCCATCTTCCAGATTGCCCCAGAATTGGTAAAGGCGATTGTTCAGCATTTCCAGCATTCCTCCAATATAACTGGGTTTATTCTTGTCCAGGAAAAAGTCTGTATCGATGGTGTTGGAATATTTTGCCTTTTCAAGTAAGCCTTCACGATTAAGAAAACCAAATGCCGTTAAGGCATCCAGATAATCGTAGGTATTGCGGTCGGAACACTTTAATCCCAAATGAGATTTTATTTCAGCTGCCGACATTGTTTTGCTTTGGGAAATTGTAGTAAAAATTTGAAATCTGACTGCGGACAAAAGAATTTTTGATGCCCAAAATCCGGTACCTATTTTCATAATGTTTTCGGGAGTTGGGAGATTGCCATGTTGTTCCATCTTGTTTTTATTTTTTTGGTGATTATCTGCACTTTCCAGTTTCGGTTTACCTGTTGTTTTTTAAAATCAAATTTGGTTGTCCTGCGTTCATGCCATTATCCCCTTATTCATAATGATATTCTGCGTTAAGCGATGAAATGATGGACTTTGCTTCTTCCTGCTGGCCTTTTAATAGTGAAATATAAAGTTTTGTAATTACTCCCAGTGTTGCAGCGTTACTAAACAATAGCCTGATTAATTTTGGATCATCCGTAATATAAGATGTTTCAGGATCAGAATAGCGAAATGTCTGATTATCGTAATTATATTCACTTAAATTGAATTTCGACGAATCCATAAAGCTGGATTCGTCAATAACCTGGTCCAAAGCTGACCATGATTTTTGAGCATACAGATAATGATCATCCTGTTGTGATTTCAAATCCCTGCTATCAATTTCATACTGCAGGAGTTGGTCGATTATTTTTTGTTTACGGATCAATCTCAACATGCCAGAAGATTTCAGTTGTTGCATAGCCGCATCATTCGACTTAAAATAAACATCTACAAATAAGCCGTTAGTAGCATAGAAGTAAAATTGATGGTTGGTTAAGGAGTCATGTAGATTTTTGCCCTTCAAAGCCAACAAACTGTCAATAAATTTCACCTGCAGTATATTGCCGGCTATAATACTATTCAATTTTGCTGTATCAGTTTTTAAGCAGCGTAACACGCTTTCTATACTCTGTTTTTCTTTCTCCCTGTCGCTAAAATATTCTCTTAAACTTTCTGCAAAAAATCCCATGGTTACGGCAATAAATATCATTAGACCTTCCAGCAAATATTCTTTCCAGGGTTTTGGTTGGTGATGCAGTTGAGGATGATGATGCACTTCCATATTTTCATTTTCTTGATTTTGAGTAATGGTCTTCGTGATTTGAACATCAGCATTTTAATCAGAAGAATTTCCGGCTTGCCTAATTGAAGTTACAACAATCGCAGAATAGAATGATGTTGGCGGGAACCAATGCCGAATGATGTTTTACCGCCGAAGTTCTTTATGTTTGACAGCATTGCGGTAAACCTTTTGTTGGCTGTGAATGATCCATTTTGAAAATAACATTATTGTTTTTCGAAAGCGAACATCGTATCATGTCCTGCTAAGCGAAATCGATACAGTTCTATTTTGATATTGTTCGAAAATGAACATCTTAAGAAGCTTTATTTTCTTAAATCATTTTAGATTAATAGTTTAAAAAAATGGCATCAATTTTATAGTTAAACTTTATGTGTAGTCGCTTTCCCCATCCTCTTTTATATATTGTTATTTCGCTGGCAATTTGTTCAGGCTGCGGGTCCGGTTGGTCTGATGTTATGGCTAAACAAAAACTCGAGCCTGGTTCTATCCCTGAAATAGACAGCATCGTAGAAAAGTTCATGGAAAAATATGACATGCCCGGTCTCTCACTTGCCATTGCCAGAAACGACTCGCTGCTCTATGTAAAGGGATATGGATACGCAGATATTTCTGCTCAGGCGGAAGTCACGGATTCAAGTCTTTTTCGGATCGGTTGTCTGTCGCAGCCTATAACGGCAATGGCTATCCTAAAAATGGCGGAGCTGGGTAAAATATCCCTCGATGAAAAAGTATTTGGCAAGGAAGGCATACTTGGCAATGAATATGGGAATAAGCCCTATGATGCAAGAGTCAACCAAATCACCATAAAAGAGTTGCTCGATCATTATGCAGGTTGGGAAAACGACAACAATACCACCTTTGTCAACACCTCGTTCAGTGATTCGCAATTGCTGAGCCTGGTATTGGATTCGGTGCCATTACAATCGGCGCCCGGCAGGAATTTTAATTTCTCTTTTTTGGGATATATTGTTCTCGGAAAAATAATTGAGAAGGTTAGCGGCAGGCCTTATGCCGAATATGTCCATAAAGAAATTCTGGATCCTGTTGGAGATGCAGATATGAAAATAAGTGGAAACAGGATCGAGGATCGCCAAAAAAATGAGGTCACGCATTATGTGTGGACCTTCCTTAATCATAACTACCAAGGGGAACCTTATTCACAGAATATTTCGGAAATGCAGGCTGCCTGCGGCTGGATGGGATCGGCTGAGGATTTGATCAGACTGATGGTCAGGGTAGATAAATTCCGCAATAAACCGGATATTTTTAATGATTCTATGATGAACGTTTTGCTTTCTCCCTATGATTCCAATTCCCATTTTTCCGGGGGATGGTGGTCCAATAATAAATTCAATAACTGGTTTGCGGTAAGCTCTTTTTGGGGGTCCGGAACCGTATCGGAGATGGCAAGAGCAGACAATGGTTATTGCTGGGTGATGTTGACGAATAAAACACCCCAGCATGGTGGTTCCGACGACGATCTGGACAGGATGATCTGGGAAATCATCGGCGATTCGGCTATCCGTTGGCCAAAAAAAGATCTGTTCCAGTATAATGGTAACCAATAACTAAAAAAAGAGCAGGAGATTTCGCATTTTGACCAATGAAATGAATTTTTGTTTACTCGTCGAGAAATCCAGGTTAGCGTAATGCATTTACTTTTATTGATGTTTCCCCTCTAAGATCCGGTCTTCCAAAAGCCGGTTTCTTATTTCTGCCGCTTTAGACATTTCCCCCGAAGCTGTGCCAAAACCAATGAAGTGAAACAACCAATCTTTTACAATCATTGTCCAACCTTTTTCGCACATTGCGAAACATTCCTTTTCTGGAACAAGTCCTTCGTGTGTGAAGTGAAGAATGGTTTTTTCGTCTTGTGTGCTTATTTCAAAAATCATTTTTGTATTTGTCCATTCTTCCTTATCCTTATTCAACCAAGACAGTTTGTTTTCAGTGACAAGCCACACGATTTTTTTGTCAGGAATAACTTCGATCAATCTTTATTTTGAATAATGTTGATTTGGGTGATAAATAATAAATTCATCGTTAAGTGTTGAGCTGTCGCCCTCAAAATCCTCGCTGTTCCACCATTTGGGCACTTCTTTGATTGCATGGAGAACTTCTTTTGCGGATTTTGCCACTATTATCGCTATTGTGAAACTCTTCTTATTCATACTTAGTTATCTTTTATTTTGTTATTCAATAGTGCCTCCAATTTCTTCAGTTTATTATTCCAGAATTTATCAAAGTAGTTGATGAAATTTTGCAACTCGTTAAAGCCGTCCTGTTTCAAAGTGCAATAGCGTTCCCTGCCAATGTCGGTAATAGAAATAAAGCCTGCGTGGTACATGATTTTTATATGTTTGGAAACTGCGGGACGGCTCATATCAAAGTTTTCTGCCAAAGCGTTTATCGTCATATTGTTTTTTGAAAGCAGTTGGAGCATTTGTCTGCGGCTAGGGTCAGCAATTACCTGGAATGCGTCTAAAGTTTGTGTATTCATTTTTTGGCTGTGTTTATTATTTCTTCAAATCGTTTTAAGCAATTATTCCAACCATTGGCGTGGTTGATTACATCTTCCAGCAATGTAAAACCATCGTGCTGAAGCCGGAGTTCAGTTCCCTGCTCTTTGGGAACAAGTATCCAGACAACTTTTGAATTGAAAGTACTGTTTCCGCTACCTGAACTGCCGTTCCACGAATACGATAGTTTTGAAAAGGGTTTCACCTCCAATACTTCGCATTGAACCAGACCGTCATATTTGCTTTCCGCTTTTGGCGTGAAAGTGAAGAGGAATCTATGTCCTGATATTGGCTGAAAATCCGTTTTCATCAGCCATAGTTCAATCAGTTCAGGCTTGGTAAGATATTCCCAAACTTCTTCCGGCGACTGATCAAAATGCCAGCTTTGTTTTATTTCTTTTTGCATATTGAGTAACTTAAAAGTTACACAAATGTATAGGTAACTTTTGAGTTACGCAAATTTTTTGGAAAAAATTTTTAGGAATTGAGAAATTTGAGAGGTCAATTATATGAATGGTGGCTGTGAACCATTTCGGTCATACCGTTATGATGAAATAAAAACAAAGGAATGCAAATATGATCAGGTCTGTCCACAAGGCAAATTTTTCATTTGTTCCTGCTGGTTTTTTTGTCCAATGCATAAGCCCCGCAAAAGCATAATATAGGCCGCTTGCGAAAGCACTTACCACTCTCCATTCGGGCTTAAATAAGGAAACAATGCCAACTAGCCCAAAACAGAGGTTTGCAAAACCTAGCTCAACAACAATGGGGTAACTATCGGGATCCTCGATATGGAAAATTTCTTTGGCTGTGAAAGAGGGTTTTGTAGTCTGCCTGATCCCAGCTAAAAATAAGCGAAGGCCAACCGCAGAAAAAACAAACCATTTGCCGAATAATGTAAATGTCAGTGCTGTATTATAGATCAGGTGTTCAGCAATACAGGCAATTGCCGGCAAAACAAATGTCAAGATCGAAACAACGATGATATATTGTTTGTTGGTGTCGGAATGATTTTTACGATTTTTAGTTTCTGTCATGTCAGCGGTATTGAGGGGAAAATATGTCTATTACATATAAATATCGAAAAATATAATTATGAATCCCACACATCATTCGGGTAAAGATCAGGGGATTGATTTTTTGTTAGCAGAAAATAACGCAGCTGGGACGGGGAAATTTCTAAAGCAAATGCGTGTTTGAAAAATAATGATTATGAAAAAGGTCATTTTTTCATTCATTTTCAAAATGATATTCCTTTTTTATTAATTCAATAAGATTCTTTGCCGCAATATTTCTTTCGTCGCCGATTTTTTCGCCAAGGGTAAATGCACCGTATAAATATTGTGCGCTTGTAATTAATTCGTTTAAGGTAGCCCTGTCATCCGTAAGCAGATCGTTTGGAGTTGCTGGTTGCTCTTTTTGTTCTTTCACTATTTTAAGCAATAATTCTGCATCGAAAATTTTTCCCATTTCTTTTCCATAATCGGAACCCCATGCAAAAGCAGCATCATTGTATTTTTTTAGATCAATGACAGAGTAATAATAGTAAGAAATATCGTTTGCCACCTGTTTGTCTCTTATAAGCCGAAGATCTCCGGAACTTTTCATTTGTTCATAAGTGCGGTCTGTTATGTAGAGTGCCTTGTATTTTGGTAATATCATACGTGCGGCGTAGGCAAGTTTGCCTACGTGCTCTTTTCTGCTTGGGCTTTTGATAAGTTGTATTAGCGTATCGATTGATTGAAATAAGGACTTATTGTTCTTTGCATAATTATTATAGATTGCCGTATCAGTCTTCAGATCATCCAGCACATTTTGCATATACACTTTCTCTTTTTCATTTTCAACATTATGTTCTCGTATGTTTTCTGCCAATGAGCCCAGAAATACTGCAAGAAATAACATGAAGAATTCAAACAAATATTCTTTCCATCTCTTTTTATGTACTTCATTTTGCGAATGTTTTTGTACTTCCATATTCAGTTTATTGATTTAGGATAATTTGTAGTTGGCCAAATCATCAGACTGCGGGATCTCCTGATTTACAATATTGGAGTATTTTTTTACGAATCATGATCTTGTGCGTTCGCTTTTCTTTCGTCTCAACCTGGTCTTTTGTTATACCAATTTATCATTTGTTGTCTCACTAACTCTTGTTTTGTTGTATCCTTCATTAATTCTATAAAAGTCATCTTTTTTATTTCTATGCAGTACTGAATAAGCAATCGATACTCATCAAAAACAATAAGGTCTTCTGTGTTATCGGAAAATTTCATCCACCCGTTATTATTAGTGGTTTCCATTTCCAAATGTTTTTTGATGTTGCTGTGTAGATCTGTTTGGTCAAAATTTTTTCTCGCTATGTATTCCGGATAGCCTTCCCATTTCCAGACGGGATGCTTTGCGATCGGATTTGATTGCCATAAGCCATAATGATTAAATTCCAAACAATGAACCTGGGCGTGGGCGAGCATTTGGGTCAGGTTCCATTTGTGTCCATCAAGTTGAACGTAATTATCATCAAAATTTACCGTGTCGCCTGTAAGAATAATTTTGTTATAAAATGAGGAAAGGAAATCTTTTCCCATGACAGTCCTGATCAGTTTTGGATAATTTGAACGGTCTTTTAAGCATACATCCATTTGTAGTCTTGGGTCGTAGAGTTCACTCGATTTTATGAGCATGCCGGACTGTTTGAGTTGCTTCAGGAAATTATTGTCTAATGGCTTACTATGATATATTGAATAATTTCCAATGGTTGTTTTATTTCCATAAAGAAGTATTGGACTAAGCATAAAACTCACTAAAAGTCCAAACAGGAAGAATCCTGTAACCATCAGTCGAAATATCCATTGCTTAAATTGCTTTTTCATGCTCAAACTGTTTAGTTAAAGAGAAACACCAACGTCTCACATCATCAATACGGAGAATTTGAGAACCGAAATATTCAATCAATCCCTGATAAAATTATTGACTCCGAAATTAACAATAATTGATTAAAAGAATTCCGTCTGCCGGATATCGGAATCAATAAATGGATTTTCTGCATAATTTCGATTTTTATCGCCAAAAAATTTCAATATGAGAAAAATCCTTCAGCGCTTAATGATTTTAGGTTTCTTCTTCATTTCTTTTTTGTCATTCTCTCAAACTCATGATCCTTCTTTTTTTAATGGCATGCAATGGAGAATGATCGGTCCTTTTCGCGGCGGGAGAACTGTTGGTGCAGTGGGCGTTCCGCAACAACCCAATGTATTTTATATTGGTGTAAATAATGGGGGCGTATGGAAGACGACGGATTATGGAAGAACCTGGGTGCCGATTTTTGATGATCAGCAAACCGGTTCGGTGGGAGATATCGTGGTCGCCCCTTCAAATCCAAATGTAATTTATGTTGGGACCGGCGAAGGTATTCAACGTCCGGATCTTTCTGTTGGCAATGGCATCTATAAGTCTACAGATGCTGGTAAGAACTGGATGCATATTGGATTAGAAGATGCTCAACAGATTGGCGGATTAGCCATTGACCCGACCAATGAGAACAGAATATTTGTTGCAGCTCTTGGTCATCCTTATGGGCCAAATGCTGAACGCGGAGTATATCGCTCAGTCGATGGAGGCAAGACTTGGGAGAAAGTCCTGTATAAAGATGAAAACACCGGCGCAATACAAGTGGCGATCGATCCGAAAGATCCAAACATAATTTATGCAGATATGTGGTCCGCCAGACAGGGTCCATGGGAAAATGGCGCTTGGGATGGACCAGGGAGCGGATTGTTCAAATCAACAGATGGCGGAAATACGTGGAAACAACTTACCAACGGTCTCCCGTCCACCAGCCAGGGACTTGGGAGGATTGGATTCTGTATCGCACAGAGTAATACACAGCGATTGTATGCGACGGTAAACTCGGATTCGCTTGGTGGAATTTACCGGAGTGATGATGCAGGCGAAACGTGGAATAAAATTCAAACGGATTCGAGACTGTGGGGCAGGGGAGATGATTTTGCAGAAATAAAAGCTGACCCAAAAAATGCAGATGTTGTTTATACTTTGGACGTAGTTACCTGGAAATCGGAAGATGGCGGAAAAACCTGGAGTGCATTTCGCGGCGCTCCGGGTGGGGATGATTATCATCGCATCTGGATCAACCCCATCGATCCCAATATCATTTTGATCGCAAGCGATCAGGGTGCAATAATCACTGTTAATGGGGGACAAACTTTTTCATCATGGTATAATCAACCAACCGCACAATTCTATCATGTAATTGCAGATAACGCTTTCCCGTATAATGTTTATGGCGGACAGCAGGAGAGTGGGTCAGTGGGTATTGCCAGTCGTGGTAACGATGGACAAATTACTTTTCGGGAATGGCATCCGGTAGGTGTTGAAGAATATGGATACGTAGCGCCCGATCCACTTGATCCAAACATTATTTATGGCGGGAAAATTACAAAATATGATAAAAGAACCGGACAGGTGCAGGATATATCTCCGGAGGCAACCCGGGGGGGTAAATATCGTTTTCTCAGAACCTCTCCCGTATTATTTTCTCCAATTGATCCAAAAACTTTATTCTTCGCAGGCAATGTTCTTTTTAAAACAAGAAATGGTGGAATGAGTTGGCAGGTCATTAGCCCTGATCTTACGCGAGAGAGCTGGGATGTCCCCGCGAGTGTCGGTATCTACAGCTCAGAAGACTTAAAGAAAATGCCACGCCGCGGCGTGATCTATACTATTGCTCCTTCCCCTCTCGATAGCAATACGATCTGGGCCGGAACCGATGATGGTTTGATCCATATAACAAAAGACGGCGGAAAAAATTGGAAGGACATAACACCGGCATCAATTACCTCATGGAGTAAAATTTCCATCATTGAAGCCAGTCATTTTAATATTCATACTGCCTATGCTGCTATTAACCGAATTCGTTGCGATGATATGCATCCGCATATTTACAAAACGACGGACGATGGAAAAACATGGACGGAAATTGTAAACGGATTGGCAAATGATCCGATCAATACCATCAAAGAAGACCCCTATACAAAAGGCCTGTTGTTTGCCGGCTCGGAGAATTTTGCTTATGTTTCCTTTGACGATGGCGGCCATTGGCAGTCATTGCGTTTGAATATGCCGGCAACTTCCATTCGCGATCTGTACATCAAAGATGATGACCTGATCGCGGGTACACATGGCCGTGGTTTTTGGATACTGGATGATATTACTCCACTTCGTCAGCTAGGGGAAAAAAATATCGCTGATGAAATGGTCTTGTACAAGCCGCAAAAAGCGCTTCGCATCAGGTGGAATATGAATACCGACACCCCATTGCCCCAGGAAGAACCTGCCGGTCAGAATCCTCCTGATGGCGCAGTGATAGACTATTATCTCGCTAAAGCAACAGGATCGGTATCATTGGAAATTACTGATATAAAAGGAAAATTAATTCGTAAGTACAGCAGTGATGATAAACCTTACGAAATTCCTGATGTAAATATTCCATTATATTGGGTCCGTCCGCAGCAGATACTTTCTGCTGAAAAAGGCTCCCATCGTTTTTTGTGGGACCTGCATTACACACCATTGCATGTTCCGCCATCATACGATATAGGCGCCATATTTCATAATACTGCTCCCGAGTCTACGTCACCGTGGGTAATGCCTGGAGAATATATCGTAAGACTTTCTGCAAATGGAAAAACTCTTTCTTCCCGCCTCATCGTAAAAATGGATCCCCGGGTAAAAACTGCTTTTGTTGAACTGCAAAAGCAGCATGATCTTTCGGTGATATGTTATGAAGGAAGAAACCAAACAATGGAAATAGTGAGTGAGATCGGCAACTTGAGAAAGCTGCTAAAAGAAGTCATCGCTGTGGCCAAAACGCCTTTAATCGACTCATTAAAAAAATTTGACAATAAACTTGCGGCATTGCAAGGCACCAACAGGAGAAATACAGAACTTAATTTTATACGATTGAATTATCGATTTGCCGGCTTATTCAATACCCTTCAGGGTGCTGATATGCCTGCGACCGGGCAGGTGGTAAAGGCTGTAAAAAATTCCCAGAATGAATTTCAGAAATTAAACGCAGACTGGAAAAAACTGAGCACAGTTGATCTGCCTGATCTCAATGCTGAATTAAAAAAAGAAAATATTTCACCGATCAATTACAGATTTTAGCGCCAGATTCTTATCAATAAAAAAAGCTGCGACGAATTGAATATCTTTTCGTGCAGCTTTCAAAACCTAAAATGAAAACTACTGCTTTATGAATTTTTTATTGTATGATTCTCCATCTGCCAAACT
This sequence comes from Chitinophagales bacterium, assembly GCA_021323755.1. Taxonomy (GTDB): domain Bacteria; phylum Bacteroidota; class Bacteroidia; order Chitinophagales; family Chitinophagaceae; genus Puia. Next base: position 100,188 of record JAJPKJ010000045.1, on the reverse strand, counting down.
GACTTTAACGATGTAGATACCAAAAGAAAGATTATTTACATTGATATTATTAACTCCGTTCTGTAATTTATTTTCACTAACCAAAGCACCGGATTGATTATAGATCAGCGCAAATCCTGAAACATTATTGCTGTTTTGTACATGTATCACATCTTTTGCAGGATTAGGCCAAATGCTCGTGACATTATTGTTGTTGTTATCAACATTTATCATTTTTATTTCAGAATAAGTTTCTGTGCCATCCATATCTACTTCACAAATGCGATAATAATTTTTTCCTGCAGCAGGATTATTATCAATGAAAGAATAGTCTGCTGAATTTGATGTACTATTATTGTTTTCAACAAAACCAATTTGCTTCCAGTTTGATCCGTCAATGCTTTGTTCAACGTAATAGCCTTTCGTATTTTGCTGGGATACCTGCCACTGAACAGCGACGGTATTATTCTGTTGTAACACTGCTGAAAATCTTTGCCAAATAACGGGCAGTACTGAGAAAGGATAATTACAGGAAGTAAGATCTCCGCAAGTTCCTGCCACGCTAAAAACACCCAGATGAGATAGCGACAGATCACTTTTTAGAATGTATAAATCAGTATTCGTGGCCATGTAAATATTTCCAGTTGGATCAAATGCAATACCCACAAAATTCACACCTGTGGGTGTTGCTGTGGTTGGTGCTATTAATTGTTTTACGGTAATGCTCGCTGTGCTAGTCGTTGGCAAAGGAGCAGACAATTTATAAAGTCCATAATTAGAAGCTTTTGATGTGACGATCCATAAATTCCCTAATCCATCAATTGCCATATCTCCGCTACCCTGTGAAGTAAAAATGGAAGTTACATTGTTACTAAACTGATCTGTAAAATTCGAACAAATCAGAACCCAGGTGTTTAATAAAATATTATAGTAACATAGGTTTCCATTATTGTCCAAACAATAATAACCGGTCCCGTTGAAATTCACACAACCTTTGTTCACTGTTCCCGTCATCGGGCTTGGGGCTAATGTAGCATATGTATTTGTTATCGGATTATATGATATGAATTGCTGTGTGCCTGAAATAGCATTTTGAAAATAATAGAAAGATCCATTAAGCACATTATAGCCTATGCCATTTGCTGAAGCAGTACTTCCGTACGAAGTGGAGTTTACTATGGATCCCACATTGGCATTGCTCACGCTAACGGGATAGATACCTCCTGCATTCGATAAAGAATAAATTGTGGTGGATGGACTTGTACAAACCTGTGCGCTTGCAAAATTTATGCTGCAAATAAAAGCAGCACTGATTGCGCAAATTTTTGAGAGGTTTGATAAAACCTTTGTAAGAATAGTTTTCATTTTAAATAGGGTTGTGATAAAAAAATTCTTAGGAAGGATTTTAAGTTTTAATCGTTGGAAAGGTTTATTTAATTAGGAAGGTTCTTATAAAACTGATGCGCTATGGATATTCAACTGTAATGCCAACATATAATGCATTAATTCACATAGCTATATGAAGGAAGGATTTTTGGCATCGTTCCCGAATCGGGAACAATTTTCCGAAAAGGCAGATAATTGGAAATATTCTTGAATTAAAAAAGCCAGGACATTATTTGCCCTGGCTCTTTATTGGATGATTAAAACGGACTATGCTTTTTTTATCAGGCTGATAACAAAAAGCAAGACCCAAGCGCCTGCAACAGAAATAATAATTTGCCATAGCAGGCCACCGCCGCCTATGCCTAATTTGCCGGCAAGCCATCCGCCAATAAAACCTCCGATAACGCCAACGATGATGTTACCAATAAGTCCGAATCCGCCACCTTTAAAAATTTCTCCGGCAAGCCATCCGGATACGGCGCCAATCAACAGAAAAATTACAATGTCCATGTGAATTGTATTAAGGGTTAAAAAATAAACAAATAAATATTTTTTGCAAGAAGGGTTAGCGCAAATATTTTTCTACAAAATTTTCTGAAAATAGTAGAAAATTTTTGTGCAGACTTAATTGAGAAACAGAAAATAGTTTTCGCAGATCGCGAGAGAAAAAATTTTTTCGCATAACAGATAAGGTTTGATTTGCTAAATAAATATATAAATAAAGGCTGAAAAAAAATGATTTATCATTTCCTTGTTTATCGGCCCCAAACTTCTCTGTCTAAACGCCTGTATTGAATGCAATCTGTTAAATGTTCCGGTTTTATGAGATCCCCTAATCAAATCCGGGTACAGATAAGGTCTGATAATGAAGCAAGTCAGCAATAGATTGAAGCCTTTGTTATTTAATTTCTTTTACCGTTCCGTCAAATAACAAATTTGTATTCGGGTCGGCGATGAGTTGAGCAGGTCTTGATTTTAGGGGAATATCAATTGTCGTCATTTTTTCTTTTACAATGATATTGTGCACTTGTTGTTCGGTATTCTGCAGTAAAGTGATTTGTAAGGGTAGGTCAAACAACGGGAATTGCATTTGCTCAATAGTGATCGTCACTGATTTTTTATTTGCATTATACTTCCAGTTGATATTCAATTTTGGATAACCTCCGGTGTACAACCATTGTCTAAAAAAAATATGCAGATCAAGCTCGCTCATTTTTTCAACTACTTTTTCAAAATCTTTTGTTGATGCGTTTTTTCCCCCATATTCTTCATAATATTTTCTCATGCTTTTCCAAAATAGCACATCACCGATCTTTCTGCGCAGCATGTGTAATATCCATCCGCCTTTTTGATAACTGTTGGCATTTAACAGATCCATATAATTGGTCGTAAAGGTGTCCACAACAGGCATCAGTTTTTTCTTCGCAAATTCGATCACCTCGGCTCTTTGCTGTTTCAGCATACTGATCAGCGTGTCTTTTCCATATTTATGTTCGAAATACAGATCGGTCATATAGGTGGCAAATCCCTCGCTCAGCCACAAATGGCTGAAATCTGTTTCCGTTGCGAAATCCCCAAACCATTGATGTGCGATCTCGTGTGTCAACAGACTTTCAGATCTTCTATCACCGGTAACAGAATTTTCAAAATAAAAAATAGCGCTTGCGTTCTCCATTCCGCCAAAGATTGTCTTTGATTGGACATTCGCTAATTTCTTATACGGATAGGCGCCTACGTTAGTGATAAAGAATGGAAGAATTTCCATTGCTTCAGCATAATCAAAAAATCCTTTTTCCTTATTTTCAGGATACACCCAACTGTAAACGGGAACACAACCAACACTTCCGGCATAATTCACCGCAAAATCTGCAGCTCCGATCACCATTACCTTCGTAGGTAATTCAACAGCTTCTTTCCAGTGTGTAATCTTTTTTGTGCTGTCAAGATTGCTTTCCTCGATCAACTCCCCGTTGGAAATTATTTTGTAATGAGCAGGCGCGGTAACAATAAATTCTACGGAAGCCTTGTCGGCAGGTCTGTCAACGCATGGAATCCAATGGTGAGCACGGTTTGGCCAATTGTCTGAAAAAAAAGTTCTGTGATGGTATTTATTTTGAGCGATGATCAATCCATCATCCGGAATACCGGAATAGTAAATTTCAAAAGTTCGCGATTCATTTTTTGGAGCCGGCGACGAAATATTTATGGTGAGCGTGTTATTATTATGCGTAAAAGAAAGTTCATTATTGTTTTCGACTACTTTTTTTACAACCATTCCTTTTCCATCCGGCTTTTTATTTTCCAGATCGAGTTGAAATGACGAACCCGGTTGCAAAAAATTTATGGTTATTGTTGCCTTACCAATAATATCATCTATTGAATCTGATAGTTGCAGTTCGAAAACATAATGTTTCACGTCAATGACCGCATTATTTGCAGTTTGAGCGAGGACACAAAAAATGATTGCCTGGAAAAATGAGCACAATAATATTTTTTTCATGAACCAGAAGTTCGGTTTTATTTTTTCGGTGAATACGTAGTTGTGTTGGGATGAAAAGTTTGCCATGAATGCCAGAACTCCTGGTAGGATTGGAGCGGTGTCAATTTGGAATTCTTAAGTATCCCGTCAATACATTTTCCGTCCCAGCCCCATGAGGAATGGGTAACATCATCCTGTACCATTTTCAAATTGTCATTCCAGCTAAATTGCAATGTTTGTCCATTTACGATCCTGCTGAATGCATGGAATGTTACTGAATCATTTTCAAGAATCATCACAACCGGAACAGCATGGAATGTATCATTAATGATTTTTTCCTTTACCAGTTCATTCCAGTCGTACGCTTTTGCAAAGTTATTTTTTACAACGCCTACGACCCATGATTTTTTATTCCATGAAAGGCTGTCTCTTTTTTCCAGGCTTCCTTTTATCGTTCCGGAATCATATCCTTGCAAACCTTCATATTCTTTCTTATAAATGGTATCAGGTTGTAAAATCAAGGTATTTGGATATTCCCGGATCCAGGCGCCAAGCCGCATTTGTGACGAAGGCAATTCTTTCAGCGAACTTCCTTTTAAGGGGCCTGCAATTGCCTGACCATTAACTTGCCGCCACCAACTCTTTGTTTTCTCATCTTCAAACATCGCATTAAAATGATCCATGCCCACCAAACGAAAATGCTGAAATTGATTATTGATGAATGGGCTGAAGACTGCGCCGGTTCTGCAAACGGTGCAATAAGTAACGATTACCGGTTCGCTCCCGATCGTATCCTGTACCTGGTGGTGATATCCTATAATTTCAATAGGATATGCTTTTGCCTCACCATTGATAACTGCTGCGATGACAAGACCGTTAGTGTCAACTTTATTCTCAGCAACCGACGCGAGAAATTTATTTTTTGGCTGATAAAACATTTTGTCTGCCAAGAATCTAAAATTGAACATGTAAAAAATGAAGAGATAAAATAACACAAACACACTTAATAATATTTTCAGCCAAAGCCTTCCGCGTTCAAAAAAAGAGATTAATGGGAAGATGACTATTAAAAATCCGATGGCGCGGAAGAGCCAGATATTCTTGCTGATGAAATAAGCAATATCAATTGTATTGTTGTGCTGGCTGCCGGGAAAAGGCATAATAAAATAAACGCGTAATATTTCGGTGGCAAGAAGAATCAGCAATCCGATGAAGAGTAGAAAAGCCTTGGTCATTGTAAGAAGGTTATTGGCAACAATTTACAATTTCTCCAACAAGTCAACTACTTTTTCTCTTTTCAAGATCAAATAACCCAATCGATCATTGCTTATGCCATCCTTTAACTGATAATTAAAATCAAGCTGCTCATCTTTAACAGCGGTTTCAAAATATTTAAATGAGATGTTGGAATATTGTTTTAGCTCTTCACCGATTTCATATAGATGAGTAGAAAGGATGAACAGGGAGTTTTTTATTTTTATCAATCCCTTGATAACGGTTGATGAACATTTCATAGCATCCTGAACATTTGTTCCCTTGAACAATTCATCGATCAAAACAAGCCATTTCCGATTATCATTTATTTTTAGGATTGTATTTTTCACGCGCTGTACTTCATTAAAAAAATAACTTTCACCTTTTGAAATATTGTCTTCAATATTAATGTTGCTCAAAATACCGTCGAATAAACTCAATTGCATTTGTCGGGCAGGCACGCCCATGCCCAAATGCGCAAGATATACCGCAATGCCGACCGCTTTGATGAATGTGCTTTTCCCGGCCATATTAGCGCCCGTCAAAAACAGAAAATTATTTTGTTGATTTAATCCAACATCGTAGGCAACTGCTTCAGCCAGCAAAATATGATATAATGATTTTGCGTTTATACATGGCTGTTGGTCGTTGATAAAAGTAGGTAACAATAAATTATATTTTTTTGTCGCCATCGCCATGGAATACCACGCATCTAATCTTCCGTAAATGTCAATCAGTTCTAGTGCAGCGCTTTTAAAACGATTACGGATATAATTCCCGTAATGCACAACCTGTAATGGTAGGTATTTATGATTTTTTTCCGTTTTGCCTAATGAAAAAAGTATTTCATTGTTCAACAGGTCTTTCGCGCGTTGCAAATAAAAGCGAAGAAGCTGAGGCGATTCATCATTGTGTAACAGATCTAATAATGCATTCATTCCCTTTATAAAATCTGCAAAATGTCCAATAGAATATTTAACCAGCGAATGATCTTCTTTATGAAAGAACTGATAAATGAATGTGTTGAAAAAATCATGACTCGCGGGAATATCATCAATGGACGTTTCATAGAATTTTTGCATTACCATAATTGTCCCGTTGCTGATGGAAACCGGCCATTGATCTTCATGTTTGATAATGAGTGAAATTATTGCCTGGGTTTCTCTGATTTTTTTCAGGTCACTGAAGGGTTCATGCATCAATTTGTTCAGCCAATCTTTTCCTCCGCTGGTATTGGCAAAATTCAATTTTTGAAAAATGGAAAATTCTTCTTCTTTATTAAAGACAGAAAGGTCTTCGTATGTTACTTTGTCAATTTCCATTGTTGTTCAGTATGCTGATTTGATCTGGGTGCATTCCTTCTTCAATATTACCGGTTAAAAATTAGCCTTGCGCCTCTATTAGATTCATCAAAGCTTCCGTTTCCATAAACCAAATCTCCATTTATAAAAGTATGGGTGATCGCTGCGGGAAAACGAAAACCTTCCAGGGGGCTCCATCCGCATTTGTAAAGGATATTATCTTTTGAAACCAGCGTAGATTCATTCAGGTCAACAATCACCAGATCAGCGAAATAACCTTCCCGAATAAAGCCCCTTTCCGCAATTTGAAAGCAGGTAGCTACGGCGTGACTCATTTTCTCCACCACTTTTTCCAGACCTATTCTTCCCTGCTTCACATAATGCAACATCAGTAATAACGGATGCTGCACCAATGGCAAACCGGCATGCGCTTTTTCATACGGTTCATTTTTTTCAGCCCAGGTATGGGGCGCGTGATCCGTGGCGATAAGGTCCAAACGGTCATCCAGCAAAGCTTTCCACAATGCTTCTTTATTATGCGGAGACTTAATTGCAGGATTGCATTTTATCAAATTCCCCAGTCGCGCATAATCATCACTTGTAAAATGTAGATGATGAACACATACTTCTGCTGTAATGCGCTTATCTTTTAAGGGAATTAAATTGGTGAAAAGCTGCAATTCTTTTTCTGTGGATATGTGAAGAATGTGCAGGCGTGTATCATATTTTTTTGCAAACTGAATAGCTGTAAGCGAAGACTCAAAGCAGGCTTCATCATTTCTTATCAATGGATGATCACTCGCGGTTAATTCTTTTTTCTCCTGCTTTATCTTTTCAAGATTTTGTTTGATTATTTTTTCTTCTTCGCAATGTGTTGATATTAAAACTTCCGTTTCGCGAAACAATTTATCGAGCGTAAGATAATTATCAACCAGTAGGTTTCCGGTTGATGCGCCCATAAATATTTTTACACCGCAAACATCTCTTTTCTTATCATTTGTTTTGAGCACTTCATCCGCATTATTGTTTGAGGTGCCCATGAAAAAAGAATAATTAGCCAGAGAATGCTGAGCAGCAATGGCATATTTTTCTTCCAGCAACTCCTGCGTAAATGCCGGCGGAATGGTGTTTGGCATCTCCATAAATGAGGTAACACCGCCAGCTACCGCTGCCTTTGCCTCCGTGTAGATGGTTGCTTTATGGGTTAATCCTGGCTCACGAAAATGAACCTGGTCGTCAATTGCCCCGGGTAATAAATATTTTCCGGTGCCATTGATTTCAGTTACTAAAAATGATGGTTGTATATTCGCAGCGATTTTTTCAATGCGGTTATTTTTGATAAGAATATCGCCAACAATTATCCGTCCTTCGTTAACGATTGAAATATTTTTTATCAGGTAATTTTGCATATCTTGAATTGAGAATAATTATAAGCCAACATGACGCAATTTATTAAAACCCATGCAAGACATCTTATTATTTTATTATTCCCTTATTTTGGTTTAGCTCAATCTTCTTTTTTACCCCAAGAATCAAAGTCGGATCATTTTCTTGACAGGATGGAAATTCTATTACAAACCAATCCTGATCTAAATGTAACAACTGTTAAGCCCATGAGCCGAAAACTGGCTGTGCAAATTGCAGATATTTCCGATTCGCTCCATCATCGTTATCCTTACGATTATTTTTACCGCCTTTCAAAAATCGATCAGTACAATTTGCGCGATTTATTAATGAATAATATTGAATGGTATAACGGTAATAAAGATAGTTTTTTAAGCAAGAATAATTTGTGGAGCACTTTTTATATTCATAAAGCGAATTTTTATGAGGTGAATGAGAAAGATTTTTTTATGGTCATCGATCCGGTGGTACAACAAATTCAATCGGTGGAGACCGGTAACGGGCAGCGTGTTTTTTTAAATTCAAAAGGATTAACGCTTCGCGGCACAATTGCAGATAAGGTCGGGTTCTCTGCATATTTGACCGATAACCAGGAGCGCGGCCCTGCGTATTTTCAGCAACGCGTAACTGCCTCGGGATTCCCTGCTGTTCCGGGTTTCGGCTATTATAAAGATTTTAAGAAAACAGCTTTTGACTATTTTGAAAATCGCGCATCCATTTATTTTAAGGTGTGGAAATATTTTGATTTTCAATTTGGATACGATAAAAATTTTATCGGCAACGGATATCGAAGCCTATTTTTAAGTGATTATGCCGCTCCCTATTTATTTTTAAAAATTGATACCAAAATTTGGAAGCTCGATTACCAGAATATCTTTATGGAATTGGTAAGCCAGCATCAGTTGGGCGATTATCAATATCCGAGGAAATATGCCGTTGTGCATCACCTCAGTTTTAATGCTGCAAAATGGTTGAACCTTGGGTTGTATGAAAATGTAACATTCAGCCGTCAAAATTATTTTGATTTTTCTTACCTCAACCCGGTGATCTTCCTCGTATCTGCACAACAGCAAAATGGAAGTCCTGATAAAACCACGGTTGGCTTTGATTTTAAAGCGAATTTTGGAAATACTGTTCAGGTTTACGGACAGGTGTTGATCAATGAATTTATATTGAACCAGGTGATTCATTATTCGCGTGGATATTGGGCAAATAAACAAGGCTTGCAATTCGGGCTTAAATATATCGATGCATTTGATGTAAAGAATTTCGACCTGCAATTTGAAACCAATTTGGTTCGCCCTTACACCTATCAGCATAATGACAGTGTTTCTAATTATTCAAATTACAATCAGCCATTAGCGCATCCGCTTGGAGCCAACTTCTATGAACTCATTACCATTGCGCGTTATCAGCCATCCACCAAATTGAATTTTGAGGGGAAGATCATTTATTACAAACAGGGACTCGATTCCGCAGGGGTGAATTTTGGCAGTAATGTTTTGGAAAATTACACTACTCGTCCCCGCGATTATGGCTTTGGTATTGGTTCCGGCGTTCCTGCAAATTGCGTGAATGCTTCCATCGCTGCTTCGTATGAGTTGAGAGAAAATTTATACATTGATGCTTCGGTGATGTACAGAAAGTATTCTGTCAGCAATCCGACCGCCGCCGGAATTTCAAGTTCAAATTCTACCATTTTCAGCGTAGGAATAAGATTAAATACTTTTAGAAGACAGTATGACTATTGATTGATAAATGACAATCGGGAATTGATATTTGTTTCCGATGGTTTTTCTCAATTGAAATGTTAGCGATCTTCAAGCCGAACAGTTGAATAAAGTCTGGAGAACCTTGCGGGGAAAAATCATCCCTTTGTTTACCCTTCAAAAATCAGGGAAAAGACTACCATCCTTGAGTTAAGCTTATCAATTACGTTGGAGTAGATCAGGCTTGGGTCGCGACTGTGGATATTAATGATCCCTTCGCTGACTTTTAGTTCAGGTGATAAAATAAATACGGGAAAAAATATCTGGCAACCAATGCCTGCTTCAATGCTAAAGTCGTAAGGTCTTAATTTTACCAGGTCCTGCGCTTTGCGCGATGTTGCATTTGACGCGAGATCATATTGATAATTGAAACCGCCAAGCATATAAATGCGGAAATTATTAATTCGATCAGACAAGAATTTTACCTGGGTTGGAAAGCCTAGCAAGATGGACTCAACCTGTTTGGTGGCAACAGGCTTTTCTCCGGCTTGCGGATAAGAAATGCTATAAGTGAGATTTTTATAAGAGAACATTAATTGCGGGAAAACGATCCTGAATTCCCAATGTGGCGACAAATGAAAAGTATGAAGACCCGCAAGTCCAAAACCGCCGGTGTTTTCAGGATTTACATACATCACACTGTCGCTCTGTAAAAATTTTGGATGCGCGCTCACCTGGAAATGCGAGTTGTTATAAATAAGGGCAATGCCGAGATGATAAAATTTATCATCGTGATCAGGAAGATTTTCTTCATCGCGCAGAAATTGTGCGGATACATTTAGTGTTAATGCCAGCAAACTACAAACGATGGAGAAACGGGTAAGCATTTTTATTTTGATCCGCAATAAATGGTGCATATTCCTAGACTGAGCTTTTTAAAATAAATGTTTCTATAACCAATCTTACTCAAGATATCTGCAAAATTCTTCCCTTCCGGAAAAGCATTCACTGATTCATGCAGATATTCATATGCTTCACGATTTTTTGCCACCCATTTCCCAATTCCTGTTGCTGCCAAACTCATGTATGAGTTATAGAACATGCGGAAAAAAGGTTGTTTGGGTTTGGAAAATTCTAGCACAACTAATTTGCCTGTTGGTTTCAACACACGCAGTATTTCAGAAAGCCCTTTTTCGAGGTTTTCAAAATTACGCACACCAAAGGCTACGGTTACAGCATCAAACGTTTCGTCAGGAAGGTTTATTGCTTCGCTGTCGCCTGTTTGGAGCTCAATAATGTCATTTAACTTAAGCTTAGTAATCTTATTTTCACCTATTTGCAGCATAGCTTCAGAAATATCCATGCCGATTATTTTTTTGGGGTGTAGATATTTGGTCATCATTATGGCAACGTCTGCGGTTCCCGTAGCCATATCAAGGATTATTTGGGGATTGGCAGCATTCAGTTCTTTTATTGCGCGTTTTCTCCAGTAAATATCAATGCCGGCGCTTAAAAAACGATTTAAAAAGTCGTAGCGAAAAGCGATTTTATTGAACATTTCGGCAACCTGTTGCTTTTTGCTTTGCCCGGAATCTTTAAACGGGACTACTTCATCGTGGGAATATTTATCCATTGCCGCGAAGTTATGTACGATTTACGATCTTAGATCTAAGATGCGGTTTTCTTTCTATCCGGTTGCTGCCCATAATCATGAACCGTTAGCAGATTTGTATCTTGCGTGCCTGTTATGGAAATAAAATCATCAGCCTATATTATCAGCAGCCCGGATTATACAAAATGTCCGTCGCCGGATAGACCCGAATATGCGTTTATTGGCAGAAGTAATGTTGGCAAATCTTCGTTAATAAATATGCTTTGCAATAGCAGTTCACTGGCAAAAACATCAAGGACGCCCGGCAAAACACAATTGCTCAATCATTTTATTATTAATGATGATTTTTATATTGTCGATTTGCCCGGTTATGGTTTTGCCAAAGTTTCCCAGAAGCAAAGGAAAAATTGGGAAAAGATGATTGAAGATTATTTGCGTAAGCGTGAGAACCTGGTGAATGTTTTTGTGTTGATAGATAGTCGTCATGATCCGCAGAAACTGGACATTGAATTCATAAACCAACTGGGGAAATGGCAAATCCCATTCAGCCTTGTTTTTACAAAAGCGGATAAGGAAAATCAAAAAACCGTGAGCGCCAATGTAAAATCATTTCTAAACAAAATGAAAGAGACCTGGCAGTTTTTGCCAAATCATTTTGTAACGAGCGTGGTAAAAAAAACAGGACGAGAAAAAATCCTGGCATTTATCGCAGAGATGAATGAGGAATTTAAGATATGAGCAATGCAAAGTGCATAAAGGAACATTGAGCTCGATAGCAGCAATGCTGATGAACCTGATGCGGGGCAGCGATGAGAAGGGAGGGCCGCTGCCGGCAACAAATAGGCTATGAGCTCATAGCCAAAGACGCAACGCCTTTCTAATTCACTACTTTATTCGCGCAGCTGCTGCTGGCAAAGGCTTCGGGTTTTGCTTTGAAGGCAAAGCCCATCCCAAGAATATAGCCCATGGCTTCTTTTAAAGCATCATTGCTTTTGAAGTGCGGGTTGGTGTTAATGTCGGCATGAACTTCCATGTCAACATTGTACCGGGTAAAGAGATCACATAGTTCATAAGCGATCTCAATACTTTTTGCAACTTCAACGAGCATGCGCTCTTTAATACTGAATTGTTGTTTTGTTTTTTCATTGTGAATGAACATAAAACCGCCATGACCTTCACGCAAAAAAACAATTACGGTGGCAAATTCAGTTTCAGCACCTTTTACTTGTGAGTCTGTGCCAATACATACTTTGAGGTGATGTCCTTTTTCCGTTTCTCTGTGTATGGCTTGTTCAACAGCATCAACAATTGGCAATTCAATCGGGTCGCCATTAAATTTTCTCCATAACATAAAATAAAAATGGGTTTTTCGAATTTAGCGAAAAACCCATTACCGGCAAAATCGTATACGTGTTACCGTTTTATTATTTTTTGAGCCGGTCGCATGGTGGGATCAAAAACAGTTTTCATGGGTACGGACTGAGGCATAGGGTTTAGGGCTTGGGATTAAATCGGGTTCTTTTTACGGTTAAGTATTAACGTTATATTTCGCTTTGGTGAAATGCACACTGGCGAAACAATTATATTTTCTGTCTTATGTTGATTATTGAAAAAAGGATTTAAGATGTTTGCGATTGAGGGGAAAGAAGAAATAATTTTTTTTACTTTATTGGCAACAGATGACATTGCCATTGACCTGAGTATGCTGGTATAATTCATCGGATATAACTGGATTTTATTTCTTAAGGTACTCTGATAATATGCGTTTATCACGCTGTTATTTAAACGGGAAGTCGGTAAAAATATTGTACTAAAACTGATGAGTGCTTAATAAAACAAGCGAACATGCTTCCAAAGTATCTATGCCATTGGCTTTGGCCAGATCGGCCAATTCGTTATTCTCAGCGCCGGGATTAAAAATGATTCGTTTGGGATGAAGGGATAAAATATAATCGTAGTATTCTTTTTGATTTTGTGGATTAAGGTAAAGGGTGACGGTATCAATGTCATGATAATTTTTTTTCTCCGTTTCCACATCGACATCTGCAACCCTTACTTTGTTCTTTCCAATGGCAACAACAGGATGATCGTTTTCCCGAAGTTTATTTACTGCAAGAAAACTATACCGGCGAGGATTTGCGGAAGCGCCAAGTACCAAAGTTTTTTTCTGCGCTGATTCAGTCATTATTGTATTTACAATTAAAGAACGGTTTTGTTCGTCATATTGTTTTTGCCATAAAATGATCAGAGGTTTTTTATTTTATCTTACCTGTTCATTATCACAGACTGCCATTGGAAAAATTTATGGGCTGTTTTTTATATGACCTTTTTTTTATGCCCATCAACTCAGCGGGTATCCCATTGCCAGACTGTGTCATTTAATTTTGTTTGATCGAGTAATAAGTTACCATCGCTTTTTGGAGCTTTTTGCCCATTCAGATCTGAGGAACTTATTTTTTCCTGTGCTCGCAGATCATTCAGCAGCAGTATAAAAAATGTAAGCAGATAGATTGATTTTTTCATAATCCGGTTTTTTTCGGCTTTTGGATAATCAACAAATTTGCGCAAAAATCTTTTATTGCAATCAACTTCCTCCATGAGCAGATTTTGGGAATTAAGAATACATTTCTAAAATGCACCGCCATGCGTTTGATTTATCAGGTAGGATATAAATTTTGGGAATGGTTTTACGGTACGAATGAATAGGTTTGAAAGAAATTCATTTCCAAAGAAATATTGTAGGGCTCTCCCAGCTCTTAACCTTTTGCCAAATTCCTTATTCCATTGTGTTGTGTAATTCCTTTCCATCTCATCCCGGGTGATCTTGTTTTGAAGAAAATCATCGATATAATGAAAGACAATTTTACCACTGTGAAGCGCCATGCTCATTCCGTTTCCGCATAGTGGAGTGATCATTCCCGCTGCATCGCCAAGGAAGATGATATTATTTTCAACCTGCTTCTTCTTTTCAAAACTAATTTGTGAAATGGTGATTGGTTCCCCGAATAAAAATTCAGACTCAGCGAATATTTTATTTAGAAATGGATTTTTCTGCAGAACTTCTTTTTCCATTTTCTGAATGGAGTTATTGCTAGTGCCAAGATTCCCTGCCGAAGTCAAATAACACAAACAATATTTTCCTTCTTCTATTTGTGAAATACCGCAATACCCGTTCTTGAAATTGTGTAAGGCAATCAGCCCGCCGGGAAATGTTGTTTTGATATGATATTTCACACCCACATAATTATTAAGTTTGTTATTCTTTTTTAGGGTAAAATTTCTTTTCCATTTAATATCCAGGTTGCTGCGTTTGCCGAAACTTCCGCAAACAATTCTTGCAGTGCAATTATTGCCAGAACTCCTAATATTGAATAAAGTACCATCGAATTCAATATCGGTGACCTTATCCTCCTCATGCAATGAAACACCGGATGTCCTTGCCACCCCTGCCAGTGCTGAATCCAACTTATACCTGCTTATCCCAAATCCACCGAATGGGAGGTCATGTTCCAGAAAAAGACCATTGGGCGAAGAAACCAGTAAATGATCAATAACCGGAAGATCCCAATCGCTCAATGGAATTCCCAACTCTTCCAAAAAATTCCAGCTCTCAAAACTGATATATTCGCCGCAGACTTTATGAAACGGATATTTTTCTTTTTCGAATAAGCATACCCGGTAGTTTGCTTTTGACAATAGAATGGATAGCGATAATCCGGCTAATCCGCCGCCAACTATGGCTACATCATATTGTCGATTGGCGTCTTTCATTTATTCGCGGTGTTGAACAACGAGCAACCATCGGAAAGCCCATTGCCAGGTTAATGAATAATCAATGAGGTCTGATTTCTCCATTAGCAATTTCCAATCTTTTTTTTTGAATCCTCTTAATACAGATAAAGGAGCATCGTTTTTAACGAGATAAGACTCGGAAAAGATTTTTGTCAGCCAGCTTATAGAATGATAGGCCAGCGGGTGACGATGCAGGTCATTAATGAAAATTCCTGTTCTTGAATTGTTCATCATCCATTGCAACATGAATATTAATTCTTCATCGGTAAAATGATGAAAGAACAATGAGGAAAAAATAATATCCGGTTTTGGGTCGGTGAAAACGAATTTGCGATAATCGGAAATGAAAAAATGAAAATGCTCATTTTGTATTTTTGATCTTGCAATGGTGATGCAATTTGGGTTAATGTCAATGCCAATAAATTTTGCAATGATCTTTTTCTTTTTGCACCATTTATCAATGGCTATCAAATTGTCACCACCGCCACATCCAATTTCGCAAACCGTAATTTCCTTTTTAGTGCGCAGCAATTGCCTGAAACCCCTGATGGTGATGCGATGCCCTCCAAGATATCGATTGATGAATTCCAGTTCTTCCATATTTTTTTGAATGGCGTTGAAAGGAATATCATCGCGATCGAGCAATTCTTTCTTATGTGACCGAATTGAAAAATCCATACACGAATAATAAACATGACAAGATACGGACCTGCAAGAAATTATGTCTGTGCAATAAAGGTTTCCATGGTTAATCCAGGTCCGAATGCTGCGCCA
The DNA here is from genome assembly GCA_021323755.1 of Chitinophagales bacterium. GTDB lineage: Bacteria > Bacteroidota > Bacteroidia > Chitinophagales > Chitinophagaceae > Puia. The sequence continues at coordinate 84,498 of JAJPKJ010000045.1, read as the reverse complement.
AAAATGGTGTTTGATTTTTTATGATCAAGCGTATTCATCATTTTTTCCAAAACAAATAATATCGTTGGCGACGACATATTGCCATAATCTTTTAAAATATCGTAAGAATGATCCAATTCATTATTTTTTAAGTCGAGGCTTTTGGCAATGGCTGCTAGTATTTTTTTCCCTCCGGGATGGATGCACCAATGCGTAACATCAGCCACTGAAAGATCGGATTGCTGTAAGGCAGTAACGGTAAGTTTTTTAAAATCTTCTTCAATAAAATCGGGGATATAACTGCTCAGTGTCATTAAAAAACCTGTTGATGACAATTCCCACACCATGTCATTTTTCCCTTTTGGTACGACCTCGGCATAAAAATGTTTTAAGCCAATGCCTTTATTGTCATTTTCATCACCAGTGATCAATGCTGCGGCAGCGCCGTCACCAAATAAAAGTGTTGAGGTGATATTATCTGTGGTTGCTCCTCGTTGAAAATGCAATGAACATAATTCTGTGCAGACGATCAATACTTTTGCCTTTTTTTCAGCAGAACAAATGGCATCGGCAATCTTAAGGGCATGAATTGCCGCATAGCAACCCATAAAGTTTACCGATGTACGGAAAATATTTTTAGGTAATTGCAATAATTCCATTAGCTGCAAATCCAATCCCGGCGCACTCATGCCCGTGCAGCTTACGGTGATAAGATGAGTGACCTGATGCGAATGAATTTTATTGGTGATGCAATTTTTAATGGCTTGTGCAGAAAGCGGAGCCGAATATTTATTATACCACAGCATTCTTTTTTCAAGTGAAGGAAATGGCTCGAGATTTTCTGATTGCGGATAAAATGTCCAGTCATTGATATTATTGCTGTAGTCTCCGATCACTGAATAACGATGTTCAATTCCGCTTTGATGGTAAAGAAATTTTAATTTTCTTTTTTCGCCTTCATTCATTGCAAAAACGCGGTTCATGAAAACCGCAATGTCATTTTGTTTATGCTTAAACTGCGGAACAGCTGTGCCAATTGAAATAATCTTACTCAAAATTTATAGATATTTTTAGATCATTTGTTGAGAAAATAATTTGATCAACCCTCACTTCATTATCAGTACAACTATAAAGCCAATATTGGTACAAACCGATGCGACCATGTTCATCCGCATGGTGTTTGAAAAATTTGCTTCATTGGTATCTTTCCAGACTTTAACCGCCCATTGTAAAAAATATACGATGACGGGCAGCATCGCGGTTGTTAAAACGAAAAATTCCTTTGCCTGATTGGTTGTAAAAAAATAAATGCCCATCATGGTAAATGCAGCACAGTACAGGGTTCCGCAAAAAATAAACACGCCGCGATAACCCAATACATAACTGATGGTTTTAACATTGTCTTTTATGTCCGCTTCATGCTGATAAATTTGCGTGAGCGGATAGAAACCACCAATCAGCAAAAGACTTGACAACATACATAATACCGGTGCTTGTAAAATTTTGTTCTGAGCACTGCCGCAATAAACCAAAAAAAAGATCACCGCACCCTGAAAAATAATTACCGTGAGATAGCCGATAAATGGAAATTTTTTTAAGCGGATTCCCCGATAACTATAAGCTCTAGATGCAAGTATATACGCAAAAATTCCGGCGGCGAGATATATACTCACTAAAAAACTCAATAATACGGCAATAAGATCCATTGATGCGGAAACATAAAAAAGTTGTTTTGTAGGGGGTGCGGGATTTTTTAATCCCCCGATGCTCGTTTCATCCCTGTCCATAAAACTGTTGTAGCCATTGCTGGCCGGATAAACCAGAGCGTGAAGAATGATGAATATCAATACAGCATGCCACCAGTTTTTATGGGTAACCTGTCCCAACGCATACCAATATACAGGCATCAAAAAAAAAGAAAAATGAAATCGAAGAAGTTGAATCGTGGAACGATGAAGCATCTATTAAGGTAAATAATTATTTTCTAACCGGCATTTGAATTTCTTTCGACATCGCTGTCTGATCCGTTCATCGGTTGCCTTGCCAATAAGCGGCGGTCTTAATAAAAAAATAACTTTTTAAAAATGAGCTTATTTTTTTTATTGCTGTAAAAAATTCTATTTTTCCCAACAAAACTTTTATTTATGACAATACAGGAAATTGCAAAACGTCTACTTGAACTTACCGATGCAGGGCAATATGAGCAAGCGCAAAGTGAATTATATGCTACAAATGCAGTGAGCCATGAACCTCCCGGCTCGCCTGGCTTACAAACAGTGGAAGGATTGGATAATATTATTGCAAAAGGACATCAATTCATGGCTATGGTTGAAGCGATCCACGGTGGGCACCACACTGAACCGGTGATCATTGGCAATCATTTTGCATTTGCTGCCACCATTGATGCTACCTTCAAAGGTATGGGCCGTCAAAAAATGGAAGAGCTTGCCGTATATGAGGTAAAAGACGGAAAAATTGTAAAAGAACAATTTTTTTACACGGTTTGAGTTTAGCGGCCATGATCCGTGAAGTTTTTAGTTTTTAAAAGCTTCACGGATCTTATATTTTTCAATAATTTATTTCATATTCTGAAATAATATTTCTCCTGAACTCAATCACTTCAGGGGCAATTTTAAAACCTCGCCCGCCATAAGCTTTGGAATATGTATTGATCCTTTCACCAGAGCTGTATATTCCCTGATCATTATTATCTGTTTCTTCCGTATTACTCAGGAAAACGAGTTTCCCTAATTTTATATTCGCTCTTTTGCAAAGTTTAAGTGCCGATTGCTGCGCATCATCATAGGCAAGCAAATCGGCTTCCCTGAATAAACTATCGGATTTCGAGTGACCAAACTGGACCTGACTGATGCTATTTATTTTTGTTTCAAGAAGCTTGCCGGTTAAGTCCGTGAATTTATTTATATCATTAAGAACAAAGTCAATTGATTGTTCGGCCTGATAACCTAAGAATGTCTGCGTTCTTCCATCATAGCCATAATCTTTATTTGCAGAAATACTGCTTGTTTTAATGTCACTACTGATATTACTAAACTGGCTCAGGATATTCAAAACGGAGTCCACTGTTGCCTGAGTCATCTTTACAGCCTCAGCCATCCTCGGTCTGGTAAATGAAACATCAATCGTTAATATTACCAAATTTGGTTTCATTCTTATCTTACCTTCTCCGGATACTTTTATCATTTCTCTTTTTTCTTTTGTTTGACAGGCAAGGAATAAAATGGGAAGAAGCAAAATGGAGTATTTCATGATAAATCTTTTATTTTAGATTTTCTGGTGATAATATTCCACAAAATGATGCTGCAAAGTTTCTGTTAGTTGAAAAAATAAAAAATCCCGCAACAAGCGGGATCAGTATTTTATCATCACCTATTCACCACCCTTGACATTCACACCAACATGCGCAAAGGCTCTTCCAATAAGCTTTTGAGTGTTTGCAAAAATGCAGAGCCGGTTGCTCCGTCAACAACGCGATGATCACAGCTTAATGTAACTTTCATTACATTGCCCGGAACAACTGTGCCATTTTTCACTACCGGAATTTGTTGGATGGCGCTCACTGCCAATATGCAGGCATCGGGTGGATTAATGATCGCGGTGAATTCATCAATGCCAAACATTCCTAAATTCGAAATGGTGAAAGTGCTTCCTTCCCAGTCGGCAGGTTGTAATTTTTTATTTTTTGCTCTTTGTGCAAAATCTTTTACTTCAACAGCAATTTGAGAAAGTGATTTGGTGTCCGCAAAGCGAACAACAGGAACCAGTAATCCGTCTTCAACGGCAACGGCAACGCCAATATTTATGTGATGATTGATTCTTATTTTATCCCCCAGCCAACTGCTGTTAACGGCAGGATGTTGTTTTAATGCGACGGCGACTGCCTTGAGTACGATATCATTGAAAGAAATTTTTACGGGGGCAACTTCATTCAGCTTTGCCCGTCCTTCGACAGCTTTATCCATATCAATGCTCATCGTCAGATAAAAATGGGGCGCAGTGAATTTGCTTTCTGCCAAACGTTTGGCAATTACTTTGCGCATCTGCGAGACGGGAACTTCATCGAAACTTACCTGGCCTGCGGGAGCAGAAGAAACAATCCCTCTGGGGATTTCACCGCCACCTCCGGTTGTTTTTGCCGTTGGTTGCTGAGTTCCGGCTTCCGAAGCCTTATAATTATCGATATCACTTTTAATAATTCTTCCGCCATCGCCGCTACCAGCAACCTGAGAAATATCAATTCCTTTCTCTTCGGCTAATTTTTTTGCAAGTGGTGATGCTTTAATTCTTCCATCACCGTTTACCGAAAGGGTTGACTGTTGCTGGGTATCAGCAGCTGGAGTTGTTGCCGTCGCTTTTTGTTCAGGCGCTTGTTCTGCGGTAGGGGGAGCCCCGATTTTATTTTTCGACGCTTCGACAATTTTCTTCACATCTACTTTTTTTTCATCGCCGATTATTGCCAGCAGATCATTAACCGCAATTTTATCTCCCTTATTTGCGCCGACGTATAATAATTTTCCGGTCTTATAACTTTCCAATTCCATTGTTGCCTTATCAGTTTCGATATCAGCCAGTACTTCCCCTTTCTTTACATCATCGCCAACTTTCTTATGCCAATCTGCGATCACCCCTTCAGTCATGGTATCACTTAACCTGGGCATTAATATCACTTCTTCCATTTTTGAAATATCAACGGAAGGAGCGGCTGTTGGTTTTGGCTGTGGCGGCGCATCTGCAGCTTTTTTTGTTTCTGTCTTTGCAGGTTGCGCATTTTGTGCTGCGGCAGCTCCGCCGGCATTTCCTTTTATTAAGGATGAAATATCTTCGCCAGGTTTGCCAATAATGGCAAGCAGATCATTCACCTGAAGTTTAGCGCCTTTGCTGGCACCAAGATGCAAGAGGGTCCCATCTTTATAACTCTCCAATTCCATTGTAGCCTTATCTGTTTCCACATCAGCAAGCAGGTCGCCTTTTTTTACCGGATCGCCAACTTTTTTATGCCAGTCGGCAATTACACCTTCAGTCATGGTATCACTTAATCGCGGCATCAAAATAACTTCAGCCATAATGTAATTTATTTTTTAACGAAGCCCGAAATTAGTAAAAAAGTCGGAAGTCTGTTGTTGGAAGTCCCAAGAATAAAACAGCAAAGGAAATCCTGAAACGATAATGATCTATTCTCCATCAATCAGGCTCTTACCGGAGTGATATCTTTTACATTACCGGTTCTTTTCAAAACCCCCCAATGTTGTAACTCACCTTTAAATGCGCGTCGTATCGCTTTGAACAGCACAAACCACATTAACCATCGCCAAACCAATCTTTGCGGAATAAGCCATAATAATTTCCATTTATTTTCCTTTTCAAAACTAAATGCGAGAAAGGCTACGGCAGCATCCACCAACATGAACACAAGATAATATGCCAGGATCTTTTCTGTGTTGCCTGTCCATAGGCCGATAAACATGAACAGGTCTGCCAGTGGGATAATGGATGGAATGATATATTGAAAGATCAGTATGTTCGGAAAGGCAGCCCAGCCAAGCGCTTTGTATTTCCAGTTGAATAACACATCCCGGTTTTTCCAGAAGGTCTGCATTACACCATAACTCCAGCGAAAACGTTGTTTAAAGAACATTTTTAAAGTTTCTGGAGATTCGGTCATGGCGATCGCCTTTGCTTCGTTCTCCACGCTATAGCCACAACGCAAAATGCGAATGGTGAGATCGCAATCTTCAGCTAACGTGTCTGTTGTAAATCCGCCGGCGTCTTCAAGGGCTTGTTTTCTGAAGGCGCCGATCGCACCGGGCACAACAGTTATTGCATTCAGGTAAGCAAAAGCTTTTCGGTCAAAATTTTGACTGCTTACGTATTCAATCGCCTGCCACTTAGTGAGTAAATTAACCTGGTTACCCACTTTTACGTTACCTGCCACAGCGCCGATTTCCGCGCGCCCTTCGGGCGTCGGATAAAAATGCATCATTAATTTTGAAACAGCATTGGGTAAGAGTTTTGTATCGGCATCAATGCAAATAACATAATCTGCGCTGGATCGCATGATACCATAATTCAATGCAGAAGCCTTTCCGCCATTGGGTTTGGTCAAGACTTTCACTTTTGCATTGTTGGCAAAAGCACTGCTCACTTTATTGAATGTATTATCCTTGCTGCCATCATCAATAAAGATTATTTCAAAATTGGGATAATCAGTTTGTAAGAGATTATTGAGTGAACTTACTGCGTTCACTTCTTCATTATATGCCGGAACAATTACACTGACCAGCGGGGCCTGTCTAATATTGGCAAGCCAGAAAGGTTGTAAGGCAAGTTTTCTTTCCCATAAATATTGATAGGTTGCGATAAAACCTAAAAAGATAATGCGAGATACAGAAAGAATAATAAATACGATAAATAAAGAAGATAAAATATTTCCCCCCCAATAACCAAACTCGGCGAGATAATAGTTTATCTGTAAAAGCACATAACCGCTTCCTTTTGAGACAGGGGGCATCAGGTCATCTTTTTTCTTTCCCAGCAGGTCGGCAACGGTTGTGAATGTATAACCACGTTGCTTGAAATAATGAATGATCTGGGGCAGAGCTTCAACGGTGGCAGCCCTGCTTTCGCCGCCAGCATCATGCAGAAGAATAATATTACCGCTGAGATCCTGGTTCGTCATCTCCTGCTTGTGGCGAATAACCCTGGCGACGATAGAATCGGCGGAGGTTCCAGGTTCCCAGTCAAGCGGATCGATGGATTCGCCGATATCCAAATAATTGAGTTGGCGTGCAATGGCAACCGGAACCAACTCTTCGTATTTCTGTGGCTCGAAATCGGCATTGAATGGCGCGCGAAACATGACCGTTGAATGACCGGTGATACATTCCAGCAATAATCGCGTTGCTTCAATTTCAAGTTTTGCTCTCTTGGTGCTGACCTTTGCAATGTTTGGATGCGTAAATGTATGATTGCCTATTTCATGCCCCTCGCGATAAATTCTTTTTACTATCGGAATATTATTTTCTGCATTAATGCCTACAAGAAAAAATGCTGCCGGAACTTTTTCGCGGCTGAGGATATCTAATATTTGCGGAGTATATTTTGGATCCGGTCCATCATCAAAAGTCAGTACCAATTTCTTTTTATCGCGGGTGCCATATTTTCTGGCTATCCATTTTGAGGGAAGACTATCATATCTTTCTTCACTGATCAACAATTCGCTGGAATCAATTTCAGGAGTTATTTTTCCGCTTGATGGACCGCCCAGAATATCCAATACTTCTCCTTGGCCGGAATAAGAAACCGTTTCATTGGTGATCAATGTTTTCACATTATCGAAAGTGGAGAAGTCGAAATGTTTTTGAAGACTGTCTTTGCCCATGTCGTGGTCATAGAAATCCCAGATGCGTGAATCCTCGGAGCCAAGCCTCCACAGGGATACGCCGCTTAATCCGTATTCAACAGCAAAGCGCAATGAATTAAATGCAGTGGCTGCATCGGTAAAATGAACTTCGTGATCTTCGCCGCGATCATCTCCATAACTAAAATGCAAATTGTAGGAATTATTGTCAAAATCAATTTCGCCCTGGTAACTTCTGGCCAGCGTTAAAGCTTCCTGGTAAGTGACGGGATTTGCAGAAACCGGTTTTTCTTTATCATTCAACTTCCAATCGTATCCAAAGGCGGCAAGAGCCAATATCATTTTTTGCGGGGGGATTTTTTGTGCAGCCTGGTCTACCGCAGCTTCAATCCATTTTTGATGACAGATCGGACCGGGGTCCGTGCTTTCTGAAGATTGATCATAGGCCATCAAACAGATATAATCATTATATCTGGAAAGCTCGGTCAGATTATAATCATCATTAAAAGGCTCAACATCTTGGGTAACTAAAAATCCATTGGCATGTAATCTTTGATACAATTCTTTTTGAAACAGGACCAGGGTCTCATTTTTTGATTCTTTCAATTCTTCAAAATCAATATTGATTCCATCCAGACTATCTTTTCTTAAGACATTAATAATGTCATTTATTAAGCGCTCTTTCTTTTTGCGATCAGAAAATATTTTGTGCAGCACATCTCCGCGAAAAATTCCATTATCATTATTGGTGAGAAGCGGAAGGGTTTTTACGCCCGATTTATTCATCAGGTCTAACGCTTTTCTATCAATTTTAGTAACCAATGTATCTTCATTGGGATCAATAAAAAGCCATTCCGGAATTACCATGTTCAAATGCGAGATGTTTTGTTCCAGCGAAGAATAGGATAATGGATTCCAGTTTACATAAAATGCGGCGCGTATTCCTGTCGTAAATTTTTTGAAGGAATAAAAACTGGAATCTGCCTGTACTATGATCCCGTTCTTTTTTCTAAATCGTTTTGGAATTGGATAGTTACCGGCTTTGTAGGCTTCTTTTTCATTTATATATTTTCTAAAGCCATCGTATTGTTTAAGGATTTTACTTTTTTTGGTGAGCCAACTGCTGTTGGTATCGAGCAACACTTGCTTTTCCTGTGCATTTACAAATTTGGGAAGATCGGGAATATGTGTCTGCGATAATGTAATGATAATAACTGCAATTCCCAGTAACAGCAGGAAAAGAAGAAAACGTCCTGCCCATTTGAAACGCTGCCATCTGCCTGTTGAGCTTGTTTGAAAAACCTGGTATGTAGAATTGCCCGACATGGTGTTTTACAGAACCGCAAATTTCCAATCATTTATAAACATATCAAAATCGGCGGGAAGAATTTAACTTTCTCAATAATCCAATTCCAGTTTTAAACGATCTTTTAATTCTTTCACCAAAGGATATTGTTCAATGATTTTTTGATATTGTTCTCTTTTGCTGAACATTTTTTGATCAGTTTCTATCACATCGGTGCTTTCGCGGATAATGACAGAGAAAGTGAGTTTTTTATTATTGAATTCTTTTTGTAGAAATTCGGTAACATTCCGTTTTTCCTGTTCAATAAATTTTTGTTCAAGATTATTATTGGCAGCGACTTCAAAGATGTTCGACGCGGTGATCAATAATGTAGCGCGCTCAAAACTTTGTGTTGCCGAGTTTTTATTTTGCCTGAGTTTTTCTGTGTACTGTTTCCACAGATCAACAAGGATTTTTTCTTCCAGCAGTTTTGCTTGATCTTCAACGATGCTTTGGCGGCGGTTGGCGAACTGTTCACGGATTTTTGATAATGCGCCAACAGTCGGTGCGCTGGTAAGGGTATTTGCATGATTGGCTGCAAGAGGTTGTGCTGCTAAAATATTTTCATCTTTTAAAAATGAAGTTTCGACCAGGAGTTTTGCATTTCCGTTCGTGGCGGTCTTTGATTTGTTGCCAGGGGGTTCAGCCTTGTTTTTACTGATCTCAACGGGTGCAATATTTCTGAAGGCAACGGGTTTTAAAGATTCAATTACTTTTTTTTTACCGGCAAAATCTCCGTTGGTCAATTCAAGCGCTTGTTGGAGGTAACACAATTTGATAATGGCAAGTTCGACATGCAATCTTTTGTTACGCGCCGCTTTATAATTTATTTCTGATTCGCTCAAAATATTCAGCGCGCTGATGAGAAAGGCAGTTTCAATCTTATTTGCGGTGCTGATGTATTTATCGCGAAAACTTTCTACCACTTCTAATAATCTTGCCACTTTTTCATCTTTGCAAATGAGCAGGTTCCTAATAAATTCACTGAAGCCATTCAATACCAAATCTCCTTCAAAGCCTTTTCTGTTGATGTCGTCATACAAAAGCATAGCATCAGCAAGATGTTGACCCAGCATGGCTTCGATTAATTTAAAATAATAATCCGCATCAAGAATATTAAGATGTTCGAGTGTGTTTTGATAAGTTAATTCGCCATTGGTAAAACTTACAATTTTGTCAAGAATGCTTAAGGCGTCGCGCATGCAGCCTTCGCTTTTTTGTGCAATGATCTGCAGCGCTTCTTTTTGCGCTTCTATATTTTCCTTTTGACAAATTTCCTGTAAATGCTCGATGGTATCGTGAATAGTAATGCGCTTGAAATCAAAAATCTGGCAACGACTCAATATGGTTGGAAGGATTTTGTGTTTTTCTGTTGTCGCCAAAATAAAGATGGCATAAGGCGGCGGCTCTTCAAGGGTTTTTAAGAATGCGTTGAATGCGGATGAACTGAGCATGTGCACTTCATCAATGATGTAGACTTTGTATTTGCCAGCTTGTGGTGCGAAACGAACTTGCTCAACCAATGTTCTGATATCATCAACGGAATTATTGGACGCGGCATCCAGCTCGTGAATATTCAAAGAAGTTCCTTCATTAAAAGAAATGCAGGAATTACATTGATCACAGGCTTCACCATCGGCCGTGGGATTTTCGCAATTGATGGTTTTGGCCAGAATGCGCGCGCAGGTTGTTTTCCCAACGCCGCGTGGACCACAAAATAAAAATGCATGTGCAAGCTGATTGTTTTTAATGGCATTTTTTAGTGTAGTCGTAATGTGCGATTGTCCAACGACAGAAGAAAAATGCTGTGGTCTGTATTTTCTTGCCGAAACAATGAATCTATCCATATCATTTGCAAGATACATGCTGATTTACGATTTTAGATCTACGAGCTGCAATTTCTTCATTACTATTTATTCACCCATTTATTTAGGATGCAAATGCGCTCAAAAAGAATCGTAAATCTAAAATCCTATTTCCTGAATTATAAAATGGGATGGCGTTTAAATTCTTTTGTCCTGTCAAATAAATAGCGATAGGTAGTTAATATGCGGCTGCGGTTCGTGGGAAGATTTTCTGCGATATTTATCATTTTTGGATTGAATTCGCCAATCCATTGCATTTCATAATTTTCGTACAGATTTTCGTCCTGGATGACTTTTGCGCCTTCCATGATCATATAACTATCCACGCCTTTGCCCTGCCATTCCGGAACAAGTCCAAATGCCAATCCAACAAATTTGTTACATTTTTTTGTTCTCTTCAACCATAGAAATTTCAGTTTATGATAAAGACTGAATTTTCCATCAAGGGATTTGAACCATTGATTCAGGTCCGGCAAATTGAGCCACATGGCAATAGGCTCATCTTTATAATACACGAACCAACTTATTTTTTCATCCATCACCGGTTTCATGGATTGGAACATCTTCTGAACGACAGGCTCCGCCATTTCTTTCATTCCACCATGACCGGCAAATGATTTGTTGTAAACGATGGTGAAATCCTTTGCAAATTTCTGTAACTGATCTTTTCTAATGTGTCTGGCAGAAAAATTCGGATCTGCTGCGCACGCGTCATGCCTGTCATAAAACTTTTGCTGGACCCTGTCGGAAACCCTTAATCCGAAACAGACCTGGTTAAAAAAATTTTTAAAACCATAGTGTTCAAAAAGATCCTTATAATAAGGCGGATTATAATTCATGCAGTATAATGGCGGTTGAAAACCCTGCACTACCAAACCCCACCAACGATCCCGTTCACCAAAATTGATCGGGCCGTCCATTGCTTCCATTCCTTTTTGTATTAACCAATGTTTGGAAACGTCAAAAAGCATATCGGCAGCCTGCTGATTATTGATACAATCAAAAAAACCAACGCCGCCAACCGGACAATCATCGTTTTTGTTCTTATATTTTTTATTTACAAAGGCGGCGATCCTTCCAATAAACTTTCCTTCATCATTGATCAGTATCCATCTTTTGCATTCCCCGAAACGAAATGCTTTGTTCTTGGTTTCATCAAAGACATCATTGACGTCCTTATCCAATGGGCGAATGTAATTTGGATCAATGCTGTTTAGCGCAACATTTACGCGTAAAAAATCCTTTGCGGTTTTATTATCAATAACTTCTATTAATTGCATAGATAAAAATGAATCGGCAAAAATATGTTTTTAGCAGCAAGAATTCTTATTAAGGGAGGAGTGAAAAACCGACAAATGATAGCACAAAATGTCAGTTATTCTTATTTTAAAATTATCACATTTTCAAATTTCCCAATTACCTGTCACTCCCTTACCTTTGCAGCCAATTTTAAACCCCCCATAATACATTATTATATGTCGAATGTTGGTAAGATAAAACAAATTATCGGTGCAGTTGTTGACGTGCAGTTTGAAGGAAAACTTCCCGAGATCTATAATGCCCTTGAACTAAAAAGGGCGAATGGCGAAAAACTGGTGCTTGAGGTGGAGCAACATCTTGGTGAAGACAGTGTTCGTTGTATCGCGATGGATGGAACCGAAGGGCTGGTCCGTGGTTTGGATGTGGTGGACACGGGTATTGCTATTGCGATGCCGATTGGTGAAGATATCAAAGGCCGATTATTTAACGTAACCGGCGATGCTATTGATGGATTGCCCCAGGTTTCTAAAGTTAACGGAAGACCAATTCACAGTAAACCGCCTGCCTTTGAAAATTTGACTACATCGAGCGAAATATTACTTACCGGAATTAAGGTAATTGACCTTATTGAACCTTATGCAAAAGGCGGGAAGATCGGTTTATTCGGTGGTGCAGGTGTGGGCAAAACCGTGTTGATCCAGGAGTTGATCAACAATATTGCAAAAGCTTATTCAGGATTGTCCGTGTTTGCAGGTGTCGGGGAGAGAACTCGCGAAGGAAATGATCTGATGCGTGAAATGATCGAAGCGGGCATTATGAAATACGGCGATGATTTTAAACATAGCATGGAACATGGTGGATGGGACCTCAGTAAAGTGAATTTGAAGGAACTCAGCGAATCAAAAGCCACATTTGTTTTCGGCCAAATGAATGAACCGCCCGGAGCGCGTGCCCGCGTGGCGTTGAGCGGATTAACGATCGCTGAATATTTTCGCGATGGGGATGGAAAAGGACGTGGAAAAGACATTCTTTTCTTTGTTGATAATATCTTCCGTTTTACGCAAGCCGGTTCTGAAGTGTCAGCTTTACTTGGACGTATGCCATCAGCAGTGGGTTATCAGCCAACGCTGGCAACGGAAATGGGATTAATGCAGGAAAGAATCACTTCTACAAAAAATGGATCTATCACTTCCGTTCAGGCGGTATATGTTCCTGCGGATGATTTGACCGACCCGGCTCCGGCAACTACATTCGCGCATCTTGACGCGACAACGGTGTTGAGCCGTAAGATCGCTGACCTTGGCATTTATCCCGCAGTTGATCCATTGGATTCCACCTCCCGAATTCTTACTCCAAAAATTGTTGGCGAAGGTCATTATAATTGTGCCAACCGTGTAAAACTAATTTTACAACGCTATAAAGAATTGCAGGACATCATTGCCATCCTCGGATTGGACGAATTGAGCGATGAAGATAAAATGACTGTTGCACGCGCAAGAAAAGTACAACGATTTTTGTCGCAACCCTTCCATGTTGCAGAAGCGTTTACTGGATTAAAAGGAGTGCTGGTTCCGATTGAAGAAACAATTCGCGGATTTAATATGATCATGGACGGAGAAGTGGATGATTATCCCGAAGCTTCTTTCAACCTGGTTGGCACTATTGATGATGCGATCGAAAAAGGCAAGAAATTGATGAGCCAGGCGCAGGGATAATGTGAAAATTCGAAAACAGGGTAATTGCTCAGTTCAATGAATGCTCAGATCGGGCAATTTTTAAATAGCGGAAATATGAATTTGGAAATACTAACACCGGAAAAAAAATTATTCAGCGGAGATGTTTACGGAGTGCAGCTTCCGGGCATCAATGGAATGTTTGAAGTACTCGACAGGCATGCCCCATTGATCAATGCGCTAAAATCCGGTCGTGTAAAGATTTTAAAGGATAAAAATAATCACCTCGCCTTTTTTGAAATTCAGACTGGTTTTGTTGAGGTCATTAATAACAATGTGACCGTTCTTGTTGAAGGGGCAAAAGAGACCGGTAATAACTGATCATGATCAGTCAAATCAGTTTTCGCTTTAATTTAATGTAGGATCGGTGGGATAATTGATCAGCGCCTCATAATCGCCGCCGAGATGGCGTAGAGCATCTTTCCAGATCTCATCAGCTTGTTTATGAAAAACCAATTTTCGTGTAGCCGGCGCCGTTAGCCATGATTTTTCTTTCAGTTCATCGTCCAATTGCCCGCTTCCCCAGCCAGAATAGCCGATAAAGAAGCGTATCTTATTGATATCAACTTCTCCTGCCCGGATCAATTCAATGGCGATTTCAAAATCACCTCCCCAAAAAACACCATTGGTGATTTCATAGCCACCGGGGATTTTATCGGGATAAAGATGTAAGAAATGAATGGTATCCATTTGTACAGGTCCGCCAAAATAAACACTGATCTTCAAATCGTCCGCGCCGCTCACCAATTCATCAAGGGTGTATTCGTAATTCTTATTCAACACAAAACCAAAACTGCCCTGCTCCTGGTGCTCGCATAAAAAAACAACAGTGCGCTTGAAATTCGGGTCCTTTAAAAAAGGATCAGCGATCAGCAATATGCCTGCGGATGGATTATCCATATTATCTAAATTAAATAAACTTCCACATAAATATTAGTTGTTCCAAATTTTTTTATGTGCTGGTTTTTGGCAAATTCAACAAAAAAAATCCAATGCACTTCAAAAGCGACCTACTTTGTGAAACCTTCGTTAAATACCCGCTTACCTTCTACACAAAAACGCGTAAAGCTTCTATCGTTTTAATAAATTTGTAAATAATCAGTAATAAACCAAAACTTTACTGTTTTTTAATTTTGTTTTTGATAAAACAACTAAATTGACGAAAGCATAAAAGGCAGCCGGTGAAAAAAATCTTTCCTGTTATTATCATATTGATCACACTTTCACTTATTGGAATAATTTATATCCAGGTGAATTGGGTGCGCACGATGTTTGAAAATAAGCAGGAACAATTATTGCAAAAACTGGAATATGCCATGAATGACGTGGGATCGGAATTGATAGAACAAAAAGCGCTCTCATCCAGTCTCAGAAATTTTAAATTCAAACCAGGGGAAACCTTTCATCCCAGTGAACAGATTTTAATGGAATTATTAAAACCATCGACCATTGCTCAAAAATTTACCGTTTCTGAAATTGGCGATAAAATTCAAAAGGCATTTAATAATCGCGGATTAAAAGATACGAAGTTTGAATTTGGCGTGAGCTCCGACATCAATTTTATTACTTACGAATTACAATCGAAAAATTTTTTAAAAGAAGTAGAAGATACCGTTCATAACTTACGTGAGGTTTATCTCTTACAGGAAGCAAGCGGAACAACTTTTAATAATCTTACCCCTGCAGAAACATTAATGGTGATCGTTCCCAATTATAAGAATATAGCTTTAAAAGAAATGCGCCTGATGATTGTTGGCGCTATTTTTTTTACGCTGATCATCATCACGGCATTTTATCTTACCATTCGCACCTTATTGCAGCAAAAGAAAATAAGTGAAATAAAAAATGATTTCATCAATAATATGACGCATGAATTCAAAACACCGCTCGCGACCATTTCTTTGGCGGTTGATGCATTGCGTAATGAAAAAGTTTCACAGGATAAACAAAAATCAAATTATTTCAGCAGCATCATCAAGGAAGAAAATAAACGGATGAACAAACAAGTGGAAACGATTTTGCAGGCTGCTTTGCTTGACAGAAATGAAATGCAACTCAATCTTTACCCGGTGCATGTTCATGAAATCATAAAAGATGTTGCCGATAATTTCAAGCTGCAATTAGAAGATAAACATGGGAAAGCAGATCTTCAGTTAAATGCATCAAATGATTTTTTACTCGTTGATGAAGTTCATTTTACCAATTTGGTTTCCAATCTTATTGATAATGCCGTGAAGTATTCGAAAGATCAGTTGAACATAAAGATCACAACGCATAGTACCAATAAAAACTTTGTGCTTCGCATTGAAGACAATGGGATCGGCATGAACAAGGAAACACAGCGTCGCATATTTGAAAAATTTTATCGCGCGCATACCGGCAACGTGCATAATGTGAAAGGATTTGGATTGGGATTGAGTTATGTCAGAACCGTTGTTGACGCCCATCACGGAAAAATAAAAGTAGAGAGCACCATTGGAAAAGGTACCGCTTTCACTTTGGAATTTCCATTCAGGAATGATCACGAATTATTGCAAAATAATAAACAGCTGTCTCCGTAACTCAAAAAACGGAATTCATTTTGCAGTGCATGACCATAAATTTTTTTCCAGTCATCGCCGATAAAAGCTGCAACCAATAATAATAAGGTGGATTTGGGTTGATGAAAATTTGTGATCAGCACATTCACGATTTTATACCGGTAAGCAGGCGCGATTAATAATTGTGTTTTCGTATACAATATTTCACGATCATTTTTCTTCATCCAATCAAGCAGGCTGTTGAGAGATTCTTTGACTGTTATTTCTTGAGTCCTCATTTCATAGGGATCCCATTGGTTAACGATCAGCTCTTTTTCAAGGATATCGATATTCGTAACCGTTTTTATACCAAGCCAGTAAAGGCTTTCCAGCGTTCTTAATGAGGTGGTGCCGACAGCAATAATATGGTTATCAAGATTATTAATGAGGGTATGGATGGCTGATGCATTTACTTCAATGAACTCTGCATGCATTTCATGGTCCTGGATCGTTTCATTTTTTACCGGTTTGAAAGTTCCCGCGCCAACATGAAGCGTTACAAATTCTTTGGTAATATTTTTAAAAGACAATTTTTGGAAAACAGCGTCTGTGAAATGCAGACCCGCAGTGGGCGCGGCTACTGAACCGTCATTAAGCGCATAAATCGTTTGATATCTTTCACTATCAGCTATTTCAACATCACGTTTGATATAAGGGGGTAATGGCGTTACTCCGAATTGATGAATGATTTCCGCAAACGAAAAATAATCCGGCTCCCAGCTAAATTCAATTATGAAACAATCACTTTTCTTTTCTATAAATGAGGCAGACAAAATGATTTTCTGATCGTTTACAGTGATTTCTTTAAATAATATTTGGCCGCGCTTCCATTTGGAAGCTCCGCCCACCAGGCATTTCCAGAATACTATTTTTGTTTGCTGAATGGCAGCGCTGATGTCCGCATACCGGTCATCCGGTTCGAGACAAAAGATCTCGATCATACCACCGGTGATCTTTTGGAACCTGATTCTCGCTTCAATGACCTTTGTGTTGTTAATGACCAATAATGAATTATCAGGAAGATGATCCGCGATATTCTTAAAGATATCAGCAGTGATTTTCCCCTCTTTATATATTAATAGCGCGGAAGCATCTCTTTCCGCTAATGGATATTTGGCAATTTTATTTTCGGGAAGATCGTAATCAAAATCGGCAATGGAGATATTTTTCGGATTCATAAAAATTGCAGCTAACTGCTGCGTTCTTATTTGGGCAAAGTTATCTTTTATTTTTTGGTATCACCAATTTCAACCCGCTCCAGGTATCACTCACAGCACATACTTTAATGTCAACCAAATCATTTTGCAAGGCATAATTACGAATATCCGTTTCCGTTATATCGGTATTGATCCCTGAACTTTTTTTATACCATGATACCCAGATAATGATATTTGTATTGCGCAGGCATAATTTTTTCAGGTTTTGCCTCTCTGCTAAAAGATCCTTTCTTGTTTTGACGAACAGATGAATAAGATCCGGCGTGGTTTTATTATCAGCCAATTGATTCGAAATGTCTTTTTCAAGCAGTTGAAAATAATCCTTCGGGGCATTAATGAGCATCACTTCCATTTCATCTTTGATGCCCAATTTTTTTATCAATGGCGTTCCGGAATAACCAGCAACAGGCATAGCTAATTTGTTTAGAATTTTGTGGGAATAATTCAGTTATCCACATCTATCCACCGTAATTGACATCCTATCTACATTAATGATCTATCAAACTCATCAAAACCCCATCATTTATAGCATTTTCAGCAGGTTTTTTCCTGTGGAAAAATTAAATTTTCCAAAATTTGGTTATTTAGTGGTAAAAAAGGTTATTTTGTGCAAGAATGTGGGAATTTTATAAGCTTTGATAAATCTAATTCATAAATGTCTGGTTTTCTTGGTGAATACGAAGCTACTTTGGACGTAAAAGGTCGCTTTCTACTACCCGTCGGCTTGAAAAAGCAGATGGCAGAGGGATCGGATAAACGCTTTGTGATGAACCGGGGGATGGAAAAATACCTCAGCTTATATTCCTGGGAGGCCTGGCAAAAGGTAATTCGCATGATGAGTGACTTGGATGAATATGACCCTGAAGTTAGGCAATTAAAACGGCTTTTTTTGAATGGGGCCACGATCATGGAATTGGATTCGGCAGGACGATTATTGGTCCCTCCCAATTTAAAACCACATGCAGAATTAGAAAAAGACATTGTGCTTTTGGGCACAGGCGAAATAATCGAAATCTGGGATAAAAGTAAGTACGACAAGTTCTTTGAAAACTTTCCAACGGACACATACAGCAGTATGGTTCATAAGTTGATGGGGAAAAAACCTAAGGATCCCGATAACTGATAATTGCAGAACTGAAGCAACAAGCATATGGCTAAGAAAGAAAATTTCAATCCGCTCATAGCAAATGCTGAATCCGCAATTTATCACGTGCCGGTCATGTTGAAAGAAGTGCTTGATGGATTGAATATCGATCCCTCAGGTATTTATGTTGATTGCACCTTTGGTGGTGGGGGACATTCTTCAGGGATTTTACAAAGACTCAATGAATCAGGCAGATTGTTTGCATTTGATCAGGATGCGCAGGCAAAACAGAATTTACCCAATGATAACCGGGTAATATTTGTGCCGCAAAACTTTCGTCACCTCCAGCGCTTCTTAAGATTGTATAAGGTCACTGCGGTCAATGGGATTCTGGCAGATCTTGGCGTAAGCAGTCATCAGTTCGATGAAGCTGAACGTGGTTTCTCCCTCAGGTTTGACGGACCTCTTGACATGAGAATGAATAAAGAGCAGTCACTGACAGCGGCAGAAATAGTCAATCATTACGATGAGGCAAGGCTGCACAAACTATTTGAACGGTACGGCGAAGTAACCAATGCTAAAACCTTAGCGAAGAAAATTGTTGAAGAAAGAAAAAAACAAGCCTTAACCACCATCCGCAATTTTAAGAATGTGTTGAGCTCCGTTGTGAAAGGAAACCCAAATAAATACTTTGCCCAGGTTTTTCAGAGTTTGCGAATTGAAGTAAATGACGAATTAGGTGCTTTAAAAGAAATGTTGCAACAATCGCCGGCTTTACTCAAGTCCGGCGGGCGTATTGCGGTGATCACCTTTCATTCATTGGAGGACAGGATCGTAAAAAACTTCTATAAAAAAGGAATAACGGAACCAATAGAGGATATCAACCCATTCGGACAAAGTATTACACCCCCTTTACAAGTTGTAACAAAAAAACCAATTGTTCCAACAGAAAAAGAAATAAAACAAAACCCAAGATCGCGTAGTGCAAAATTGAGAATAGCGGAGAAGCTATAAGCTTCGCGTATCTGCATAAATATTTTTTAAAATCTTAATGAACGAATCAAATCAAAATAAAGAATCAAAAATAGAATGGAAACAATGGCTCAGCCATCGTTGGATGGTGAAGAATGTTCCTTTTTTTTTGTTTCTCGCATTGCTTGCGGTCATATATATATATAACGGGCATTATGCTGACAAAACAATTCGCAATATCAATCAGGCACAAAACCAATTGAAGGAATTGCAATATGAATACAAGACCCTTAAAAGTGAAGTGATGTTTCATAGCAAAGAAAGTGAACTGGCAAAAGCGGTAGGCGCATTCGGATTAAAAGAATTAACAAAGCCGCCGATAATGTTGAATGATACGATTGAAGCAGGAGGGGAGAAGTGAAGTAAGAGCATTAAGAAGACTAATTAATAAAATCAGATAATTTGGAAGTTAAGCGCGACATATTATGGAGAGTGTATCTGTGCTTTATCGGCATAGCGATAATATGCTTGCTTGTTTTGGGCAAGGCAATTTATATTCAACGCGCGCAGGGAAATTACTGGAAGAACCTGAGTGATAGCCTTCATCAAAAATATGTAGAGTTAAATGCCGAACGAGGTACGATTTACAGCGATGATGGAAGCATTCTCAGCACCTCGATCCCTTATTTCAATGTCTATATTGACTTTGGGGCCGACGGCCTGAGAGAAAAAAATGGTAAACGATTCAAAGAGAATCTTGATTCATTATCAGTTTGTCTTGCAGGATTATTTAAAGATCATTCTTCGGCAATATATAAAAGAGAGTTGCTTGAAGGTTATCGAAATAACGACCGGTATTTTGCTTTGCAGGATAATATTTCTTTCGAACAGTATAAATTATTAAGAAGCTTCCCATTGGTGCGCCTGGGAAGAAATAAAAGCGGTTTTATTATTCAAACCAACAGCAAGAGATTAAATCCTTTTAAATTATTGGCAAACCGTACAATTGGTCTTGCCAGGGAGAACTCGCAAAACGTAGGTCTGGAGCGAACTTACGATACTGCATTAAAGGGTCAGAATGGAAAGCAATTGGTAAGATATATCGCTGCGGGCAATTACGTTCCGGTTGATGGGTATGAGATTGATCCTGAAAACGGGAAAGATATTGTCACCAATATTGATGTCAACATAGAAGATATTGCAGAGAACGCTTTATTAAAAGGCATGACCGAAAACGAGGCCGATCACGGTACCTGTGTGGTGATGGAAGTGGCAACAGGAAAAATAAAAGCCATCGCAAATCTGGGAAGACAACATGACGGAACTTATTGGGAAGATTATAATTACGCTTTAAGCGCCACTGAACCCGGTTCTACCATAAAACTAGCTACTCTATTATCAGTATTAAGCGAAGGGAAAACCACATTAAATAATGAAGTGACTGTTGGTTCCGAAGGTAAAGAGTGGGTTGGCGTGAGAATGGTTAATGATGCAGAACGCGCTCCCAAACCGGTTCTCACCGTAAAAGAATGTTTTGCTCACAGCTCTAATGTGGGCATGAGCAAACTCGCCTATCAATCATTTGCATCACAGCCCGAACGCTTCACCAATTATCTGCACAAATTTCATTTTGATCAAAAAACCGGAATTGACCTCATGGGTGAAAGACAACCTGCGGCAATTCAGATCAAACACAACAACGAGGGATTGCATAATATGGTTACCATGAGTTTTGGATACGCCATCAATGTGACACCACTGCAAACATTAATGCTTTACAACGCGATTGCCAATAATGGTAAAATGATGAGGCCCTATTTGGTGAATCGCATTCAGAATAACGGATCTCTCACAAGAGAATTTCAGCCCCAGGTTGTTGAAGAAAAAATTGCGGACAGTAATGTGGTGAAAGATGCGCAGGAATGTATGCTCGCGGTAACTACAATGGGTACCGGAAAAAAAGTTTTCAGCGATGCATTGTATCGCGTTGGCGGCAAAACAGGAACGGCACATGTTGCCGGGAAAAATATCGGTTATGATGATGGAATTTACCAGGCATCTTTTGTAGGATATTTTCCTTTCGATAAGCCGCAATATAGTTGTATCGTGGTCATCAGAACAAAACCACATCCGGCAAAACATATGGGTGGCGAGGTTGCTGCGCCGGTGTTCCGTGAAATAACCGATCAGTTGTACGCGCTTAATAATGATCATAATATCACCATGCTTAGCGCGGGTTTGAAAAAAGACAGTTCACAATTTTATTATGCGGGCGCAACCAGCGACATGAAATTGGTTATGCAGGCAGTTGATATGAATTATCATGACTCCTCAGCGAGTAATAGTTGGGGAAGATTGTACGCCGATAATTACCAGGCAGTGTTGAATAAAGAAACGATCAGCAAACAGCAAGTTCCCGATGTAAAAGGAATGGGATTGAAAGATGCTTTGTATTTGCTCGAAACGATGGATATGAAAGTGATTGCAAAAGGAAAAGGAAAAGTGAAGATGCAATCCATTCAGCCCGGAACATTATTAAATAAAAATCAAACAATCACGCTGGAACTGAATTGATGGCAACATTGCAGGATATATTATACAAGGTCAACATTCGCTCTGTGCAAGGAAATCTTGATGTGGTTGTAAATGATCTGCAAACTGATTCGCGAAAAGTGAACAAGGGCTCGGTGTTTATCGCGGTGAAAGGGGTGAGTGCTGATGGACATCAGTTCATTGATTCTGTAATTGAAAAAGGGGCGATGGCAATTGTATGTGAACAATTGCCTGCACAATTGAGCGGCGCCATTGTTTATGTAATGGTTGAAAACAGCGCGATGGCAGTGGGTTTGATGGCGCATAATTTTTATGGCCAGCCTTCGGAAAAAATAAAATTGATTGGCGTTACCGGAACAAACGGAAAAACAACGATCGCAACATTGTTATACAAGCTCTTTGAAGCATTGGGATATAAAAGCGGATTATTGAGTACGGTTCAAAATCAGGTGGGCAGCACCGTTATACCGGCAACACACACGACACCTGATCCGATCAGCATGAACGCGCTATTGAAACAAATGGTCGATGCGGGCTGTAGCCATGTATTCATGGAAACAAGTTCACATGCTATTCATCAGCACCGGATTGCTGGGTTAAGATATGCTGGTGCGATATTCAGCAACATCACCCACGATCATCTGGATTATCATAAAACGTTCGATGAATATTTACGGGTGAAGAAATCTTTTTTTGATTCGCTGTCATCATCGGCATTTGCCATATCAAATGCAGATGATAAACGTGGCGCAGTAATGCTGCAAAACACCCAGGCAAAAAAATATTTCTATAGTCTCAAGACCATGGCCGAATTCAAGGGAAAGATTTTGGAAAATAATCTGACTGGTTTGGTCATGACCATTAATGAACAGGAAGTGCATTTCAGATTGATCGGAGAATTCAATGCATATAACCTGCTCGCAGTTTATGGTGCCGCAATTTGTTTGGGAGAAGAAAAACAGGAGGTGTTGCGTTGCCTGAGTGTGTTAACTGGCGCTGAAGGCAGATTTGATTACACCGTTTCTGGAAAAGAAAAGATAATTGGCATTGTTGATTACGCGCACACTCCTGATGCATTAATTAATGTGCTTACGACGATTCAAAAGCTCAGAAAAGGATATGAACAAATCATCACGGTTGTTGGATGCGGCGGTGACAGAGATAAGACCAAGCGCCCAATAATGGGTGAAGTTGCCTGCAAATACAGCAACAAAGCCATCTTCACTTCGGACAATCCGCGAAGCGAGGAACCGGAACAAATATTAAGGGATATGGAAACCGGATTAAGTGTTACTGCAAAACGAAAATATATTTCGATGCCAGACAGGAGAGAGGCGATCAAAACGGCGGTGAGCCTGGCAATGCCAGATGATATTGTGCTGATTGCGGGAAAAGGACATGAAAAATATCAGGAAATAAAAGGAGTGAAATATCCTTTTGATGATAAAGAAGTGTTGAAAGAAGTATTTGAGGTTTTAGGAAAGTGATTTTGCGCGGGTATTTATACCGGCAGTAATATTAAGGATGACGAATAGAGGATGACCGTTGATTTGAAAACAATAAAACTGAAACTGCAACCAGCATGTTGTACCACCTATTTGATTGGCTTAAACAGGCGAACATAAAAATACCGGGAGGTAGCTTGTTCCAGTTTATTACTTTTCGTGTATTGCTGGCCGTTATTCTTTCATTGGTGATAACCACAGTCTACGGAAAACGATTGATTAATTTCCTAAGAAAGAAGCAGGTTGGTGAAAGTGTGCGTGATCTTGGGCTTGCAGGCGAACAGCAGAAAAAAGGAACTCCGACAATGGGGGGCATTATCATAATCCTGGCGATATTGATACCAACATTATTGCTTGCTAATCTTAATAAAGCATATATACGGCTGATGATCTTCAGCACCCTTTGGCTTGGATTGATCGGATTTATCGATGACTACCTGAAGCTGCGCGCTAAGCGCATTGCGCAACAAATGGGCGTTCCCTACAAAAAAGGGGATAAAGATGGATTGGCCGGTTGGTTTAAAGTCCTTGGACAGGTCGTGTTGGGTTTTGTTGTCGCCGCCACTTTATATTTTAATGGTAACACCAAGGTATGGCGCGAATATGTGGGCGATATAAAACCGGTTGACACGGTTGGGCTGAAGACAGTAATGCTTGATGGTAAAGAAAAATATTTTGCCGAAGCAAAAGAGCCGATTGCAACAATTCCTTTTGTGAAAAATCATGAATTCAATTACTCCAAATTATTGCCCTCGGCCATTCGCGGAGGAACGTGGATACTATACATCATCATTGTGATTTTTATAGTTACGGCAGTTTCAAATGGGGCGAACATCACCGATGGATTGGATGGGCTGGCAACAGGGGTGAGTGCAGTCATCGGCGCATGCCTTGGGGTGTTTGCGTATGCCAGTGGCAACCTGCGTTTCGCTGAGTATTTGAACATCATGTATATCCCCAATTTAGGTGAGTTGTCGATTTTTATCGGGGCAATGATCGGCGCATGTGTTGGCTTCCTTTGGTATAATGCTTACCCGGCGCAGGTTTTCATGGGTGACACAGGAAGTTTGACATTGGGAGGAATAATTGCTGCGCTCGCAATCATTGTGAGAAAGGAATTGCTGATCCCGATTTTTTGTGGAGTGTTCTTGGTAGAAAGCGCGAGTGTGGTGATCCAGGTTTCTTATTTCAAATACACCAAAAAAAAAATGGGAGAGGGCAAACGCATTTTTTTAATGAGCCCTTTGCATCATCATTATCAAAAATTGGGATATAATGAAAGTAAGATAGTTACCAGATTTTGGATTGTCACGATTTTGTGCGTAATGTTTTCGATTGTAACACTGAAAATCAGATAGGCCGCACATTGGTTATAAGGCGAGATAAAATCCTTCCGTTGAAAACGATATAAAAAAATTGTGGTGCAGTATTGTCCATGCTTTTGAAGAACCCCCCAAATCCGTTTTTGAAAACAGTAATAACAGTTAGTATTCATTAAGTAATGAGTAAACGTATGGTAATTCTTGGCGGTGGTGAAAGTGGAGTAGGTGCGGCTTTGCTGGCAAAGCAGCAGGGATTTGACGTGTTCCTGTCGGATGCAGGTTTACTCAAGGAAAATTATAAAAGAGAATTACAGCATTTACAAATTGACTTTGAAGAAGGAAAACACACGGAAAAAAATATTCTTAATGCAGATGAAGTAATGAAAAGTCCAGGCATTCCGGAAAACAATGAGATGGTGAAAAAGATCAGAGATAAAAATATTCCCATAATCAGCGAAATAGAATTGGCTTACCGGTATAAAGGCAATAGCAAAATAATTGGTATTACCGGGAGCAATGGCAAAACAACGACAACTGCAATGGCATATCACATTTGCAAACATGGAGGATTGGATTGTGCGCTGGTCGGAAATATTGGATATTCATTTGCAAGACAGGTTGCTGAAAACCCGCAACCATGGTACGTTGCAGAGATCAGTAGTTTTCAGCTGGACGATGTTAAAGAATTCAAAGCTGATGTTGCCATTCTCACCAATATCACCGAAGATCATCTCGACAGGTACGATTATCAGTTTGAGAATTATATACACAGCAAATTCAAAATCGTCAGTAATCAAACGAATCAGGATTATTTCATTTACTGCGATGATGACCCGGTTACAAAAAAATATGTTTACCAATATTCCCATCATACTAACCCATTACCAATTACCATGCTACATGAAACAAACAAAGGAGGCTTTATCCGAAACGGGCAGATGACGCTCGTTACGGGAAGCGAAAAAATGCAGATGAGTATCTACGATTTTGCATTGAAAGGAATTCATAACCAGTACAACACAATGGCAGCAAGTCTTGCAGGTTTAACAATTGGAATTCGGAAAGAAAAAATTCGCGAAGCCATTCAAAGTTTTGAATCACTGGAACATCGCATGGAATATGTGGCAACCGTGCGTGGTGTCGAATTTATTAATGACAGCAAGGCAACAAACGTCAACTCCGTTTGGTATGCGCTTGAAAGCATGACAAAGCCTACCATTTTGATCTTGGGTGGAATTGATAAAGGGAATGACTATTCGCTGATCCGCGACCTGGTGAAAGAAAAAGTAAAAGCAATTGTATGTATGGGGTTAGATAATCGCAAGATTCATGAAGCATTTCAGCACGATGTTCCGCTGATGGTGAACACGGCCAGCGCACAGGAGGCTGTCAATGCTGCATTCCATTTTGCAACCAAGGGCGATGTTGTTTTATTAAGCCCGGCCTGTGCAAGTTTCGACCTCTTTAAAAATTACGAAGACAGAGGAAACCAGTTTAAAGAAGTGGTAAAAGATTTGTGATCACAGTCGGTGGTCATCTGTCAGCCACCGACTGTTTCTGTACCCGACTGAAAAGTGAATGACAACCACTGACAGCCAACAGCGGTTGGTTTGCAATCAAGGAAATTAAAAATGAAAATTCAATAATGAGCATGTGATATGGAAGAAATCGTAAATCATAAATCGCACATCGTACATCGATTCCGTTCGCGCACCAAGGGCGATAAAGTGATCTGGACAACCGTGGTATTGCTTGCGTTGGTTTCTTTGCTTGCGGTCTACAGCTCGACCGGTTTGCTCGCCTACAAAATGTATAAAGGCAACACGGAAATTTATTTGTTCAAACAATTTGCATTTATCATAATCGGCGTGCTCATCATTTATTTTGCGCACCAAGTTAATTATATCATTTATTCAAAGGTGGCGAAGATCCTGTTTCTTGTTTCCATTCCCTTATTGATATACACATTATTTTTTGGTGTGAAACTAAATGAAGGAAGCCGCTGGATCAGATTGCCAATAATCAATCTTACTTTCCAAACTTCCGATCTTGCGAAACTCGCACTGTTCATGTTTCTTAGTCGATTACTCAGTAAAAAACAGGACGTAATAAAAGATTTCCGGAAAGGTTTTTTGCCGGTCATCATCCCGGTTGCCATCGTTTGCGTATTGATAGCGCCCGCCAATTTATCAACCGCATTATTAATTGGTGCGACAAGCATGATGTTAATGTTCATTGGCAGGGCGCGGGCAAAACACTTATTGCTTACTGTTAGTGTCGCATTGGTTCCTGTCATTATCCTGATATGCGCGGCTGTTATCCGGCACAAATCAAATGATGGTGCAATAGAGACAGTAAAAACGGAAGGCAGATCGCACTTGTTTATTCGCGTGGATACATGGATAAATCGTGTGGAAACGTTCATATATGGCGGTAAAGAAAGTAATGATGAAGACAGCTACCAGGTTAACCAGGCAAAGATCGCCATTGCGAAAGGCGGATGGGTCGGATTAGGTCCGGGAAACAGTCAGCAGAGAAATTTTCTTCCCCATCCTTATTCCGATTTCATCTATGCAATCATTATTGAAGAATATGGATTGGTTGGCGGCGCATTTGTGGTTTTCATCTACCTGGTCTTTTTGTTCAGAAGCATTCGGATCTTTAAAAAATGCCCATTTGCATTCGGCGCGTTTCTCGCCCTGGGGCTGAGTTTTACCCTGGCGATACAAGCGTTGGCAAACATGGCTGTTAACGTGAACCTGTTTCCGGTTACCGGGGTCACGTTGCCGTTAGTCAGTATGGGGGGAAGTTCGTTTTTGTTTACCTGTCTTGCTATCGGAATCATTTTAAGTGTTGCCAGGAACGTTGAGCAATTGGAAGGAGAAAAACAAGTACAAGCAGAAAGTTAATAAAGTGAGTAAGAAAATAATCATCGCAGGTGGAGGAACAGGCGGACATATTTTTCCGGCAATTGCGATTGCCAATGCACTGAAAAAAATTGATGGAGGAATTGAAATATTATTTGTTGGCGCGAATGGAAAAATGGAAATGGAAAAAGTGCCTCAGGCAGGATATCAAATTGTAGGAATTGATATCAGCAGTTTTAACAGAAGTTCTTTGATAAAAAATATCGGGTTGCCATTTAAGCTGGTGAAAAGCTTTTTCCAGGTAAAGAAGATTATCCATGATTTTAAACCGGATGCAGTTGTCGGTGTTGGCGGATACTCTTCTTTTCCTGTATTGAGATATGCGCAATCAAAGCGCATTCCCAATTTCATTCATGAATCGAATTCGTTTGCAGGTAAGTCAAATATCTTATTGGGTAAAAAAGCGACGCGGATTTTTGTAGCGAGTGATGGGATGGAAAAATTTTTTCCGGCAGATAAGATAAAGATAACCGGAAATCCGGTGCGCAGCAGCATCCTGAATAATAAGGTCAGTCGTGAAGAAGCGATAAAATTTTTTGGACTGGATCCATTGAAGAAAACGATATTCTCCACTGGCGGGAGTCTTGGTGCAAAAGGGATCAATGAAGCAATTGATGCAGGCATTGATGAGCTGGAAGGAAATGATCTGCAACTGATATGGCAAACCGGGAAGCCTTATGCAGCAAGAGCGAAACAGATTTGTGCAGGAAAGAAAAATGTGTGGACGAATGATTTTATTACGCAGATGGAATACGGATTTTCTGCAGGAGATGTGGTGATTTCAAGGTCGGGCGCAATGTCAATTGCGGAATTATGTGTTGCAAAAAAAGCGGTTGTGTTTGTACCATTTCCGTTTGCCGCCGAAGATCATCAAACAGCAAACGCGAACAACCTGGTAAACAAAAACGCCGCATTAATGATAAAAGATAGTGAGGCGAAGGAAAAATTGATGGCAACGGTTATCGCATTATCAAGTAATGAAAAAAAACAAAATGAGCTCAGTGAAAATATTGGAAGGCTTGCGGTGACAGATGCAGACAGGATTATTGCGCAGGAGATTTTAAAGTTGATAAGTTGAAGGGTTGATCGGGTGAACATTTTATTCACCGTTGACCATTCACCATTCACGAAAAAGAATGATTGACATTAAGAACATACGGAAAATATATTTTATCGGAATTGGTGGAATTGGCATGAGTGCGTTAGCCAGATATTTTAAGTTTCACGGAAGCAGTGTAAGTGGATATGATAAAACAGAGACCGCGTTGACAAAGGAATTGGTGAAAGAAGGAATTGAAGTTCATTATACCGATGATGTTGACCTGATTCCCGGGGATGCTGAATTGGTGGTATACACGCCGGCAGTGCCAAAGGAACATAAAGAATTGAATTTTTACCGGCAACAAGGTTACACCGTGCTCAAGCGCAGTGATGTACTGGGTGAAATAACAAAAAGTTCTTTTAATATCTGTGTCGCAGGGACTCATGGGAAAACGACCATCACCACCATGATCGCACACATTTTGCGCGATAGCGGTTATGGCTGCAATGCATTTCTCGGTGGAATTGCGGTGAATTACAACAGCAATTTCTGGAGCAGCGAAAAAAATGTTTGCGTGGTTGAAGCCGATGAATACGACAGAAGTTTTTTGAAACTGAATCCCGATATCGCAGTGATAACGGCGATGGATGCAGATCACCTGGATATTTATGGAACCGAAGAGGCGGTACAGCAGGCATTTGTGGATTTTGCGGGAAAAGTAAAAAAGGGTGGATTATTGGTAAGTAAGATCGGTTTAAAAAGAGAGCATGACTTTGTTGTTTCACATCATGAAACATATAGCCTGAGTGATACTAATGCTGATGTATATGCGCAAAATATTCGTACAGATCGTGGAAGCTATAGATTTGATTTGATAATGAAAGAGGGGGGACTAAATGATGTTCTTTTAAATATGGGCGGAATGCATAACGTGGAAAATGCTGTAGCCGCAATAACGGTAGCGCATGGTCTGGGGATTGAGGATGAGAAAATTAAAAGGGGCATCGCAACATTCAAAGGAGTAAAAAGAAGGTTTGAATACATCATTAAGAAAGAAGGGGAAATTTTTATAGATGATTATGCGCATCATCCGGAAGAGTTGAAAGCATTGATTCAGGGAACGAAGGGATTATTCCCATCAATGAAGTGTACGGTGATTTTTCAGCCGCATTTGTATTCAAGAACAAGGGACCTGGCTGATGGATTTGCAAAAAGTCTTGATTTGGCTGATCAGGTAATTCTGTTGCCGATTTATCCTGCAAGAGAATTACCGGTTGAAGGGATTACGAGCGAAATGATATTGAACAAAATGAAAATTACTGAAAAAAAAATATTGGATAGGCAAGCATTGCTGAATTGGATAAAAGATCAAAGACCGGAACTGGTGATCACGGCTGGGGCGGGAGATATTGACATGCTGATAATGCCGATTAAAGAAGCGTTGGAAAAAAAATACTAACCCATATTGTGTTTGGGATTTTCACCCGAGCATATTGTACCCATCTGACGGTCAAAACGGGGCCGTCGGGTGAGTCTCAAAAATTACCGGCAGGCAGCAAGGCTGCCGGAATATGGAAGACAAAAAAAGAAAATGAGCATAAAAGATGATATCAGGAAAATAATTTTTATTACGATGTGGTGCATTGCCGGCACAGGTATGCTTGTATTGCTCATTGCAGCCATCAATAATAGAAACAATAAGACTTGTAAAGGATACAAGATCAATATTAATGGAACCAACAAACGGTCATTCATCAATAATAAAGTGATAGAAAATATTATTACAGATAGCGGCAGGCAAAAACCGGAAGGAAAAACAATTTCAACATTCAATTTAAAAAGCACTGAAAGCAAACTGAAACGGAATGTGTGGATAGAAAACGCGGAGTTATTTTTTGATAATAATGAAATATTACGTGTATCCATTACCGAAAGAGAGCCGGTTGCCAGGATATTTACTGTTGCCGGCAACTCTTTTTATATAGATAGCAGCGGGATACGATTGCCGATTCCTGCTAGATTACCCGTGAAGTTGCCCGTGTTTACAAGCTATCCAAATGATCAAATAAAAACACATGGAGCTGACAGTGCTTTGCTGGAGGATATAAAAAGACTGAGTTGGTTCATTTTGAAAGATTCGTTTTGGATGGCGCAGATCAACCAGGTTGATATTACGGCTGATAGAACTTTTGAGATGATACCTGTTATTGGGAACCATGTTATTGAATTCGGTGATGGCAGTGATTACAAAGCCAAGTTTGCACGCCTGTTCATTTTTTATAAGGATGTGCTAAGCAAAACCGGGTTTAATAAATATTCAAAAATTGATGTTGAATATAAAGGGCAGGTTGTTGGCACCAAGAAAGGAGGTGAGGTTTCGAAAGGGGATTCGCTCAAATTCATTAAAGAAGTGCAACAGTTGATAAGGTCTGCGCAGCAGTTGCAATCGGATACGGTGAGACAGCAGGCCATCAAACCCCTTGAGGGGAATGCTCCCCTTGAAATGTCGGGTGATGAAGAAACAGCAAGAACCAATGGTGACAGTAGCAGTAAAAAAGGACTTTCACCAAAAACAATGATCTCGAAAAAGAAAGGGAAATGATGTTATGTGGAATTATAAGTAAAGCTAAAATCATGAATATCTAATCACACTATAACAACAAAACAAATAAACTATGAATCACGAACAACCCATTATTGTTGGTCTTGACATCGGTACTACAAAAATTGCTGCCATCGCCGGACGTAAGAATGAATACGGCAAATTAGAAATCTTAGGATTTGGACGCGCAAACTCAAACGGCGTAAAACACGGGCAGGTATTGAATATTGATGAGACCATCAAAGCCATAAAAATGGCACTTGATAATTGTTATGCATCGAATCCAAATCTTGAAATCAGTGAAGTGTATGTTGGCATTGCCGGACATCATATAAAAAGCTTACAAACACGCGGAGATATTGTGCGCCAAAGTACTGACGATGAAATTACACAACGGGAAATCGATCAACTCATCGACGATCAGTATAAAACATATATTCCTGCCGGGGACCAGATCATTGATGTTATTCCACAGGAATTCACTGTTGATAATTTCCAAAATATACCCAATCCAATCGGATATGGCGGAGTGAAAGTGGGTGCAAATTTTCACATCATTACCGGGGATAAAAATGCCATACGGAATATAAATCGCGCAGTAGAAAAAAGCGGACTCGGCACGAAAGATCTTGTTTTGCAGCCATTGGCATCCGCAGCAGCGGTCATGGGACAGGAAGATCTGGAAGCCGGAGTTGCAATCGTTGACATCGGCGGGGGTACAACCGATCTTGCCGTTTTCTATGAGGGTATATTGAA
Source organism: Chitinophagales bacterium (assembly GCA_021323755.1). Taxonomy (GTDB): domain Bacteria; phylum Bacteroidota; class Bacteroidia; order Chitinophagales; family Chitinophagaceae; genus Puia. The sequence continues at coordinate 52,379 of JAJPKJ010000045.1, read as the reverse complement.
ACATACTGCAGTTATTCCTTTCGGCGGAGAAAATATAAGCAACGATATTAAGACGGGACTGGGTGTTTTGAAAACACAGGCTGAGCAAATGAAAGTGCAATTTGGCTCTGCCTTATCCAACGAAGCAAGGACAAATGCATTCATCACGATTCCGGGATTGCGCGGAATGCCTGCAAAAGAGATCAGCGTAAAGAATCTTGCCAATATAATCCAGGCGCGCATGAGCGAGATTATGGATTTTGTGGTGTATCATCTCAAGCAGGTTGGATTGGATAATAAAATGCTGAATGGCGGAATCGTACTGACAGGTGGGGGATCGCAATTGAAGCATTTGATCCAGCTCACTGAATATGTGACCGGCTTGAATGCACGCATCGGCTATCCAACTGAACATCTTGCCGCAGGTCATATTGAAGAATTGGCAAAACCAACCTATTCAACTTGTATCGGATTAATATTGAAAGGTTACAGCGATTACGAACATAACCGCAAACAATTTGAAACAGAATATAAGAAGATAGCAGTTCCGGATAATCTGAAAAAACAAGAAGTAGTGGAAGAAACAATTGCAACCGAAGAAATGCTTCAGGAAGAAAAAGTGAGAAACAGAAAAGGGATAAAAGATTTCTGGGGAAAATTCAAGGACGGGATCATCGATCTGTTCAAAGAAGAAGAAGATCACGCGTTGTAGCAAGTGGTGAGAAGCGAATGGCGATGGAGAACATCTCCCGTTAACCACCAGCTACTGGCCACTATCCGAAAAAAATTACTAATCTAAAAAATTCCAAAATGATTCATTTTGATCTACCCAAAGAACAATCATCAATCATCAAAGTGATTGGAATTGGTGGGGGCGGAAGTAATGCTGTTAACTACATGTACAGCCAAAGTATTGAAGGTGTCAATTTCATTATTTGCAATACAGATGCGCAGGCGATTGCCCAAAGCCATGTTCCCAATAAAATTCAACTGGGGCCGCATTTAACGCAAGGGCTTGGGGCAGGCGCCAATCCAGATATTGGCCGTCAGGCTACGGAAGAAAGCCTGGAAGAAATAAAAAGAATTCTTGAAGTGAATACCAAAATGGTTTTCATCACGGTCGGCATGGGCGGCGGAACGGGAACCGGTGGTGCGCCGATCATTGCAAAAATCTGCAGAGATCTCGGCATACTGACCGTGGGTATCGTGACCACCCCTTTTTCTTATGAAGGGAAAAAAAGACAGTTGCAGGCAGAAGAAGGGATAAAAGTAATGAAGCAATATGTCGATACTTTGTTGGTGATCAGTAACGATAAGTTGCGACATCAATTTGGCAATCTGAAAATGAAAGAAGCATTTTCAAAAGCGGATAATGTCTTGGCAACGGCCGCAAAGTGCATAACCGATGTCATCAATAGCACCGGACAAATTAATGTTGACTTTGCAGATGTGTGTACGGTTATGAGAAACGGTGGTGTTGCCATTTTAGGTAGCGCGATGGCAAAAGGCGAAACCCGCGCACAGCAGGCAATTGAAGAAGCATTAAATTCTCCCTTACTTAATGATAATGATATCAGTGGGGCAAAATGGATACTTATCAACATCAACTCTTCTGAGGGTGAACATGAATTTACCATGGATGAGGTGGAAGTGATTCAGAATCATCTGCTTTCAAAAACGGGAGAAGATACCGACATCATTCTCGGTCTTGGTTATGATAATCATCTCCACGAAAAAATTGGAATAACATTGATAGCAACCGGCTTTGAATACAAAGATCCGTTTGTAAAAAATGAAAATAAAAAATCCGAACCTAAGAAAGACGATAAAATTGTGATGACCTTGAGCATACCTGCCGAAGACCACAAGATGCAAAGTCGGCCTGTGCTTACCTCAGAAAACGAAAACAACAAAGAAGAAGCAATCATTGCTCCATCTGCAGTTGATTTATCAGAAACATTATTGCCGACGCTGGTTGACGAAGAAGTCAATCAGCCGGCAATGGTGATTTCTACGAATGAAGAAACTAGTAAAACTACTGTGAACAAAAAAGTGGAAAGAAAAGAGACTGAAGAAAAAATAGAATGGATATTTTCGCAAGACGCTACTCCTCCTTCCATTCAGAAAGAAAAAAAATCAATCAACAAAGTTGAAACGAATTCTCCGGCGTCTGCAGCGTCCGGAGGATACCTTGCAAGGCCAGCCAATATTTATGCAGAAGAACCATTTGCAGAACATCAATCCATCCCCGAACACATACCTGTGAAGGGACAGATCTTGAGTACCGATGCTATTAATCCGAATCTGGAAGATGAAACTTCCCCCGACATGCAACTGGTATTTAAAGATGAAATTCCAGCGGCGGGCGAGCCTCGGGCCTATCAGACCGAAAATATTTCGATGGCGCAATTACCTGCTGAGGAACCTGCATTGCAGGACGAAGTAGAAGAACAAAAACGCCGTGCAGCCGAGAGAATAAACAAGTTGCGCAACTTGTCGTTCAACATCAACGCTGCCGATCCGAATAACGAGTTTGAAACTGTGCCGGCATACGTCCGCCGTAATTTGGAATTGTACAACACCATCTCCAATGTAGAGAATTTCTATAGCAATTACGAAGTGAAGGCCGATGAAAACAATAATGCGGCCATCAGCACCATTAATACATTCTTAGACGGCAAAAAGCCTGACTAACGGTCAGGCTTACACGATAGTTTACTGTTTGTTTTTGGTTGTTTTTAGTGTCCCCTGGTTTCCCTCCGGGGGATTTTTTTTGCAACTTGGACAAAGGCGACCATTTCGCATTCCTGCCTTCGCTGGCGAAGACGAATGCGGCAAGAACATTATTGAGGCTTTTCTTATCTTTAACCAATGAATATTTCCGAGATCATCTTCCATCTTGAATCCATCGCTCCCCCGGTTTACCAGGAGAACTATGATAATTGCGGGCTACTAACGGGGACGGCTAACCGCGAGTGTACAGGTGTTCTAACCACGCTTGATGCCACAGAATCCATTGTAGAGGAAGCGATTGCCAGAAAATGCAATCTTATCGTCGCCCATCACCCGATAATCTTTGGCGGACTGAAAAAAATAAACGGCAGTAATTATGTTGAAAAAACAATAATCGCCGCCATCAAAAATGACATCGCCATTTATGCCATCCACACCAATCTTGATAATGTGATGCATGGCGTTAATGGAAAAATAGCCGATGCGCTGGGATTGATCAACCGCAGTATATTATTACCTAAAGAGGCAACATTAAAGAAACTGTTCACATTTGTGCCGCCAGTTTATGCCGAGAAAGTAAGAACGGCGATATTCGGTGCCGGAGGCGGCCATATCGGCAATTACAGCGAAGCGAGTTTTAACGCGGAGGGCATGGGTACTTTTAAAGGAGAAGAAGGCGCAGCACCATTTGTTGGCGAGATTGGAAAGCAACACCAGGAACGAGAAATACGCATTGAGATTATTTTTCCGGCTCATTTGCAAAAGCAAATCATTCATGCCTTAATAAAATCTCATCCTTACGAGGAAGTGGCTTATGATGTTGTTTCACTGGCCAATTCAAATCAACTGGTCGGTTCAGGATTGATTGGAGATTTACCCGAAGCAATGGATGAAAATGGTTTTTTGCAAAAAATAAAACAATCTTTCGGGCTTGTTGTTATAAAACATACAAAGTTGCTAAATAAGCCGGTAAAGAGAGTAGCGTTATGCGGAGGTGCCGGAAGTTTTCTGATCTCCAAAGCATTGATGGCAGGAGCAGATTTTTACATGAGCTCCGATTTCAAGTACCATGAGTTTTTTGACGCTAACGGCCGGATGGTGATCGCTGATATCGGACACTTTGAAAGTGAACGGTTTACAATAGATTTATTATATGAAATTTTGCTGGAAAAATTTCCTACCTTTGCCGTCCTTAAATCAGAAATAGCGACCAATCCGGTGCGTTATTTTTTTGATGATAAATGAAAAATTAAATCTTAAATAATAATATGTCCAACGTAAAAGAATTTTCAGTAGAAGAAAAACTCTCTTCTTTGCTTTCTTTACAGAAGATCGAGTCGAAGTTAGACGAATATAAAATTCTTAAAGGTGAATTGCCGATGGAAGTGAGTGACCTTGAAGACGAGATCACGGGTCTGCATTCTCGCCAAACTCGTATTGAAGAAGAGATCAACGGCATCCAGGAATTCATTGCTCAGAAAAAAGAAGTGATTAAAGAATCTGAAGCCTTGATAAAAAAATATGAGAAGCAGAGTGATAATGTGAAGAATAGTCGTGAGTTTGAAGCGATCAATAAGGAAATTGAAATGCAGCAGTTGGAAGTCAAGCTTGCAGAAAAACATATAAAGGACGCTAATGAGGAAGTGGCAGAGAAAGTGATCGTGTTGGAAAAAGCGAAAAAGAATATTGCTGCTAAAGAGGGCGTGTTAAAAAATAAGAAAGACGAGTTGGACAAGATTATCGCTACAACAGAAAAAGAAGAAAAACATTTTAATAAATTATCTTCTGACGCAAGAGAAAAAGTTGAACCAAGATTACTGAATTCTTATGATCGTATTCGTAAGAATTATCGTAATGGGTTGGCTGTAGTTCCTGTTGTTCGTGATGCGTGTGGAGGTTGTTTTAATGCTATTCCGCCACAAAGACAAAGTGAGATCCGTCAGCGCAAAAAAATCATTGTTTGCGAAAATTGCGGAAGAATTTTGGTGGATAATGAATTGAATGATGCTGTAGAAGTAAAATAAAAAGCGTTAAATAGTATAAGAGTTTGAGGCGTTCTGTTGAGCGCCTTTTTTATTTTATTACAGTAAACTATCTTGCACAATGCGCTCATTATTCCTCTTGTTTTTGTTATCGGTCTTTTCCAGCCCCATTATTGCTCAAAAAGTCTTCGATTTCAATGCGCAATGTCAACAAGCATATAGAGAAATCATTCAACTCAAATTAAATAATGGGAAAAGAATTCTTGAGGAAGAGAAGAAAAATCATCCCAATAATCTCATTCCCGATTTCTTAGATAATTACATTGATTTTTTTATTCTTTTTTTTAATGAGGATCCGGCTGAGTATAAAATACGAAAAGACAATCTTGAAAAGAGAATTCAATTGATGGATAAGGGCCCCGAATCCTCCCCGCTCTTTCTTTTCACCAAGTCCATAATACATTTTCAATGGGCAGCAGTAAAAATAAAATTCGGGAATAACTGGGACGCAGGCTGGGGCTTTCGTCGTTCATTTTTATTGAGTAAAGAGAACCAAAAAAAATTCCCGTCATTTGCGCCAAATGAAATGTTGTTCGGCGCCATGCAGGTTGCTGCAGGAACAATTCCCGAAGGATACAAATGGCTGAGCAGCCTGCTCGGCATAAAAGGAAGTATTAAAACGGGGATGAAGCAATTGGAAAATTTCTTGTCAGAAAATGATTCCTGGGCCGCACTTTACCGGGAAGAAGCTATTTTTTATTATCTCTATCTTAAGTTTTATATCGAAAATAAAAAGGATGAAGTCTTTGCATTCATCACTCAAAAAAATCTGGATGTAAGAAATAATCATCTTTTCACTTATCTCGCTGCAAATTTGGGAGTGAATAATCAGCAATCGGATTATGCTCTTCATATTTTATCGCAAATGAATAATGATGCTGCTTATTTGAACATGCCTTTGTGGGATATGGAAATCGGATATGCGCGTCTCTATCATCTTGAGCCGGATGCTGCAGATCAGTTAAAAAAATTTCTTTCCGATTTCAAAGGAAAATTTTATGTGAAGGAAGTTTTACAAAGGCTTAGCTGGTATTATTATTTACAAGGCGATCAGCAAAAAGCAAATGAGCAACGAAAATTGATTACGGAAAAAGGGGGATTGGAAACAGAATCCGATAAACAAGCGCAGAAAGAGGCAATATCAGGTAAGTGGCCAAACAAATTATTATTGAAAGCAAGATTATTGAATGATGGCGGATATCACCAAGAAGCTTTGCAGATCTTACAAGGGAAAGGCTCTTCCGATTTTTTATTGCCAGAAGAACAACTTGAATTTGCTTACAGACTCGCAAGGATTTATGATGACTTGGGAAGAAAAGAGGAAGCGATATCAGCATATTTGACGGCAATGAAATTAGGCGAATCGCGACGTGAATATTTTGCTGCTCGCGCAGCCTTGCAAATAGGGTATATTTATGAAAAGAGACAAGATAAGAACAGAGCGCTTGCCTATTTTCAAAAATGTCTCAACATGAAAAATCATGATTACAAAAATTCACTGGATCAAAAAGCAAAAGCGGGAATTGCGCGATGCTCAAACGAATGATTAATTTGTAAATTGCCTTATCATAAATATGCTGAAGAAACTGCAAATATTTAATTATGCCATCATTGATGAAGTGGGTATTGATTTTTCAAAAAGCCTGAATGTGATAACGGGGGAAACAGGTGCGGGAAAATCAATACTAATGGGTGCACTATCACTGATTCTTGGAGACAGAGCAGACACTTCTGTTTTGCTTGACAGAGATAAGAAATGTGTGATCGAAGGAATTTTTTCTGCTGATAATAATCAAAATATAAATTCTTTCTTAAGGGAAAATGACCTGGACGCAGAGGACGAATTGGTGATAAGAAGGGAAATTGGGGCGAATGGAAAGTCGCGTGCTTTTGTAAATGATACGCCTGTAAACTTAGAGCAGTTAAGGGTTTTAAGCTCCTTTATGGTCGACCTGCATCGCCAGTTTGATACACTTTCACTGGGAGAATCCAATTTTCAGCGTGAGGTGATTGATGCATTGGCCAATCATAATAATCTGCTGAATGAATTTCAGCAACAATACCAGCAATTGATTTCTGCAAAAAAGGAATTGCACTTATTACAGGAAACAAAATCCCAATTCATTAAAGAATTTGATTATAACAAATTCTTGTTTGATGAATTGGAAAAAGAAAATTATAAAGAAAATGAACTAGAAGAATTGGATACAGAATTGAAATTGTTGAATAATTCAGAAGGAATTAAGAGTGTATTATCAAAAGCCTATCTTGATCTAAAAGAAAGCGAACAACCAATTGTCCAGCAATTAAAATCATTATCGAATCAATTGCAACATTTTTCGGAATTGCATCCTGGATTAAGTTCGATCGTTCAGCGTTTGCAATCTGCTCAAATTGAGTTGCAGGATATCGCGGAAGAAATCGATCAGGTCAACGATCGGGTAAATTATGATCCCAAACGAATTGAAGAGATCAACGAAAGGATTTCTGGCGGGTATAAATTGATGAAAAAACACGGAGTAAAAAAAACAAATGATCTGTTGCACATTCAATATGCATTGGCAGGTAAATTGAAATCCGTGTTGGATATTGATGATGATATCAGCAACAAAGAAAAGGAAGTTGCCGGATTATTATTCAATACCAATAAATTAGCCGAGCATATTTCTTCCAACAGGCATAAGCAAATAAAACCGTTGGAAGAAAAAGTGGATCGTTTACTCACGCAGGTCGGCATGCCGAATGCCAGGTTAAGGGTGCAGCTTCAAAAAACTGAACTTGGTCATTACGGAATTGACAACATTGAATTCTTATTTGATGCTAACAAAAGCAACAAATTCGAGCCTGTTCGTAAAGTTGCGTCTGGCGGTGAATTGAGCCGATTAATGTTGTGTATTAAATCGCTTGTTGCGGAGTCCATAGACCTGGCGACAATGATATTTGATGAAATTGATACCGGTATTTCCGGTGAGGCTGCAAAACAGGTTGGCATTATTTTAAAAGGATTATCAAAAAGGCGCCAGGTCATTTGTATAACCCATCAACCTCAGATTGCAGGCAAGGCGGATGCACATTATTTTGTTTATAAAGAAATAAAAGGGGAAGCAATAAAAACCAGTATAAAATTACTTACGCATGACGAGCGCATCATTTCCATCGCAAAAATGTTAAGCGGTGAAAAGCCTACGGCCGCTGCATTACAAAATGCAAAAGAAATGGTGAATTAAGGAAAAACGAACCAGCAAAAAAGGCATAAATGAAATTCCGTTCTGTTGTCATACTCCTCCTTATTGTTCTTTCGGTGGTGATCATTTTTTACATTAACAGGTTCCTGGAAAAAAAAATTAAGCCGCGTTCATCCTTTGGAAGATTTTTCACTTACATTATTTCTGCATTCGCCATTATTTTCCTGTATACATTTTCACTGGTTTGGATAATTGCACATTTATTCCCTGTTACCAAATAATAACTTCTTATTTTTACGCCCTGAAAATTTAAAACGGTTATTATGTCATACAATTTATTGAAAGGGAAAAAAGGGATTATTTTCGGCGCACTTGATGAAAAATCAATTGCATGGCGCACGGCATTGCGTTGCCACGAAGAAGGCGCGCAGCTTGTATTGTCTAATGCTCCGGTGGCATTGCGAATGGGAGAGATCAATAAACTCGCAGAAGCTGTTCATGCACCGGTAATTGGCGCAGATGTAACCAACATGGAGGATCTGAAAAAATTATTTGAAGAATCCATGAAACATTTCGGTGGCGGGATTGATTTTATACTTCATTCTATCGGAATGAGCCTCAATGTGAGAAAGGGAAAACATTATACCGAATTGGATTATGGCTTCAATCAGAAAACACTTGATATTTCTGCAGTGTCATTGCATCGCGTGTTGCGTACCGCCTGGGATATGGATGCACTGAATGAATATGGGAGTGTTGTAGCGCTTACCTATATTGCTGCTCAACGGGTTTTTCCGGATTACAATGAAATGGCCGATGCCAAAACTTTACTGGAAGGGATCACAAGAAGTTTTGGTTATCATTATGCGATAAAGAAAAAAGTAAGAATCAATACAGTTTCGCAATCACCGACAAGGACAACAGCGGGAAGCGGGGTAAAAGGATTTGACGGATTTATCAGTTACGCCGAAAAAATGAGTCCGTTGGGAAATGCAACCGGGGATCAGTGTGCTGATTACTGCGTCACCTTATTCAGTGATTTAACAAGAATGGTTACCATGCAGAACCTTTTCCACGATGGTGGATTTTCGTTTACAGGGGTAACGGAAGCGGTGATAAACCAGATGGAGAAATGATTATCCTTAATTCTCTCAAATAAATAAAGTCCCGCCATTAGCGGGACTTTATTTATACCAATCAGGTCAATCGATCAGAACTTAGTATTCATCTTCGTTGAAAAAGAAATCTGCCTGTGAAGGATAATCCGGCCAAATATCATCGATGCCTTCATAAATTTCCCCTTCATCTTCCAGTTCCTGTAAATTTTCAACAACTTCTATAGGTGCGCCGGAGCGAATGGCATAATCAATCAACTCATCTTTTGTAGCCGGCCAGGGAGCATCCTCAAGGTAGCTGGCTAATTCAAGTGTCCAAAACATCTGTTGTAATTTTAATTTTCGAATCAGTTTTTAATAAGTCCGGAAAATGTGCTTTTATCAAAACCGTACTTTAATTTCCTTAAACCAATTTTTCGCAAAAGTAGTTGTTAAAACGAAAATACCAAATCAAATGTTTTATGTGGTTATAAAGTATTTCTTAAATTTTTTTAAATAATAATCAACACATATATCGGGCCGAACCTGTAGGTTTGTGGCAGGCTTATGAAATTCTAATTTTACCGCATGTTAATAGCGAAAGGCATTCAGAAATATTATGGCAATTTGTGGGTTTTGAAAGGAGTGGATGTAGAAATTAAAAAGGGAGAAATTGTGAGTATTGCAGGTCCTTCAGGCTCAGGTAAGAGCACATTATTGCATATTTTAGGAACATTGGATGATCCTGATGAAGGAAATATTTTTTTGCAGGATAAAAAAGTGAGTGAATTGCGTGGCAAACCTCTTGCTTCCTTCCGCAATAAACATATCGGTTTTGTATTTCAGTTCCATCACCTGCTGCCCGAGTTTAGCGCTTTGGAAAATGTTTGTATTCCCGGTTGGCTTGCGGGAAGAAGAAAAAAAGAGGTGCAGGATCGCGCCAAAGAGTTATTGAATACCTTGGGTGTTGGTGAGCGTTTGGAAAATAAGCCAAATGCATTATCGGGCGGGGAACAGCAGCGCGTTGCCGTTGCGCGGGCGCTTATTAATAACCCTGATATTGTTTTTGCCGACGAGCCAACGGGAAATCTCGACTCAGCCAATGCCCGGGATTTACATCAGCTTTTTTTTCATTTGCGGGAAAAATTTCAACAGACATTCTTGATTGTAACGCACAACGAAGAACTGGCTCAAATGAGCGACAGGATTTTACACATGAAAGACGGGAAGATAACGGATAAGGGGTAATTCAGCATGGATCATTATTGCCGATCTTAAATTATCCATTATTCAATTTTCTAAATTCACACTCTTGGTTTCCACACAATCTCTTCGACGTGTAAAAGATGGGCAATGAATCTTGCCAGCACAAAAAGATAATCGCTCAGGCGGTTGAGATATTTGATAACAAGCGGGTCAACAAATTGATTATTTTCATTCATATTCACACAAATTCTTTCTGCACGGCGGCAAACGCAACGACAGATATGCGCAGTTGAAACTGCCACATGTCCGCCGGGCAAAATAAAATTTTTCATTTCCGGTAACACTTCATTCATTTTGTCAATTTCTTTTTCGAGAAAAGAAATATCATTTTCTTTTAAATCGGGAATTTTTAATGAAGGTTCTTTTTCAGGATCACTAGCCAATGATGAGCCGATGGTGAATAATCTATCCTGTATTTCTTTTAAAACTTTCTTGGTATGTTCATCCGTCAAATGATCGCTTAATAATCCAATAAAAGAGTTCAACTCATCAACAGTGCCGTAGGATTCAATCCTGATATGGCTTTTAGCCACTTTTGTTCCGCCGATCAAACTGGTTTTTCCTTTGTCGCCTGTCTTTGTATAGATTTTGAGAGCCATTTATGCAGGTTGATATGCTTCTACTTTGCGTTTATCGCTTTCTATAAGACCGTCGCGCAAACGAATAACGCGATGTGCATAGTTCGAAATATCTTCTTCATGCGTGACCAGCACAACGGTATTGCCGGCAGACTGTATGGCGCCGAATATATCCATGATTTCCACAGAGGTTTTTGAGTCAAGATTTCCTGTCGGTTCATCAGCCAATATAATGGATGGATTATTCACCAATGCACGCGCAATCGCAACACGTTGACACTGACCACCGGATAATTCATTTGGTTTGTGATGACTTCTGTCTGTCAAACTAACCTTTTCCAGCACGGACATCGCAATTTCTGTGCGGCGCTTTTTTGAAATACCTGCATACACCAACGGTAATGCCACATTTTCGACCGCGGTCAAACGGGGCATTAAATTGAATTGCTGAAACACAAAACCAATTTCCTGATTACGCACATCAGCCAAATCATTATCAGGCATTTTGCTAACGTCTTTCCCATTCAGGATATAAATGCCGCTCGTTGGTGAATCAAGGCAACCCAGGATATTCATTAATGTACTTTTACCAGAACCTGATGGACCCATTAATGCAACATATTCGTTCTTAAAAATATCGAGGGAAACGCCTTTAAGAACGGGCAATTCCTGTTTGCCCATAAAATAGCTTTTTTGAATATCGTCGAGATGTATTATCGGTGTGCTCATGTGTTTTGCTTTTGATTAATAGGATATTGTCATGGTTGCGATGCCGGATTTTTTATCACTTTTGGAACTTTAAAATAAACGCCATCAGTTAATGGTGCATTTTGCAGTGCCTCATCTCGGCTTACTGAACCTTGCAAAATATCATCTCTCAATGTATTTATTTCATTGCTCATGTGCAATTGAGGTTCAATCCCTGTTGTATTTAATTCATTCAATTTATCAATAAAAGTGATCATTCTTTCCAGATCTTTTCTTAATCCTTCTTTTTCAGAGCCGCTAAATTCAAGACAAGCCAGATCGGCTAAATTATCAATTAACTCATCAGTTACCTGCATACAAAACGATTATAAACAAAAATAATGGATTCGTTTATACTTTCAGTTGCGTTCATGTAAAAATGGAAAGATTAATGATATGCAAAACAAATTCTGCGTTATTATTTTCTTAAAGCATGATAGAATCTCATCATAACCCAAAACTTCAAACTCAAAACTCTAAATCCAAACAGCTTCTTATCTTCGCCGTTCTATGGTAAAGCAGGAAATCGTAATGAGTGGCATTAGGCCAACAGGGTTCTTACACCTGGGAAATTATTTTGGCGCCGTGCGCAATTATGTGCGCATGCAGGATGAATACAACTGTTTTTTTATGGTTGCTGATCTGCATTCGTTAACCACTCATCCTGATACAAAGGAATTAAGAGCCAATGTGCGAAGGGTCATTGCTGAAAATATTGCCTGCGGATTAAACCCCGATAAAGTTGCGTTGTATTGCCAAAGTCATGTTTATGAAACCGGCGAGCTTTATCTTTTCTTAAATATGCTTGCCTATAAAGGGGAACTCGAAAAGACTGTGACCTTTAAAGACAAAGCAAAACTGCAACCTGATAATGTCAATGCCGGATTGCTCACTTATCCCGTCTTGCAAACAGCAGATATTATCATTCACCGAGCACAACTTGTGCCGGTTGGCAAAGACCAGGAACAACATTTGGAAATGGCAAGAAATTTTGTGAAGCGGTTCAATCATCGCTATGGAGAAGTCTTTCCCGAGCCTTATGCATTCAACTATGGAGAGGATCTGGCTCGTGTTCCAAGTCTTGATGGTTCTGGAAAAATGAGTAAAAGTGAAAACCAGATGGCTACTGTTTATTTATCGGATGATGATGAGCTGATCAGAAAAAAAATAATGAAAACAAAAACGGACAGTGGGCCAACAGAAAAAAATTCTGCCAAACCAGACTATATTCAGAACATTTTTTTACTGTTGCAATTGTTCAGTAAAAAAGATGTTCTTGAGAAATTTGAAAATGATTATAATAATTGTTCCATTCGTTATGGCGATATGAAAAAACAATTGGCCGAAGATGTTGTTGCATTTGTAAAACCTATTCGTGAAAGAACAGAATCAATTTTGAATGATGAAAAATATATGCGGGAGGTGATGGAAAAAGGCGCCGAAAAAGCAACACAGAGCGCAAAGATAACCATGCAATTGGTGAGAGACGCAATCGGGTTAAAGTATTATTAGAAACTTATTTCAAAAAATCTTTTTGATTTTAGAATTTAGATTTTACATTTAGGTGATGGCAAAAACTAAGAAACCAAAACATATTGCGGTTGCGGGCAACATTGGAGCAGGAAAAACAACGCTAACCAAACTGCTCAGTAAACATTATCGCTGGATCCCGCAGTTTGAAGATGCAGATCACAATCCTTATCTCAACGATTTTTATGAAGATATGCCTCGGTGGAGTTTTAACCTGCAGATTTATTTTTTGAACAGCCGTCTGAATCAATTATTGGAAATCCAAAGCGGAATGGAAACGGTAGTGCAGGATAGAACGATTTATGAGGATGCTCACATTTTTGCACCCAACCTGCATGAAATGGGGTTAATGAGCAAAAGAGATTACAATAACTATTTCCAATTTTTTCAAACATTAAAAAGGATGGTGCAGCCACCCGACCTGTTGATTTATCTGCAAGGTTCAGTGCCTACTCTTGTTGCACAGATTCAGAAGAGAGGCCGGGAATATGAAGAGAACATCCGGCTTGATTATCTAAAACGCTTGAACGATTATTATAACAAATGGATCGAAAGTTATAAAGAAGGTCCTTTATTGATTGTTGATATTGACAAAAATAAATTCCCTGAAAACGAAGAGCATCTTGGAGAAATAATAAGCAGAATTGATTCTCAACTTTACGGACTATTTTAATTTCAATCTTCTTTGCACATGCGTGGTGTCAACGCGAAATGGTGTTATTCGTTATAATTGGCATAGGACTGCAATTCCTTCAATCCATCAGTGATTTTTTTCAACCACTCTTCCTGTTGGGGCTTATTGCGTGAAAAATTTGTTTCTTTATCGTATTGCGCTTGCATCTCGCCGAGTTGATGCATGGTGTCCTTATAAATCTTGGTCACCTCTTTTTTGATATCTGAACCAGGCTTATACTCTTTAAATGCTTTGTTCAATTTTCTTGCAAAGATTTCTGTAATATCAAAATGACCTTGTTCATGTGATAAGATATATTCTGTTTTTGTTCTTCCCCAGGAATTTGATTTGTTGAACTGGCAATGAATATGAAACTTAAATCCTTCGGCATCATTATAAGCGAAATCATATTTAATGATTGAACTGGTAAGTGCGGCATTGGGAGAACTTGGATCTGGATCGGCTTTGAAGTCAGCCCAGCTGAGTTTTCTATCAGCGCTCCAATCTATCAGCGAGTTATTTTGTTCGGGAGCATTTTTTTTGCTCAATGATAAAGCGAGTAAAAGGAAAAGTATTTTCATGCATTTACAAACTATGATTCTGAAAATAAATTGTAAAGAAGATGGAGATTTATTAAAACAAAAAGCTCCATCAAATCATTCATTGATGGAGCTTTGTTTGGCAAACAATCTTAGAGACTCAATAAAACAGTTAAATTTTGCTTGCCAATTTCAGTTAATTTATTTAGAAATTAAAATTTTTGTTAAAAATATTTTAAAAAACAGGCGCTGCGGCTAAAATTTCTTTATTCACGCCTGCTTCATATTGTTTAAAATTATTAATAAACAAGGATGCAAGTTGCTTAGCCTGACTAAGGTAGGCGGTTTTATCCTGCCAGGTATTTTGCGGATTTAATATTTCTGGAGGAACGCCATTGCATGTTATGGGCATTGCCAAACCGAAAAAACCATGCGTTTCATAATCAACCCTGTCTAATTTGCCAGTGAGCGCAGCGGAGATCATAGCTCGTGTATAATGAAGATTTATTCTTTTTCCTTCACCAAAGCGACCGCCAGTCCAACCCGTATTTATCAACCACACTTTCACATCATGATCTTTTATTTTTTTCCCCAGCATTTCTGCATATTTCCCCGGATGCAGCGGCATAAACGGCGCTCCAAAACACGCACTAAATGTAGGTTTTGGTTCGGTAATGCCCGTTTCTGTTCCGGCAACTTTTGCAGTATAGCCAGAAATGAACTGATACATGGCTTGCTCTGCTGTTAATTTTGAGATCGGGGGCAGGATGCCGTATGCATCACAAGTGAGAAAGAAAATATTGGACGGCATATTTCCCAGAGAAGGCTCAATGGCATTGCTGATGTAGTCCAGTGGGTAAGAAACCCTGGTATTTTCGGTAATGGATCCATCATCAAAATTGATGTGATTGGTTTGAGGAAAGAATCGAACGTTCTCTACCAGGGCTCCGAAGCGAATGGCATTATAGATCTCAGGTTCTTTGTCTTCAGAAAGATTGATGCATTTAGCATAACATCCGCCCTCAAAGTTAAATATGCCTGCCCGGGACCAGCCATGTTCATCATCACCAATTAATTTTCGTTGGGGATCAGCACTCAAGGTGGTTTTGCCCGTTCCGCTCAGTCCAAAGAATATCGCGGTATCGCCATTTTCTCCCATATTGGCTGAGCAGTGCATGCTCAACACATTTTTTTCTTTGGGAAGAATGTAATTGAGGATGGTAAAAATTCCTTTCTTCATTTCACCGGTATAACCAGTGCCGGCAATTAGGATCATTTTATGTTTGAATGAAACGACTGATGCGTTTTGATGAGCAACACCGCATTCATCCGTATTTAATTGCAGACCCGGGACAGATATAATATGCCAATTCGCTTCAAATGAATCCAGCTCTTCCTCAGTCGGCCGTAAAAACATATTGTACGCAAACAAGTTCATCGAAGGATTTTCTGTGACCACCCGGATGTTCAGGCGATAGGCTGGATCTGCGCAGGCATAACAATCGCGGATCCAGATCTCAGGAAGTTTATTGAGGTGATCAGTTGCTCTTCTCAGAATGATCTCAAAATATTTTTCCTCGATTGGTTGATTGATATCATTCCAATTAATGGTATCTGCGGTGATCTCATCTTTTACAATGAATTTATCCTTTGGTGTGCGCCCAGCAAATTTTCCGGTATTGATAACAAGTGCTTCATTATCGCTTAAAGCGCCCTGATGTAAACGTAGAGTATCTTTTACCAATTCATCCGGGGATGCCTGGTAATGAATTGTGTCAACAAGACGAAGCCCGAGTTTAATTAATTTGTGTGTAGGAAAGGCAATGGTTGGAATAGACATATGACCGCAATTATTGAATTGCAAAGCTAAAATTTAATTTTATCTAAAACAAAGCTCTAAAACGGGTATTAATTTGATGTTTGTCAATAAAATAGGGGTATAATTAGATTTTATAAAACTAACAACTGTTAGTTTATATGAAATTCATCGATCTCTTTGCTTTGCTGAATCGCCACTAAACCTTAGAACTTTTATATTATTTTCTCCGCCTTTTATTATTGCATTGTTAATCGGGCTGAATGTTACCAATGGCATTGTTCAACAAACGAATCATTCCTTACATTTACACGCTTATAAATAATAAGCAACTGCAAGTATGAAATATCTCCCGCTCAATCCACAAATTTTTGTACAGAACCGTCAGCGCTTTGCAAAGGAGTTATTACCGAATTCCATCGCCATCTTTGTTAGTAATGATGAAGTCCCCTCAAACGGCGATGCACTTTATACCTTTAAACAAAACAGTGATTTGTTTTGGCTGAGTGGCATTGTTCAGGAGGATAGCATGGTGGTCATTTTTCCTGATCATCCCGATCCGAAATACCGTGAAGTGCTGGTGCTGGTTCGTCCAAACGAATTGAAAGAAAAATGGGATGGAAAAAGATTGCGCGCCGATGAAGCAAAGAAATTGTCTGGAATTGAAACCATCGTCTGGCTCGACAGCGTTGATGGATTGCTGCAACCCTGGATTCATCTTGCCAATAATATTTATCTGGATTCAAATGAAAATGACCGCAAGGCAAGTCTTGTTCAGACCCGCGAATATCGTTTCATTTCGGATATGCATCAACGTTATCCTTTACATCATTACCTTCGTGCGGCAAAGATTATGAAACAGTTGCGCGCTGTTAAGACTGCGCTCGAAGTAGAAGTATTACAACAGGCAATTGATATTACCCATAACACCTTCGAACGTTTGCTTAAATTCATTCGGCCTGGCGTAATGGAATATGAAATCGAAGCGGAGATTTTTCATTCTTTTTTATCACAACGTGCAACCGGCGCAGCTTACAACAGTATTATCGCAAGTGGTGACCGGGCCAGGACGCTCCACTATATTTCCAATAACCAGGAATGTAAGAGCGGCGAGTTGATATTGATGGATTTTGGTGCGGAGTACGGGGGATATTGCGCAGACCTGACAAGAACCATCCCCGTAAACGGCAAATTTACCAGGAGGCAAAAAAGAGTGTACGATGCCTGTTTGCATTTGCACAACTTTGCCAAGAGTCTATTAAAGCCCGGAATAACGATTGCTGATTATCATAAAAAAGTTGGGCAGGAAGCGGATGATATTTTCTTAAAGATCGGGTTGTTGAAAAAATCGGACATTAAAAATGCAACTCCTGAGAATCCTGCTTATTTCAAATACATGTATCATGGAATTTCCCATCATTTGGGAATTGACGTGCACGATCTGGGCACAAGAACGGAACCGATAAAACCCGGGATGGTGTTTACTGTTGAACCCGGGATCTATATTGAAGAAGAACAAATGGGTGTACGCATTGAAAATAATGTCTGGATAACACGTAATGGCAATAAAGATCTGATGGCGAAGATTCCCATTACCACCGAAGAAATCGAAGCGGCGATGAAGAAATAATTCTTTACTGTGCAAATTGTGTATTTTCATTTTCAAATTTGCACATTTTTCAAATTTTCAAATTAAATGAAGCATCTTCCTAACCTATTCACGTTGATCAATCTTTTTTTTGGTTCGCTGGCGATAATTTTTATTTTACAGACAGGGCAAACATTGGTAACGATCAATGAAGAGACACTTACTATAAATCTGCCTGAAAGAATATGGCTTGGTTCATTGTGCATTGGCATTGCAGCATTAGTGGATTTTGCTGACGGACTCGTTGCCCGGTTATGCAAAGCCACTTCTTCTCTTGGAAAAGAATTAGACTCTCTAGCAGATATGGTCAGTTTTGGTGTTGCACCCGGAATGATCCTTTTTCAATTTTTACGCATGAGTTTTGCCAAACAACAAGATGGATTGGACGTTTCCATTCTATGGTTGCTGCCTGCATTGTTTATTCCATGTGCGGCGGCATACAGACTGGCAAAATTCAATATTGATGATTCACAGCGATACGGGTTTAAAGGTGTTCCCACTCCGGCGGCAGCATTATTAATTGCATCATTCCCCTTTATATTTTGGTATAGTAACAATGAATCTATCATTACATTGTTTCTAAACAAATGGCTGTTGTATGCCATCATCCTTTTACTCAGCTACTTAATGATCAGTAATTTGCCGTTAATGGCTCTGAAGTTCAAGGATTTTTCATTGCAGAAGAACTTGCCAAAATTTCTCTTGTTACTGGTGGCAATTGTTGCTGCGCTATTGTTTAAATGGCTTGCCGTTCCCATTGTCTTCATTTTTTACATTGTATTATCTTTGGCATTCAAAAATAAAACAACATGATTTTTTCTGTACAGATAAAAGTGATGCCTTTAAAGGAATTGCTCGACCCGCAAGGAAAGGCAGTGATTGGTGGATTGCAAAATCTCGGTTTGAAAAATATTAATGATGTTAGAATTGGAAAGAATATTTCCTTGCAAATTGAAGCCGCTTCTTCTGATGAAGCAAAACAAATTGCAGAAGAGGCAAGCAAAAAATTATTAGCCAATCCGGTAATGGAATATTTTGAGATCTCCGTTAATTAGCGACCTTGGCAATCCGGGAAATGTGAGAAATATGAAATGAAAGCAAGTCTCCCTGTTGATTCAAACTAAAGTGTTTCTTTATTAGCACATTTCTTATTACTATGCTTTACATTGTTCCTTCTCCCATAGGTAACTTACAGGACATCACTTTCCGCGCGCTTGAAGTTTTAAAAAAGGTTGATCTGATATTGGCCGAAGATACGCGCACTTCAATAAAATTGCTCAATCATTATCAAATCATAAAACCTTTATCTCCCTATCATCAGCATAATGAGCATAAAGTATTGCATCATCTGACTGAACAATTATTGTCAGGAAAAAAAATGGCATTGCTCACCGATGCAGGCACGCCGGGCATTTCTGATCCAGCATTTTTATTGGTAAGAGAATGCATCAAAGTTGGCATTCAGGTGGAATGTTTACCTGGCGCTACGGCATTTGTTCCGGCATTGGTCAACAGCGGATTAACAACAAACCGCTTTGCATTTGAAGGATTCTTACCGTTGAAAAAAGGTCGTCAGACATTATTAAAAAAATTAGCTCAGGAAGAACGCACATTGATCTTTTACGAATCTCCGATGCGCCTGGTAAAAACATTGGAGGAATTTATCTTGTATTTTGGGAAAGAACGGCAATGTTGCGTAAGTCGCGAACTGACCAAGGTTTTTGAAGAAAACAAGCGCGGCACGCTCGAAGAAGTGAAAGAACATTTTAAGTCAAAAACAGTAAAAGGTGAAATAGTAATTGTACTGGCAGGAAAAGATTAATGGATTGCTTTCAATTTTTTAAACTCTGCCCATATTTGACGCATGGGTCTTGCTGGTTGAGATTAACCGTTAATTTTAAGTTTTTCTAAGGTTTTTTATTGCTAATTATAGTGCCGAAGAAGTCATCTTTGCATTTGAAAAATAAGTGTATGAAAAAAATAATGTTCTTGAGTTTGTTTGTTTCATTTTTGATAATGACTTCGGCTTCTTCATTTGCGCAGTTTCGTAAAGTTCCGGCAGAAGTCACGGAAGCATTGAAATCAAAATACCCTGATGCAAGCAATGTATCATGGAAAGATAAAATCTCTGTTTTTGTGGCGAGTTTTGAAATGAATAATGAAAAATACGAAGCCCGGTTTAATGATAAAGGCGAATGGAAAAGCACCGAAAAACAAATTGATAAAAATGAATTGCCTGAAGAAGTGAAAGACGGGTGGGAAAAAAGTAAATATGCAGACTGGGACTTGAACAATATTTACAGCATTGAACTGCCTGATAATGTTATGCAATATCGTTTGCAGGTTGGGAAAAGCGATATTCAGAAAAAAAACCTTCTTTTTAACAGCGATGGAAAATTGCTGAGAGATAATATCACTTTATAAAAGGATCATCACCGCTTTTTACTGTGCCGCAGGTAATTTTCTTTTTCGATATTATTCGTATTTATATACATTCGCCCACTAAACTTCGCCAAAATCATGAATAAATTTTTCTTTCTGTTTTTATTTATTATCAGCGCCGAAAATATTTTTTCTCAACCGACTCGTTGGCAGCAGCGCGTAAAATATGCTATGGATGTTGACATGAATGTGATTAATAATCGATTCACCGGTAAGCAAAGATTGGAATATACCAATAATTCTCCCGACACCTTATACCAGGTCTTTTATCATCTATATTGGAATGCGTTTCAGCCGAACAGCATGATGGATTCGCGCAGTCGTGAATTGGGAAAAGTCTTGGTAGGCGGAAGACGAGGGGAAGGTCAGCCAGATTGGGATCAGCGAGTTAAAGACAGAATTTTTAATTTGAAGCCGGATGAGATCGGCTATCAAAAAGTATTATCCTTAAAAATGAATGGTATTGCCCAATCTTATAAAGAGGAAGAAACAATTTTGCAGGTTAAATTAAATAAACCAATTCTTCCTAAAACAACTGTCGTCTTTGATATGGAGTTTGAAGCACAGGTTCCTTTGCAGATTCGTCGTAGCGGAAGAGATAATCCGCAAACTGGGGTTCGATATTCTATGAGTCAGTGGTATCCAAAGATGTGCGAGTACGACTACGAAGGATGGCATCCTACGCCTTATGTTGCGCGCGAGTTCTATGGAGTTTGGGGAGATTATGATGTAAAGATATCCATCGACAAAAGCTATATTTTGGGCGGGACCGGTTATTTGCAAAATGCCAATGAGATAGGTTACGGTTATGAAACTGCTGGTGTAAAAGTTGTGCGTCCTGCAGGGGACAAGCTGAGCTGGCATTTTATCGCTCCTAATGTGCATGATTTTATGTGGGCGGCGGATCCGGATTATAAGCATTTGATAAGAAATCTACCGGATGGAAGAGTGATCAATGTGTTGTATAAAAATAAAGACAATGATCCCAAGCAGGACACTGCCTGGAAAACGCTTGCTGATGCGGCTGTAATCGTATTGCCATTTATGGAAAAGAGTTTTGGGAAATATCCTTACAAACAATATTCATTTGTTCATGGAGGGGATGGCGGGATGGAATATCCGATGAGCACATTATTGAGCGGACCCAGCCTGGGCGCCGCATTTCATGAATGGATGCACAGTTGGTATCAGGGAATGCTGGGAACCAATGAATCGCTGTATGCATGGATGGACGAGGGTTTTACAAGTTATGCCACAGCACTGGTAGAAAATTATTATTACACTTACCAGCTAAAGAAACATCCTGATAATACGGGACTTGCAAAAGTCGTGGAGCGTGAAAAAAATGAATTACCTGCTAATCATGCCGGGGCATATGGTGGTTATTTTTATCTGGTGAAAAGCGGTTTGGAAGAACCTTTATCAACTCATGCAGATCATTTCAATACCAACTTTGCATATGGGATTGAATCGTATTCAAAAGGGGAGATGTTTCTTGAACAACTTGGATATATTGTTGGTGCCCAGGTGAGAGATAAGATCTTATTGGAATATTATCGTTTGTGGCGTTTCAAACATCCCAATGCAAGTGATTTTATTCGTGTCGCTGAAAAAGTGAGCGGCATGCAATTGGATTGGTACAAGGAATACTGGATCTATACTACCAAAACAATTGATTATGGCATCGATAGTTTGTGGGAAGAAAATGGCAAAACAAAAATTCGCTTGAAAATGGTTGGAAAATTACCCATGCCCATTGACGTGGAATTGCAATTTAAGGATGGAAGCAAAGAACTCGGTTATATTCCGCAATATTTTATGTTTGGCGGCAAACCGATTGAAGATAAAACAATTCCAAGAGTAGAATTTGAACCATGGAAATGGACGCATCCAACCTATACATTTGAAGTGAACCACAAACTAACGGACGTGAAAGTGATCGAGATAGATCCATCGCAAAGAATGGCAGACGTCGAAAGAAAAAACAATAAAATTGAATTGAATTGGGATGCAGTCACTCCGCCGGCCAAACAATAGCATAAAATTATAAAGTCACCCTTCTCAGGATGACTTTATTACATTGCTAAAGATAAGGACTAACTGCA
Organism: Chitinophagales bacterium; assembly: GCA_021323755.1. GTDB lineage: Bacteria > Bacteroidota > Bacteroidia > Chitinophagales > Chitinophagaceae > Puia. The sequence continues at coordinate 30,002 of JAJPKJ010000045.1, read as the reverse complement.
ACTTTAATTAATTGCTTTAAGAGCACAGATTAAAATTAAGGTTGGTTGATGGTATAAAAATCGTTTGGTCAGTTAGGTAAACAATTACACCGCTAAATTAAATGGAGTTATAAGAACAGACAATACCACTTTCGTGGTATTTTTTTGTTGATAATAGGTGCAAAAATGGGAACGAGTACTCCTTATAGTCCGTAAAACTTATTAATCGCTGCAACGCGATTATTAACGTGGAGTTTCTCGTAAATATGGTAAACGTGTTTTCTTACGGTTTCCGGATCAATAAAAAGATGAGCTGCAATCTCTTTGTAAACAAGCCCTTTAGAAAGCAGTTCCAAAATCTCGTTCTCTCGTTTTGACAATATGCTGAGTGGTTTTCTTATTACATTACTTTCAATCGGAGTTTTGTTTTGAAATGCGGCAACTACTTTACGAGCTATCTGGCTGCTCATCGGTGCTCCACCTTCATGCAGCTCTTTGATTGAATCAAGTAATTTTGCTGCGGCTGTTTTCTTCAGTATGTAGCCATTAGCGCCCGCAGTCAATGCTTCAAATATCTTATCGTCCTCTTCATAAACCGTACACATCATAAATAAAATCTCCGGGCTTTGCTGTTTCAATTCCCTGACGCATTCTATTCCGCTAAAACCTTCGCCCAGGTTGATATCCATCAATACCACATCAGGGTTCAACAATGGGATTTTTTGTATGGCATCCTCAGCAGTAGAGAATCCGCCGCATAAAGAGTATCCATCCGACATGGAAACAATTTGCTCCAGGGCAGAACGAATGTCTTTATTATCATCTACGATGCATACGCGAATTGACATACTATAAAGTTCGGAATCTTTTGCTTTAAAAAAATACCACTTTGTGGTAAGTATTATTATGTGTTATTACTTAGATAATAGGACCTGAATGATGTATTTCGATTGAAAATATGGTTCTTCGAAAAATGTGCTGATCTCCTGTATTGAGGGCCTGCATCCGCTTTCGCTAATTTCCCGGTTAAGATCTCCGCCTTTCAGGCATATTAACCCGCCGGCGATCGGTTTGCTGTTATCGCTTTCAGCCTTTGACCTGGTATTTTGTTTTCTTAATAAAGGTTTAGTCCATCTCCACAAATCTTTTAGTGAGGCAACGGCTCTCGAAACAGCAACATCGAACTGTTTATTTTTTATTTCTTCTGAACGGATATGTTGAGTTGTGATGTTTGAAAGATCAACTGCTTTAACCACTTCATCAACAACTTTTATTTTTTTACCAATACTGTCTGTCAGGTGAAATTTTGTGTCGGGAAAAAAGATAGCCAGCGGAATTCCCGGGAATCCGCCACCAGTACCGATATCAATTACTTCCTGGTTTTTTACAAAACTAAAAGCAGCGGCGATGCTAAGAGAATGTAACACATGTTTTTCGTATAAACCATCGATATCTTTTCGGGAGATGACATTGATCTTCTCATTCCATTCTTTATACAATTCATTTAAGGCAGCAAATTGCTGCCCTTGTTTTTCAGAAAGATTGGGGAAATATTTTAAGATCAGTTCCAGGTTGGACGTGGCTTTTTCCATAACGCGGGTACAAATATCAGATAATAAAAAAACATCCAGATGTCGAATAACCACCACCAGGCAAGAAGATCTTTTTCATTTAATTTTTTCATGGTCTTAAAATAAATGAAAGCCTGTACAATAAATCGGATGCCGAAAGCAATGAGTGATAATTTCCAATTAAAAAAAATAATACTCAGTGCAAGGAGCGGGTACAAGAGAAAATGGGTGAAGGAGTATAAACCCAATAAAAATTTATGTTTGAATTTATAATATTTTGAGGCGCTGTAATGACGCAGCTTTTGGGTTATCCATCCGCTGAACGTTTTTTTTGCTTCAGACAATGTGAATGTTTCCGGGTCGACAACTATGGCTGTATTTTTTTTATTGGCCACCATATTAATGAACAGGTCGTCATCGCCACCGGGCAGATGGTTAATGGATGAAAATCCTTTGTTCTTAAAAAATAATTCCTTTTTGTAAGACAGATTCCTGCCGACTCCCATATATGGCATTCCGGCTATTGCGTAGGATAAATATTGAAGTGCTGCATGAAAAGTTTCGAAACGAATAAGCTTATTCAGCAGCCCTGGTTTTTTGTGATAAGCACCATAGCCAAGCACAACCTCAATTCCATCGTGGTAGGCTTCCTGCATTTTTTCTATCCAGAATTCACTTGCCGGGACACAATCTGCATCGGTGAGTAAAACAATTTCATATTTCGCCTCTTTAATGCCCACGGACAAAGGATATTTTTTTCCGGGAATTCCAATTGCATCGTGCTGCAGATTCACGATATGCAAACCCTTGAAAGTTTTTTTCAATTCATCCAATAAAAAACGCGTGTCATCCTGGCTTGTGTGATTAACAACAATCACTTCATGGGTAGTGGGATATGTCTGAACCAATGAGCCCGGTAAATTGGCGGCCAATTTTCCTGCTTCATCTTTGGCACAGATAATAACGCTGACGGGATGTTGCTGCGATTTTTCTTTTGACTGACTTTTAAAAAAAGCCAGTCTGCTAAAAAAAAATGCATAATAAAAAAGCTGAACAAAAATCACAAAACAAAAAGCTGCGAAAATGATTTCGCGCCAGGGAATGTCAGCGAACAATTTCTCCATAAACAATTTTGGTAGTGCGAAATTAGCGAAATAAAACGAGCAGTGGGTGGTAAAACAGTATTTGAAATCGAAGAGGTAACATTTGCCAGGCATATCTGTTCACAAACAGCGCTTGAATCTTCAATCTTCCCTCTCCAATATTCATTATTCACGATTATCTTGCAACGTTATTATCAACTATGGCTGCATTACAATTTGAATTGCAAAGAAAAGATGAACACTCCAAAGCGAGAGCAGGAAAGATCATCACAGATCACGGAGAAATTGAAACACCGATATTCATGCCGGTGGGAACTGTTGGAAGTGTGAAAGCGGTTACGCAACAACAATTGCATAATGATATCAAAGCACAGATTATCCTGGGGAATACTTATCATTTGTATCTGCGGCCGGGGTTGGAAGTGTTAGAGCAAGCAGGCGGTTTGCATAAATTCATGAACTGGAATAAACCCATACTGACCGACAGCGGCGGATACCAGGTTTTTTCCTTATCCGGCACCAGAAAGATTACTGAAGACGGGGTGATGTTTCAATCGCATATCGATGGGTCCAAACATTTATTTACGCCCGAAAGAGTAATGGATATTCAAAGAAGGATCGGCGCAGACATTATTATGGCTTTTGATGAATGCACCTCTTATCCTTGTGAATATGCCCATGCAAAAACATCCATGCAATTAACCCATCGCTGGTTAAAGAGATGTTTTGATCAATTCAATAATACAACTAACGCCTATGGATACACGCAAAATCTATTCCCCATCGTTCAGGGAAGTGTATATAAAGATCTGCGCGGGGAATCTTCATCATTCATCAGCTCAATGAATGCAACAGGAAATGCCATCGGCGGGTTAAGCGTTGGCGAACCCGAAGAGATGATGTATGAAATTTGTGAATCGTGTTGCGATATTTTGCCTATAGAGAAACCCCGTTACTTAATGGGTGTCGGAACTCCCTGGAACATTTTAGAATGTATTGCTCTTGGCATTGACATGTTTGATTGTGTTATGCCGACGCGCAATGGACGCAACGCCATGCTATTTACAACCAAAGGGGTCATTAATATAGATAATAAAAAATGGGAAAATGATTTTTCACCAATCGACGATGGAATTGATTGTGAGGTGAGCAATCATTATTCCAAAGCCTATCTCAGGCATTTGATGAAATCGAAAGAAATATTGGGATTAACGATTGCCAGCGTGCATAATCTTGCATTCTATCTGCACCTCGTACAAGAAGCACGCAGGCAAATTCTTCAAAGTAATTTTTTGAGCTGGAAAAAAGATCAGGTGGAAATATTGAAACAAAGATTGTAAAAGTTGCCGGTCACCGATTTTCTGCAATCGGCGACCGGCACTCTTGGTTAATTGCTCTTCCAGGTATTATTTGATTCGTCAACATCCGGCAAGCGTTTATCCGGATCGATGGTTACTTCTGTAATTTTATCTGTTGAAGCGTAATGGAATTTCCAGATGCTTCCGTGTTGCCAGATCTCTACCGGCAGGTTCACTCTTCCTGTTTTGCCATTTGCCTGTTTGATTTCCACAGTTACCGGCATCGGCAATTTTTCGAGGTTTAGAATGGTGATGATCGAACCTTTGGTTGAATCGTTCTCAACATAATCAACGCCTTTCACAGCTTGGTCAAGTTTCCAGTTGTAGAAAAACCATCCTCTCCAAAACCAATCCAAACTTTCCCCGGCAGCATTATCCATAGCATGAAAGAAATCCCAGGGTGTTGGATGTTTGTAAGCCCAATTATTGATGTAATACCTAAAGGCGGCATCAAATCTGTCTTTGCCCAAGATCTCCTCTCTTAATAATTCAAGGCCTAATCCTGGTTTGAAGTATGCATTTATGCCCAGATTATTTCCACTGGTAACGTCAGGAACGGTCATAATGCTTTCTGCATTGGCGCCGAAAAGAAATCTTCCAAACCGGTGACGGTCCACATTTTTATTTTCAAATTCGCCATTATTAAAGGCCTTGTCTGCAACGGAATTGATAAATGTGTTGAAGCCTTCATCCATCCAGGGATATTTTCTTTCATTGCTTCCCACGATCATCGGGAACCAGGTGTGCCCAAATTCGTGGCTGGTAACTCCCCATAGGTTGCCACCTTCTGCTCCTGAAGAACAAAAAACAATTCCCGGATATTCCATGCCATTCACATTTCCTGCAACATTTGTTGCAACAGGATAAGGAAATTCAAACCATTGTTTTGAATAATGTTCAATAGCGCCTTTTACAAATTCAGTTCCGCGTTTCCAGCCTTTATCTTTTGCACTTTCAACAGGATAAACTGACATGGCAAGAGATTTTTTTCCGCTTGGTAAATTTATTCTTGCTGCATCCCATACAAATGCCGTTGATGCTGCAAATGCAACGTCGCGCGCATTGGTGATCTTAAATTTCCAGGTGAGTTTATCCTTTGCCGGTCGGGAAGCAGGATCAGTGACCTCGCTTTCAGAACGGATGATTACGGTTTTATCACTTTCTTTGGCTTGCTTTAATCTTTTTATTTGCTCTGCAGTTAATACCTCAGACGGGTTTTGCAATTCTCCAGATCCAACAACAATCAATTTTGCTGATGTAGTAATGCTGTATTCAATGTTCCCATATTCCAAGTAAAATTCTCCCTGACCAAGGTATGGCAGTGTGTTCCACCCGAGTACGTTATCAAATACACACATGCGCGGATACCATTGTGCGATTTCGTATATCCATCCATTTTTGGTTTGTAGTCTGCCCATGCGGTCCGTACCATATTGCGGTATGGGAAAAGAATAATCAATCTTAAATTGAACGGAATCTCCATTTGCCCTAATCGCTTTGGCTAATTTTATCTGCATGCGGGTATCACTGATAAGATAATCGGCATTCTCTTCTTTGCCGCCACTAATTACTTTTACAGATTTGATGTTATATCCTCCGTCAAAATCCCTGTTTGCCCAACGTCCGCCAGTGATCGCCGTAGCAGCAACTGATCTTGAATCTTCTTTATAGATATTTTGGTCTAATTGCAACCAAACAAAAGGAAGTTTTTCGGGGCTATTATTTTTATAGCTGATCATTACTGAGCCGGTGATGGTGTTATTTGCATCATCGAGTGTTGCATTGATCTTATAATCAGCGCTGTTTTGCCAATATTTTGGTCCGGCATTTCCACTTGCCGTACGAACTTCATCGCCATAGGACGGATAGAACATCGGCGCAAATGCATCGTGTTGATCGTAAGACGATGTCTGCGAAAAAGAAATGATGGATGAGGATATTAAGGTGATAAAAACAAACAAGAATTTTTTCATGTGAGTGAATTTGATTTTTTAATGATAGCAAGATTAATATTGAACAGATTATTTGTCTTTGTATGGCGTAAATATATCTTCGCAAGATAACTAAAGCAAAACATTTTGATGAGCGGAACTGGTCATCAAAAGGTCGTTTTCACAAATCCTTAGCGGAAGCTGGTTTTTCGCTACTTATTTTCTGATTACTTTTGCGCGCGCAAGCGGCGATAAAGATTAAGTTGCCACATAACTCAAAACCTAAAAATTTGAAGATTCTCGACTGGTATATATTGAAAAAGTTTTTGTTCACGTTTATATTTACCATTCTTGCCATTACAACGATTGCCGTGGTGATTGATACCAGTGAAAAGGCGGATGATTTTGTCAACTCCGGGTTAAACACTTCGCAGATCATCATGAAATATTATATCGGGTTTGTACCCTTTATTGTTTCAATGATCTTTCCATTAATGGTCTTTATCGCGGTAATTTATTTTACTTCCCGGATGGCAGGACGATCGGAGATCGTCGCCATACTCGCTGGCGGCGTACGTTTCAATCGGGTGTTGCGACCCTACCTGATCGGGGCCATTTTATTAAGTGGTATTTTCTGGATCGCCAGTCAAACCTGGATTCCCAAAGCAAATAAGATACGGACAGATTTTCAGGCCTATTATGTTGATAGAAATAGTTCCTATCAGCCAAATGTGACCCAGGGAAGCAATTATTATCTGCGTGTAGACTCCAACACCTATGTGGTCCTTCATTATTACGATACATTTTCTAAATCTGCTAGCAGTTTTGCTTTGCAAAAATTGAAAAATAATAAAGTTTATTATAACATGCGGGCAGAAAGGATTCAATGGGATACTGCAAAAAAAAACTGGCATTTATATAACGTCATCGAGCGAAATATTGATGGATTGAAAGAATCGGCAAAAAAGAAAAGCGATACTTCGCTTAACCTGAATGTAAAACCCAGCGAATTGGGTCACGATGAATATTTAAAGGATAAGCTTACCTCAGATGATCTCAAAGAATTTATTAAGCGCGAGGAATTGCGCGGCACGGAGGGATTGAACTTTTATAAAGTAGAAAGATATCATCGCGATTCAACACCATTCTCCATTATCATTATGACGATAATGGGTGCGGTTGTGTCATCGCGCAAGATCCGTGGTGGCAGTGGATTGTATCTTGCTTTCGGTCTTGTTGCGGCAGCCGTTTTTGTGGTGATGGATAAGTTTGCCATCACATTTGCGACAAAAGGAAATTTTCCGCCGATTCTCGCCGCATGGATCCCCAATATCATTTTCGCGGGCATTACGGGTTGGCTGTATGTGCGGGCCCCAAAATAAAAGGTTCTGTTTTTCACCCTCCATTGTTTACTATTTATTTGCACATTGCCTTCCGTGCACTAACTTTATCCGTCAATTTATTTTACTATCTTTTAGCAGATAATCTCATTTTAAATTATTGCGTCATGGGTATTTTAAAAGAACGGTTCAAATTGAAGTCCGATGCAATGGCCGCGGAAATCAAAGACTTACTCAAAGAAAATGGAAATAAAAAAATTGGTGAAGTAACGCTTTCTCAAATTTACCAGGGTATGCGTGGGATGACAGGATTGGTAACTGAAACTTCTTTACTGGATTCAAAAGAAGGCATCAGGTTCCGTGGTTATTCCATTCCTGAATTACAGCAAAAATTAGCAAAAGCACCTAAAGGCACCGAACCTTTACCGGAAGGTCTATTTTATTTGATGTTGATCGGAGATTTGCCATCAGAAGATGATGTTCATCATGTCACTTCAGTATTGCAGCGCCGCAGTCATGTACCCAATCACGTGTTTGCTGCTATTGAAGCGTTACCACTTTCTGCGCATCCGATGACGCAGTTTGTTGTGGCCATTATGGCTTTGCAAACAGAAAGTCAGTTTGCAAAAAAATATGCAGAAGGGATGAACAAAAAGGATTATTGGGAAGCTGTGTTCGACGATGCCATGGATCTTATCGCAAGATTGCCACGCGTTGCTGCCTACATCTATCGTAGAAAATATAAATTCGGCGATCATATTCATCCAAATGGATTATTGGACTGGGCGGGAAATTTTGCACATATGCTCGGTTTTGAAGATGAAACTTTCAAAGAGCTGATGCGATTGTATATGACCATTCATGCCGATCATGAAGGTGGAAATGTGAGCGCTCATGCTACCCATTTAGTTGGCTCAGCGCTGAGCGATCCATATTTAAGTTTTGCAGCAGGAATGAATGGATTGGCAGGGCCGCTTCACGGATTGGCAAATCAGGAAGTGATAAAATGGATAATGGAAATGCGGGAAGAGTTAAAAACGGAATTACCAACCAAAGAACAGATTGCCGAGTATGTCCAAAAAACCCTGCATGACGGTAAAGTTGTTCCGGGTTATGGTCATGCTGTGCTGAGAAAAACCGATCCGCGTTTTTCTGCACAAATGGAATTTGGAAAGAAACATATGCCTGATGATCCATTGGTGCAGACAGTCTGGAATATTTATGAAACCGTTCCGCCGATTTTACAATCCCTCGGAAAAATAAAAAACCCCTGGCCAAATGTGGACGCACACAGCGGCGCATTATTGGTTCATTATGGATTGGTGGAATATGAATTTTACACCGTATTATTCGGGGTGAGCCGCGCGCTTGGCGTTATGGCGAGCCTTTGCTGGGACAGAGCCCTGGGCTTCCCGCTGGAAAGGCCAAAGTCTGTCACTACGGAATCAGTGAAAGGATGGCTTCAAGGCAAAGATGAAATATGGGGCGAATAATTGTTAATGGATGATCCGTAAATCTGATAATGATGAATTGAGCATCATTGAGGCTACGCTCTGCGTTCTATTTTTCTTTTAGACTTCTTAATACGGTCCCGATTTGATTATTGTAATACTTAATCGAATCTTTGAACAGATCTGTGTTGTCCTTGATCGAAATGTAGAGTAATCGATAGCTGTTGATGCGCAGATTACAGTACTCGATCAATTTGTCATTTTGGGTGTGAATTTTTTGTGGGAGATTTAATTTATCAAGTTCATTTAATAATTTGATATTTTCATTCCAATAATATAATCCGCTGTCTTTTATTTCAGAAAGGATTTGCTGGGTAGATGTATATTGCGGCATTTTATAACATTCAAGCGCCTTTGATTCCATCGAAGCGAATTTTTTCATTTCCTGATCATACTTCCCGATATCATTCGGCATTTTACTACAGACAATACAGGAAGCGGTAATTATAAAAATGCTAAGTAATGCCACCGTTGAATATTTCAGGTTGGAAGCATCAGGCTTTTTTAAACTTGGGTAAAAACAATACCCGATGATAATACCGCTAATTAATCCGCCAAGATGTGCGGCATTATCAATTCCCGCATTCATGCCGTTAAACAAATTGTAGCATACAAAGATGCCAATACTTGTCAGCAAGGCTTTTCTTGATGATTTATCAATAAGGCTGGTCGTGAGCATGGCCAGAAATATTCCATACATTCCGAAAATTGCTCCTGAGGCCCCGGCACTGATTGTTAAGTCATGCCAATACAAGCTGGTCAGGCTTGCAATAATTCCGGTAAGAAGATAAGCAACGGCAAATCTCAATTTACCCAGATAGGGTTCCAGCAACAAACCAATGTACAGCAGAGCATACATATTAAATGCAAGATGGATGAAACCTATGTGGATGAAACAGTTTGTAATTAAACGCCACCATTGTCCTTCCAATGTAATCGGCCGGAAATTTGCTCCCCATTTAATCAGGTCATCGGTTTGGGGAAGAAGAAAACCAACTCCGGAAATAATCATCAATATAAAAATGGCAATATTCACATCAACTAAGATCGGCGTGATAAAGAAATTTTCTTTGGGAATTAAGATGGAAAAGAAATTGTTTATACTTCCCTTTGCATTCGAAGGTTGATTCAAAATATCATTTTCCTCGGATGGAAAATTTGGTTTTAATTCCTCATATTTTTTTTCGACCTCTTCCGCGTTGAAACTATATTTTAAATCATATAATTTATTGGTGAATTGTGCAATGGTTTTCCGATTTTTACCCAAGTCTATCATTTCACTGCCAAGAGATTCGCTTTTAAGGTTTATGATCTCATCCTCAATTCTAATCGTGATCTTCGCTTTCCATTTAAACATTCCCCCATTATTATTAGTGGCAATTAATCCTTTCTCACTTATATAATGAATTTCCCAACTTAATTCCTTTGAAATGTCAATGGCTAGAACGAGAAATTGCTGCGGTGTTAAATTATCCAGGTGAATATGCTCAACATAATTGGGAGTAAATCCAAACGCCATAAGAAAATGTTTTAGGGGTTTTGGTCTTGGTTGAATTTTACACGATGGTATGTATTTCGGTTATCCATCCGCGTTAGGTGTTGCCAAAATAGGTAGACTCAAAGGGTTTTCCTTACTACCTGAGGGTGGCGCAACAATGCTTAATAGAAATTCCGCAGCCTGAAATATAAAAATTGCCTTCCCTACCTGCCATTTACCCTTAGCTACCCGCCAACTCATACCCGTTGTGATATTCCTTCATCAGGTATTTATCATTAACGGAATCATCGCTGAATTTATTTTTCTCTTTATCCCACATTAATTTTTGTCCACTGCGAAAGGTGATGTTTCCCATTTGCGCAACCGTTGCAACATGTGCGCCGGCTTCGATCGGGCAATTTAAATGCTCTGTTTTGCGCGAGCGTACGGCCTCGATAAAATTCACCCAATGTTTTTCAACACCATTGTCAGAAACCTTGGCTAATGATTTATGCACTTTGTTTTTGCTTTGTCTTTCTTCAATCACCTCCCAACCATTTCTGTCGAGAACCAGCGTTGCATTATTGCCAATATACGCAATGCCATGATCGCGACCATAAGAGCCATTATCGATCCCCATTGCGTGATCCCATACTAAATTAAATGTGTCAAACTCATACAATGCGGTCAATGTGTCGGGCGTTTCTTCCGCCATATCAGGATAAGCAAATTCTCCGCCCAGCGCGGATATTGATTTCGGAACATCGGCTTTCATTCCCAACAATCCGTAATCCAGCAAATGGACGCCCCAGTCGGTCATTAGTCCCCCGGCATAATCCCAAAACCAACGGAAATTAAAGTGAAAACGGCTTGCGTTGAAAGGCTTGATGGGAGCGGGGCCCAGCCACGTCGCATAATCAACACCCGGTGGCGGCACTGAATCCGCCTGAATCGGCATTGGTTTCATCCACCCCTGGTAACACCAGACTTTCACGGTGCGAATATTTCCTAACTGACCCGTATACACGAATTCAACAGCATCTTTAAAATGTTGTTCACTGCGTTGCCATTGTCCGCATTGCACAACACGATTATATTTATTTTTTGCGGCAACCATGGCGCGACATTCAATTATGGAATTGCCAACCGGTTTCTCTACATAAACATCTTTTCCGGCGGCACAGGCTTCTGTCATTATCAAAGCATGCCAGTGATCGGGTGTTCCGATGATCACCACATCAACATCTTTCCTGTCGAGCACTTTTCGATAATCACCGTAGGTTTTTATTTTGGAAGTGTCAATGTTCATTTTTTTCAAATCATTCATTCGCGCATCCAGTACGTTTTTATCAATATCACATAGGGCAATGACATTAACGCCCGGAACTTTTAATGCCGCTTGCAGATCAGCCCAACCCATTCCATTAATTCCAATTGCGGCAACATTTATTTGATCAGATGGCGCGATGAATTTCCTTATAGCAGCAAGCGATCTGTTATCAAATGCAGATAGCGCAATGCTTCCTCCGATCAATGCAGAGGATCGCTGCAAAAACGATCGTCGGTTACCCATAGTTGTTAGTGCGTAAATTAAAAGATAAGATTAAGAGAGTATATTATTTTTCAGGTTTTCAAAACTTTTGCTGATGCTTTCATAAACAGGAAGCTTCACCTGGTCCTGCTCAACAAAGAAATATTCCATTCCGGATAGTTTTTTCAGCTTAAAAATTTCTTTGTAATTAATAATTCCTGTGCCCACTTCAGTGAAAACCTGATCGCCGCTTAATTCGGTGGTACCTTCTCTTTTCTCAGACATGTCTTTAATATGCCACATTTTAAATCTTCCGGGATGGGCCTTGATCAGATCTTCCGGATTAAGACCAGCCCGCGTAACCCAGTACATATCCATTTCAAAGCTCACCAGCTTCGGATCTGTTTCCTGTAACATAATGTGAAATCCGATCTGTCCATTTCCCCAATCTTTAAATTCAAAATTATGGTTGTGATAAGCGAGTTTCAAACCGGCAGCTTTTACCGTTTCTCCCGCTTTATTTAATTTTTGCGAAAGTTGTTTATAATCGTCGGCGCTCTTTCTTAATGCATCGCCCAAAAAAGGAACCACCACAAAATCATGGCCCATTGTTTTCCCGGCTTCAATTATCATTTTCAAGCTGTCCTCATCTCCTTTCAATAAATACGCATCCAGACTGTAATGTCCGCTCGGGGATTTGAGATTTGCATTTTTAACGATCTTTGCAAAATCTTCAACCGATAGCCCGAAATATTTACCTGCATTAAAACCAAAGGCTTCCACAGAAGTGTATCCGATCGCAGCAACTTTTTCCAGGATCATTTTTAAATTAGCGGCCTGATCTGCTCCGCCACCTTTCACTTTAAAAATTTCGTTGCGTAAAGTGTAAAGTTGAAGTCCGATAAGTTGTTGTCGTCTTGCAGCAAACCAATTTGTTTTTGGCATTAAAAATGCGCCGGCGGCAAGTGATGATTGTTGAATGAAGGAGCGACGTGTAGTCATGGCAAATCGTTTTGCTGCTGAAATTACGAAATAACAAATCACAAAAACGGGTTGTGCGAAAATTATTTTTTTGTAATCGTCATTTGTACAATTATTGAAGATCGATGCTATGTTGGCCGGTGCGGTGACAACAACACCGCCACACGAGCCAATATGGAAAGGTTATTTTGTGAGCAATTCATTTACAATGTCGTAAAATTCTTTTTGTTGTTCTGCATAATGTTCACCGGTTCCGGGTCCATTAAAACCGGTATGAATTTTTGCCACCTTTCCATCTTTGCCAATAAAAATAGTTGTGGGAAACCCTTCAATCCTTTCAAGCTGCGGTAATGTTTTATCGGAGCGCAAAGAATCATTGACCGAAACTCCGCTTATCAATATTTCGTATCTCACATCAAATCTTTTTTGAAAACTGCGCAGGCTGTTTTGTGAACGCGCAAAATTGGTGCTTCGTTCATAGGCAAGTCCAATTATTTCTACGCCTTTGTTTTTGAATTCGCTGTAGAGTTTTGTCATCAGCGCAGTTTCATCCATGCAATTAGGGCACCATGAACCCATGATCTGTATGATGACCACTTTATTTTTATAACGGTCATCACTAAGCGAGATTTTCTTTCCATTAATATCTTTAAAAGAAAAATTCAACCTGGTCTCACCGGCTTTCATTTTTGTAAGGGCGAACTCATCGGAGAGTTTTGCCTGATCATCTTTCTTTGCGATCCAATTATTCTTAAAGGTCGGACCCGAAAAATGCAACCCGATCATTTTATCGTGATCGACTTTTGCCGTGAACAAATATGCATGGTGCCATCAAAGGCAGAAAGCTTTAATAGATCGCCATCGACTACTCCCTGCAGATAACGAAAATCGCCGGTTGGATCTAAAAAAGTTCCGGTAACCAGATTTCCCTCCTGCACAAATTCTCCGACATCAAATGTTGAATCTTTTGCATCGTCGTTCCAAAAGACCACAGCCCATCTTCCGGTAACATTTGTGTTTGTTTTTTTTTGCGAAACCGGGAATCGGAAGTTTTGCTGGTAATAAGCATGCATGGGCATCACCTGATAATTATCGACCAGCCGTTTATAATAAAAACCGCTAAGGTCATTATTGCTTTGCAAAACAACATGTAGCTGTGCCTCAAAAAAAGGCAGTTTAATAATGATAGAGTCGCCAGTGTTTTTTATTTCATCTACCAATAATCTTTCATCTGCGTTTTTAATGTATAATATTTTTTTGCCGGCGCTATCCTTGGTCTGGAAGTTGAAAACGATATTATTTCCGTCGCTTCTTTCTAAAACCGCACGCCATTCTCCATTTGGTAGATTTTTCTTTTGGGCGGAAACAAACAATGCTGAAAATAATATCGGGGTGATGAAAAATAGTTTCACGATCATTTATTTGCGTAAAAAATTATTCCTGGACATTATCCGTAACAAAGATCAAGGCTGAAGGTTCTGTAGCATATCGGCTGTCATCCTGCTGAGGTCATATTCATGTTTCCATCCCCAATCATTTCTGGCTACCGTATCGTCAATGCTTTGTGGCCAACTGTTGGCGATTGCCTGGCGATAATCTGGAGCAAAATTTATTTCAAAACCGGGAATGTGTTTTTTGATTTCACTTGCAATTTCTTTCGGCGAAAAGGTTATGGCGGCAACATTATATGAGGTGTGAATGGAAATTTTCTCTGCCGGCGCTTCCATCAATTCGATGGTCGCGCGTATGGCGTCGGGCATATACATCATCGGCAAGTAGGTATCTTCTTTCAAAAAGCATTTATATTTTTCGTGTTCAAGCGCTTCATGAAAAATTTCAATTGCATAATCTGTTGTTCCCCCGCCCGGCGCTGATTTATAACTGATCAATCCCGGATATCGGATGCTGCGGACATCAACTCCAAAACGCTGGTGAAAATAATTGCACCAGAATTCACCGGCATATTTACTGATGCCATAGACCGTGATCGGTTCAATGATCGTTTGTTGCGGACAATTTTGTTTTGGAGAAGTGGGACCGAAAACGGCAATGCTGCTTGGCCAATAAACTTTTTGCAATTTTTCTTCTCGTGCGATATCAAGCACATTCAATAATCCCTGCATATTCAAATGCCAGGCAAGTCCCGGATTTTTTTCTCCTGTCGCCGAAAGGATCGCAGCCAATAAATAGATCTGTGTAATGTTCTGACGGATCACCTGCACGTGCAGCATCTCTTTATTCATTACATCGAGTGAAACATAAGGACCGGTTCCTTTCAGCAATTCATTTTCTTCTCGCAGGTCGGAGGCTACAACATTTGCATTGCCATAAATTTTCCTTAACGCAAGTGTAAGCTCGACGCCTATTTGGCCGGAAGCGCCGATCACTAAAATTTTTTCTTTTGCCATATGGAGACGAACGATTTTTTTTTGGACAATACCTTTCACGAAAAGGACATACTCAAGGCTGAATATCTTTTTTCAATTTCAATATCCGCTCAACATCTTCCGGCACATCGACACAATGACTCTCGTATTCTGTAAGAACGCATTTTATTTTAAATCCGTTTTGCAACCAGCGCAATTGCTCTAATGATTCCGCTTTTTCCAGCGACGATACAGGAAGCTGTGTGATTTTCTTCAGAATATCGTTTCGGTATGCGTACATGCCGACCTGCCGGTAATAGAGGTGATGGGTATGCCATTCCTTTTGATCGACATTTCGCAAATAAGGAATTGCTGCCCGGCTGAAATATATTGCTTCATTGTTTTTATTCAATATAATTTTTGCTTCGCCGGCATCAAATAATTCTGATTCATTTTTTACGGCGATCATTTGTGTTGCAATTTCAATATCCCCATTTTTCAATGCTTCTGCCAGTTCATCAATTTGCTCAGGTTCAATAAAGGGCTCGTCGCCCTGGATGTTGATGATATATTGATAGGATTCCTTTAGTTTTCCCAAAGCTTCAAAACACCTGTCGGTGCCACTTGCATGATGTTCGCCGGTCATTACCGCCTCACCACCAAAACCAATTACGTGATCAGCAATTTGCTTATCCTCCGTTGCAACGATTATCCTATTTAATGATCTTGATTTTGCAGATTGCTCGTATACCCGCTGTATCATTGACTTTCCGTTGATGTCAATCAACGGTTTCCCGGGAAAACGGGTTGAGGCAAATCGAGCAGGAATGATTCCAATAATCATTGTGGGGTTTGTTGAATGATTGCCTTTTGGTCAGTTGTATAAAATTGGGTTTCCACTGAATTGCGTAATTCCCAGTACTGTTTATAATCGTCGCTGAAATCCATCCTTTGCCTAAGGGTTTCATCATATTTTCCACTCAAGGCCATCACCAACTCAACAGCTTCTCTTACCGCATGATTTCCGCCATCAGTCGAACTGATATAATCAACGAGATTATTATTAATGGCAAAATCGGTCAATAACGGATTGGATCTTCTTCCTACCATGATCCTTGCACCTGCAATCTTTGCCGCAGAAAAATCAAGTACATCATCGAAAACAAATGCTACTTCGTGCGAATGCAGATTATTGAGTTTGCACAGATGATTCAGCGCTTCTGCTTTATTCCTGATCTTATAATACACCTCGTTGAAATGTTCTCGTTTTGCAAAAATAAAAGCAAGTTGATTTTTTTCTCCGGAGATGATGGCGGTGAACAAATTGTTCCTGGAAAGAATGTAATGATTGAAACGCAACAGGTTGGTGCCCATGGCATCCACTTCACTGAAGGCGCTTGATCCATTTTCATTTTTAGTGCCATTGTTGAAAACGCCATCCCAGTCAAATACAAAAGCGCGGATATAGGAGAGTTTTTTCTGAAGAATTTCCGGGTCAGTTAAAAACCTTCCGGTAAACAAAGATTTGATTTCGTTAAAACTAACGGTCATGTATAATGCATTTTTTGCGCGAATTGAAACGAATTACAGGAATTAGTCATTTTTCAAATCCTGAATGTCGAGCATGCCTACCGGCTTGTCATCTTCTGTTACCAATATCGTGTCAACATTTGTTTTTTTGAATAGACCGGCTGCATCATTCAATAATGCATTGGCATCAATGCTGATCGGTGATTTATAAGAAAGATCACCCAGTTTTTTATTTAAAATGTGTTCGCCATCCTGCTGTAATAATCTCCTTAGGTCACCGTCCGTAAAAACACCTTTGATCGTTCCATTATTGACAACAGTAACGGCGCCAAAGCCAAATTCGGTCATTTTCACAATAGCATGTTTCAGATCTGTGGCTGCATCAACAATAGGATTCACGGAGTTCATGGCTTCTTTTACCCGAACGGTCATTAATCTTGTATCGCGCAAAAATTGTTCAGTGCCAATGGTGGTGAAATTATTATCCGTAAGCGATTTCAATACTTTAAGGGGAATGGTAATGGTGTGAACACCGATATTGATGGCATTGCGAACATGCTCATTGTGGCGAACCGAACTGAACATCACTTTGGTATCATAACGGTAATGATCAACCGCCTTAACGCACTGCTCAATTAGTGCAAGTGCGTCGTGCCCCTGATCCTGCAAACGACCAACAAGCGGGCAAACATAATTGGCGCCTGCATGCATTGCCATATATGCCTGTTGTAAGGTATAAACAAGATGAATATTTACGAGTAATCCTTCTTTGCGTAACAAATGGCAGGCCCGAACCGCTTCCAGGGAAACAGGCAATTTGAAAACCGTTTTCTTGGGGTCCAATCCTAAATCCAGCTGGCGGTGCGCTTCCTTTAAAACTTCCTCGGCAGTATTTCCCAATGCTTCGATCTGGAGCACAGGCACTATTTTCGAAAGTTTTACAATTGTTCCATCAATATCGGTTATGCCTTCACGTTGCATAAAAGTTGGCGTGGTAGTTAAGCCATCAAGAAAGCCAAGTTTAAATCCTTCTTCGATTTCTTTGAGGTTGGCTGAGTCGAGATATAGTTCCATGTTTAATTAAATTAAGAATTTGGAAAGCAAAACTATGTTTTTACTCTTTTACTTCGTGTATTTTACTTCTATCGAATGTAGTTCTAAAATCGGTTTCAGGAATTCTTCCAGGTCATAAACACATAATTGACTTGCTGCATCGCATAATGCTTTTTCCGGATCGGGGTGCGTTTCTATAAATACACCATCAACACCGGAAGCAACACCTGCCCGACTTAATACGGGCAAAAACTCTCTTGCACCGCCTTTGGAATCTGCACTTGGAATTCCATATTTACGGATCGAATGGGTGATGTCAAAGACAACCGGATAGCCCAATTGATTCAGGTGATAAAAACTGCGCGGGTCAACAACCAGGTCATTATAACCCATCGTATATCCGCGTTCGGTCAAAATGATTTTATCATTACCAGCTTCCACGCATTTGCCAACAGGATGTTTCATATTATCGGGCGCGAGAAATTGCCCGTGTTTAATATTGATCACTCTTCCAGTTTTTGCAGCGGCGACCATCAATCCTGTTTGCATGCACAAATAGGCAGGAATTTGCAGCACATCACAAACTTCTCCGGCGGGGGCAGCCTGGTCGGGATAATGAATATCCGTTAAGACCGGAAAACCAAATTGCTCTTTCACTTTTGCGAGCATTTTTATTCCTTTTTCCAATCCCGGCCCGTTATAATATTTTAAGCTGCTTCTATTGTCTTTTGAAAAAGATGATTTGTATATAACGGGGATGTGTAACCGCTCGCTGACTTCTTTTAATTTCTCTGCGGTCTTCATCATGATCGTTTCTTCTTCAATGACGCAAGGCCCGGAAATAATAAAGAGTTCATCGGCTCCACATTCAATATTTCCAACCATTATTTTTTTCTTGCTCATAATTAAAATCGTTTGTACAGTTCTTTAATAGTTTCAATAGAAATTTTTTCTTTCCAATCTGTTCCTACTGCATGATTCCACATGTGCGGAAGGTTATAGGCCACTTCTGCCATTGCAGTTATTTGTTCATTGGTCCAGCCCTGACTTATATTTTTTGGCAGCTGAATGCGGTGTTTGATAAGCATTTGTTCAAATTCTTTCACGCCATTTTTATAATAATCTTCCAAATGCTGAAAGGCAAGGCAATTTGCATAACAATGTTTTTCTCCCAGAATCTTTGAAAGACCATAGGATAATGCATGGCAAACACCAACTTCTGAATAGGTTAAACTCAAGCCGCCCATTAATGATGCGACCATTAATTTATCATCATTTTCCGCGGTCTGCCCTGATTTCTCTCCCAGATAAATTTCCTGGCAAAGTTTTAATGCCTGCTCCGCATAAGCATGACTGTAGGCGTTATTTAATATCCCGTTTTCTGATTCGATGCAATGAATATAAGTATCCATTCCGGTATAGAACCATTTATCAGTCGGAACGGAGGCAATTAATTCGGGGTCAAGAATGACCTGGTTGAAAACCGTCCACTCACATTTTAACCCGAGTTTTTTCACCGGGCCGGTCAATACGGCTGTCATCGAAACTTCTGCGCCCGTTCCGGAAATCGTTGGGACGCCAAGATGATAAATTCCCGGTTTCTTTATCAGATTCAAACCCTGGTATAAAGTGGATGAACCTTCATTGGTGAACATTAAGGAAACTGCTTTTGCAATATCCATAATACTTCCACCGCCGATGCCGATAACGCCGGCAGGCAAACCCCTTGATGATAATATTTCATCGCGCAGATCATCAATTTGACCGGTGGTGGGTTCGAAGGGATCAACATCAATAAATTTTATTACGTCTTCAGGCTTTGCAGGTATGCGATTTGTGAGCGGTTTATCTTTAAAATAATGATCGACTACGTAAAGAAAAAATTTGCCATTTTCCTTTCTTTTTGCGGAAAGAATTTCATCCATCATATCAAAACTCCCACGTCCGTAAACTGTTTTTTCGATGTTTTTAAAATTCTTATGCATGAGAGTTAATGTGATGATTTTTTTGTTACAGGGATCCTAGGGAATTGGGTGAATTCGTTTTTTCAAATCTGTTGGATCAGACAAATGATTTTCAGACCGCAACGCTCAGAACATTCTTAACGCATTGTGAAATATTATTCGCCAGGTTCTTCACCTCTTCATCTGTCCATGTGCAACGTATGCCGAATGAAATCAATCTTCCAATCACTTCCTGTGTTTTTGGCAAGTACAAATTTTTATAATCCTGTGATGAACCAAATATTTCAACTGGCAATTTTGCAGCTGTCTGTAAATTTTTTAAATGGTCCCATTGATTGATGAAATGATACATGTTCATGAACCAATAATCAAATCCTGCCACGCCAGCCTTGTTGAATTCATCAACCGTGCGTTTCGCGGATTCAGTATCGGGTAATAATATATTTAAGAAAGTTGATGAATCACCATCGGCATCGGCAATTCGTGCAAAAGAAATTCCTTCAGTTTGAGAAAGAATTTCCGTTAATGCTTTTTTATGCCGACGATTTATTTCTCGAATCTGGGGCACTTTGCGTGTTTGTGCGAGTGCGACTGCCGCATGCAATTCACTGATGCGATAATTAAATCCGAGTATCGGGTGTTGTTCCATTCCGCGTTTCGCGCCGACATGATTATGGCCATGATCTGAATAGGTATCGATCAATTTGTACACTTCTTCATCGTTGGTTACCACAATTCCACCTTCGCCGGCGGTGGCAATTTTAAAAAAGTCGAATGAATAACTTCCGGCGGTTCCAAAAAGCCCGGTTGATGTTCCTTTGTATGATGAAGAAAATGCCTGTCCTGCATCTTCTACTAAAATCAAGTTGTAGTCATTGATGACCTGCATGATCGGATCCATGTCCGCCATGCCGCCGCACATGTGCACAAGACAAACTGCTTTTGTATTTTTCGTGATCGCTTTTTCAATTCCGTCAGCGCTCAGACAAAGTGTTTCATCAATTTCGGCAAACACCGGAATTGCACCAACAAATAAAACTGCCTCCACGCTGGCAATAAAGGTAAAAGGGGGAACGATCACTTCATCGCCGGCGCCAACGCCTGATGCAGCAAGCGCGGTGGCAATTGCTGCCGAACCGTTACAAACCGCGTGCGCATATTTTGCGCCGGTAATCTTTTTTGCTTCTTCTTCAAATTCGCGGGCTTTCCAGATGCCTTTACGTTGTGCGTCATGATTGTATCTGAAAAGCATGCCTGTTTCCAACACATCATTGACTTCTTTGCGCTCTTCTGCGCCGAACAATTCTGATCCTGGCATTTTTTAAAATTTAAGGATGCAAAGGTAAGAATAAAGTCTGAAGTCCGGGGTCGGAAGTCCGAAGTTGAACTGCAAAGGAGATATAATTATTTTATAAAATTTTACTCTTCATGTTGAAATGAAGCGGGTTGCAAGTTCCTTTTCTCAGCTGTGTTGATTGGAAAAGTTACGATAAATGGCAACACCTGAAACCGGATGCTTTCTAAAGATATTTCACCGGATTTCTTCTTGCAGAAAGAATATATCTTTTGATATTCATCCAAAACGCGAGGATGAAATAAATGATCAATGGAGAACCCATGGTGAGAAATGAAATATAGATGAACCATGTGCGGATTCGTGAAGTAGCGATGCCCATTCTTTCGCCGATGGCTGTGCATACGCCAAAAGCCTTCCACTCGATGAATTGCTTCATTTTATTCATGTAGCGAAATTAAAAAAAAACAACAAAACCTCATAATGCATGTTAATATAATAACGCAATTTTGGTAATTTCGCATCTCATTTCAGAAAGCCTTCATATGCATACGTTTAACTCTAAATACTTTTATTATGGTTTTTGATCTTGATCTCATTAAAAAAATCTATTCTGAATTACCCTCCAAAGTTGCTGCCGCACGAAAATTGACCAACAAACCCCTGACACTTTCCGAAAAAATATTGTACTCACATTTATACGCTCCGCCCACGAAGGCTTATGAGCGTGGAAAAGACTATGTTGATTTTGCTCCCGATCGTGTTGCCATGCAGGATGCGACCGCGCAAATGGCCTTGTTGCAGTTCATGACCTGCGGAAGAAGCACGGTTGCTGTTCCTTCAACAGTGCATTGTGATCATTTGATCCAAGCAAAGGTTGGAGCAACGGAAGACCTGAAAATTGCATTGGATGTGAATAGAGAGGTGTACGATTTCCTTGCTTCGATATCCAATAAATATGGAATCGGTTTTTGGAAGCCGGGTGCGGGTATCATTCACCAGGTTGTTTTAGAGAATTATGCATTCCCGGGCGGAATGATGATCGGCACTGATTCGCATACGCCGAATGCGGGAGGTTTGGGAATGGTGGCGATCGGGGTAGGTGGCGCAGATGCCGTTGACGTGATGGCGGGATTAGCATGGGAATTGAAAATGCCGAAATTAATCGGCGTGAAGCTTACCGGTAAATTAAGCGGCTGGTCTTCTGCAAAAGATGTGATATTAAAAGTTGCGGGAATCCTCACTGTAAAAGGTGGCACCGGCGCGATCGTTGAATATTTTGGTGATGGCGCAGATAGTTTGAGTGCGACGGGCAAAGGAACGATCTGCAATATGGGCGCGGAAATTGGCGCGACCTGTTCGATTTTTGGCTATGATGAAAAAATGAGCGCTTATCTGAAAGCAACCGGCCGCGAAGAAGTTGCGGCACTAGCTGATGGGGTTCGTGAGCATTTGCGTCCTGATGCCGAAGTGTACAATGATCCAAAGAAATATTACGACCAGGTTATTGAAATAAATCTTAATGAATTGGAGCCTTATGTGAATGGTCCGTTCACTCCGGATCTCGCATGGCCAATTTCAAAATTTGCGGAAGCAGTGAAAGCAAATAACTGGCCGGAAAAATTAGAAGTTGCGTTGATCGGTTCATGCACAAATTCTTCTTATGAGGATATTAGCCGCTCGGCATCATTGGCAAAACAAGCCATCAATAAGAAACTAAAAGCAAAATCAGAATTCACCATAACACCCGGCAGCGAACAGGTTCGTTTCACAATCGAGAAAGATGGATTCTTAAAAACATTTGATCAGATCGGCGGCGTTGTTTTGGCTAATGCCTGTGGTCCTTGCATTGGTCAGTGGGCGCGCCATATTGATGATCCGAATAGAAAAAATTCTATCATCACTTCATTCAACAGAAATTTTGCAAAGCGCAATGATGGGTTAGCCAGTACGCATGCATTCGTTGCTTCGCCGGAAATCGTTACTGCGCTTGCCATTGCGGGCGATTTAACTTTCAATCCTTTAAAGGATAAATTAAGAAATGATGATGGGAATGAAGTAATGCTTGATGAACCAACAGGGGTTGAATTGCCTCCACATGGATTTTCTGTTGATGATCCGGGTTACCAGGCTCCGGCAAAAGACGGGAGCGGATTGCAGGTTGTAGTGAAATCGGATTCTCAACGCTTGCAATTATTAGAGCCATTCAAGGCATGGGAAGGAACTGATCTGAAGGGATTGAAATTGTTGATAAAAGCAAAGGGCAAATGCACGACCGATCATATTTCTATGGCTGGTCCGTGGCTGAAATTTCGCGGGCATCTGGATAATATTTCCAACAACATGCTCATAGGCGCGATCAATTTTTTTAATGACAAAACGGATTCTGTAAAAAATGAATTGAGCGGACAATATGGACCCGTACCTGCAACAGCAAGGGCTTACAAAGCTGCTGGGATAGGAAGCATTGTTGTTGGCGATGAAAATTATGGTGAGGGTTCATCACGCGAGCACGCAGCCATGGAACCACGTCATCTTGGTGTTCGCGCCATTCTGGTAAGAAGTTTTGCAAGAATTCATGAAACAAATTTGAAGAAGCAGGGTATGCTTGCGCTCACTTTCGCCAATAAGGAGGATTATGATAAGGTGCTGGAAGATGATTCGATTGATATTAACGGATTGACTTCTTTCACTGCAGGCAAGCCATTAACGGTTGTTTTGCACCACCAAGATGGATCAGTTGATAACATAGCGGTGAATCATACTTACAATGAACAGCAGATAGAATGGTTCAAAGCAGGTGGGGCATTAAATGTGATCAGAAAACAATTTGCAAAATAATAATCACGAGTTCGTTTTTTCTACTATATAAAGGCCCATTGTTTACGCAGTGGGTTTTTTTTAATTAGAAAAATATTATGAAACTAAATGAAGCAATAGCATTAATAAGAAATGACTTTATTAGTTCCATCAATTCGCCAATGACCTGGACCGACCTGGGTTGTGGTTCAGGCTTGTTCACCAATGCGCTTTCCAATTTGCTAAAAAAGGAAAGTAAAATATTTGCAGTTGACCATAATTTATCCGCATTTAAGAATGCCTCAGGTGCTGATGCCAACATTATTGAAACCATTGAGGCGGATTTTATCAATAATGAATTGCCGGTTTCTCAACTTGACGGAATTTTGATGGCAAACTCATTACATTATGTTGCAGCGAAAATTCCTTTTATTAATAAAATAAAAAGATTATTGAGAGATGAGGGCTGTTTTTTAATTGTGGAATACGAACGGGACAACGCCAATCAATGGGTTCCTTACCCGATAAATTTTTCTTTATTAAGAAATTTATTTCAGGAAGCGGGTTATTCTTCCATTAATAAATTGCATGAGCGATCTTCAATTTACGATCAATCAAAGATTTATTCTGCATTAATAAGGAAATAAATTACAAGTTTGTTTACCTGGTTTAACAAAAACTTATTATGCATCTGTTTGTTTTGAACAGCTAACAGATTGTACTTTCGTTGCTATCAAAAAAACCGAAGCTCTTTATCATGAATAATTTCATCAAAGTATTAATTCCCTTTCTTTTTATCAATACCTGTTTTGCGCAAACAAAGATCAGCGCCCAGCAACAATCGGCGATCATCGCTTATTTCGGTGGGCGGCCAACCATGATAGATAGTTTTGAAACGAGCAAATTATCCCAGCTGATCTTCAGTTTCTGTCATCTAAAAGGTAATGAATTAGATGTGAGCAGGATGGCTGACACCGTGCTCATCCGGAAAATGGTTGCCTTGAAAAGTAAGAATCCAAACCTGAAAGTGATATTATCACTTGGCGGATGGGGCGGATGCAAGACCTGCTCAGAGGTTTTTTCAACAAGGAAAGGAAGAAGAAAATTTACACGTTCTGTTAAGCAACTTACCGAATATTTTCACACCGATGGACTTGATCTTGACTGGGAATATCCGGCGCTGGCCAATGTTCCGGGCTTTCCTTATATGCCGGCAGACAAAGATAATTTCACTTATCTCGTAAAAAAACTGAGAAAAAAAATGGGAAAGAATTTCCAGATAAGTTTTGCAGCTGGTGGATACACCGATTATATCAATCATGCCATAGACTGGAAGAACACAGTGCGATATGTAGATATTGTGAATTTGATGACTTATGATCTGGTGGGCGGTGATGATACCATAACGGGTCATCATACCTCTTTATATTCCACTACTTTGCAACCCGAATCCACGGATCATGCAATAAAATTATTGGATTCAGCTGGCGTACCGCGGAATAAAATGGCGATCGGTGTTGCGTTTTATGCGCGCATTTTTCAGGTTAAGGATAGTCTTAATGATGGATTATATCGTCCGGCAAGATTTTTCCGTGGCGTCTCTTATCATGATTATGATAAAGTCCTTTCAACAGATAGCGGTTATGTTTTTCATTGGGATTCAGTTGCACAAGCCCCTTTTAAATATAATGCCGCGAAAAAATTATTTGTCACTTATGATGATACTTTATCCATTCGCATGAAAACGCAATATGCGATTGACAAAAAATTATTCGGTGTCATGTTTTGGCAACTGGCAGATGACAGTTATACCAATAGTTTGCTTGATGTTATCATTAATACCGACGACGAATATCTAAAGAGGAAATAACAATAGGACGGAGGTCCGGTACTCTGATCGAAAAGTATTAAGAAATTCGTGTAATTTGTTGAAAATTCGTCCAATCGCAATACCATGAAATCACTTTTTCTTTATACTCTTATCGCATTGGTTTTCTTTGTTTCCTGTACTTCATCAAAAAAAGCAGCTTCATCATTAATATTACATTTGCCCGATTCATTGCCGGCGCTTCCCACAAGTGAAATCGATCTGCCGGTAAAAATCAATGCCAAACCGATATTATTCAAAGCAAATTTCTTAGTGCCTACTGAATTTACATCTGACGGATGGCCAAATTATTTACAACCTTCCTGCGATTTCAGGTATAAGTATCGTTTTGTGCGATCCGGCTTTATCATCACCTGCGTTAATAATGTGCTCGGGGTGCAGCTAACGGGAAATTACCAGGTTGCCGGCGCCAAATGTTTGTGTTCGTTGAATAAACCGGTATCGCCCTGGATATCGGGGAGTTGCGGGTTTGGTAAAGAACCACTTCGTCGTGTGAACATCAACGTTAGTTCCAGACTCAGCTTTCTTCCCAATTTTAAAATAGCAACAATAACGGCGCCTGGCAAAATCGACGCGATGGATAAATGTTATGTGTCATTGTTTTCCAGTGATGTTACCCAACAAGTGCTCGACAGCATCCGTGCTTCAGTAAAAAATTTCTGTTCAACCTTGGATGCAACCATTTCCGGAATGGATTTCTCTCGTCTTGCACAACAATCAGTTGAAAAAGGATTTCGCAAGACTGCGATCAGCAAGTATGGATTCTTAATTATCAATCCGTCTGCAATTCGTGTGGGGCAATTAAATTACATAAAAGACAGTTTCAATATTTCAGTAGGTATATCGTGCAACCCGGAAATGTCATCTGACAGTATCAATAAAGAAATTGGTGACGTGCATGTGCCGGTCAATGTTGGCGAAAATCGAAATAATGTTTCTGCATATCTGAATACCTCTTACGATTATAATTTCTTGAGCAAATTATTAAGCGACACATTGCGCAACCGGGTTTTTGATTACAAAGGAAGAACCATTGTGATCAAAGATGCGGCTATTAAAGGATTAGGAAATCACCAGGTTGAGGTGCGCATTGATTTTGCAGGAACCAATAAAGGTCGTTTGTATTTGCGCGGGACGCCGGTTTTAGACTCCGCAAAACAAACGCTCACCATTCCGGATATTTCATATTCGTTGGAAAGCGGGGACCTGGCATTGAAGATCGGGAAAAGTTTGTTCAATAATAAGATCAAAAAAACGATAAAGGGGAAATCCTATCTTGACATTGGAGCATTGGTAAAAAGCAATAAGGCGATGTTAGATTCGATGGTCAATCGCAGCATAAATAATAATCTTTCGCTTAGCGGAAAAATTAACCAACTAAGGGTTGTGGGCTTGTTAGCGCAAGATAAAATGCTGCAGGCGCAGATCTATGTAAATGCCAATTTAGCCGTTTTGAGTAACGGCGGCTTCTAAATCAACTCTTTAAAAATCAAGCAGGAAAAGCACTGGCTCCAAAGGCAACCATTAACAATTTATTCACGTAATGCAGAACGTGAAAGATTGTTTGCGCTCGTTATCTTCACAAGAATTAAATCTACTGGACTAATATTTTGATTGCAGGCAACAGGACAATAAGCGCATTAATAGCAGGCTGTCGTGAAAATGAGCGTAGCAGCCAGAAAGAGTTGTATCAACTGCTTAAGGGATTTGCCATGAAAATTTGTTATCGTTACCAAAATCATGCTCATGAGGCGGAAGAAATAATGAACGAAGGATTTTTAAAATTGTTTAAAAACATTCATCAGTTTGATGAAGCCAGGCATACCGATATTGAACTGGCGCTGAAAGGATGGTTCAAACGCATTCTGATTAATACCTGCATCGATCATTACCGAAAAAATTCATCTTATCTAAATGGTAAACCTGTTACAGAGGAAACGGAAAAAATTGCCGATGTCACAGAAACGGGTGCAGATATATTATCGTATAAGGAGATCATTGAATCGATCAGATTATTATCACCGGCGTATCGCACGGTTTTTAATTTGTTTGTGATTGAAGGAATGAAACATGAAGAGATCGCCGAACAGTTGGGAATTTCAGTGGGTGCGTCTAAATCCAACTTATCAAAAGCCAGGGAAAACCTTAGAAAAATCCTGTTAAAAAAAAATGAAGTAAAAACTTATGTCGAATCTTTCCGATAATGAACTTGACAAGTTAAGCCGGGAAGCTGCTGAGAAATTTGAACCTGCTGAAGATGCTCAGTCTTGGAACAGACTGGAGCAACTGCTGGATAAAAATCTTGGTAAACCCTCGCCGGTACCAAAACTAATCAGACCGGGTATTCCACTAATATACTCAGGCGCTATATTATTGGTAATTGGTCTCAGTTATTATTTAATTAAAACGAAAAAAGATAATCAAAATTCTACTTTAAAAAATTTCACTCTTAAAAGTCAACCAGCAGAAAATAAAACTTTACGGACGGATTCTGCGACCCTGGTGTTGAGTGATAAAAAAGATCAAAAAGGAAATGCTGGTAATACAAATGATGTGGACGCAACAACAGGCAATAAATCCGAATTTGGGATCAATAAAATTGACAAGGAAGATAAAACGGAACGCACAAAATCAAGTGTTGCCCGGCAATTAAACGCCGCAAACAAAGATGGTAATAAGGGAGAAAAAGCAAATAACAGTGAAATTGCCACAGGGGATATCTCTATAAAAAAATCATCAGCATCTATAAAACCCGCGGCCGGCAAATTTCAAAGAGTAGTGAACGGGGATGAAGGGTCACCTTCTGTAAATAGTCAGAAACCAAATGCAGGGAAAGACAAAAATGGGAATGACAAAACAATCGAAAAGCAATCATCCAGTGAAGATCGTGAAAGCGGAAATTCATTGGCAAATAATTCTATTCACAGATCCCGGTCATCACCAAATGATAAAAAATATCAACAAGCAAATACAAATAAAAAGGATAAAGGGGAGGATCATGATGCAATAACAAATCCGGTTCCTTTTGTTAAAAACGATGCATCGGTTCCGCAACCAGAAAACGAAAATTTGAGGTTTGCTGATATACCATCAATTGTATTGGGGGATAATGGAGTCACACCGATTAATGATTCCAGCTTGCGCTCATTCAATAGTAAAACGCAGATTTCAAATGTTATCAAACCGGGAAAGCGGAATTATCATGCGGCTTTTGTAGACAGGTCTTTGCAGATCGGCGTTCTGTTTGCGCCTGAATTTTCGAAAGTGAAATATATTTATGATAATAACAGGTTGGGGAATAGTTTTGGAATCACCCTTGGCTATCAGCTCTCCGGCAAGCTTTCCCTGAACAGCGGAATTATCATTTCAAAAAAGTATTACCAGGCGAATGACAAGCAATTTCATGGTCCGCAAAATGCGGCGGGGACTAATAATGATATAGAATTCGTGAATGCATCGGCGAACGTTATTGATATTCCTTTGAACATTAGATTTAATTATTTTACTGATGGCAATTCAACTTTTTTTGTGAATGGCGGGCTGTCATCTTACCTAATGAAAAAAGAAGACTTCGATTATTATTGTCACTATTATAACAATAATGGAGGTTTTCAGGTGCAGGCAGCAAGGTGGGTACCGCAGCCGGAAGCGCCCCCTTCAAAAAATAATTTATTCTCAATTATTAATCTTTCAACGGGCTTTGAAACTGCAATCAACAATAGCTTTTCATTTCAATTCGAGCCATATATGAAATTGCCGTTAAAAGGAGTAGGATTTGGGAAGGTTGATTTGAGCAGCTATGGAATAATTTTCTCCCTAAAATATTCTCCGGTTCTAAAGCGCGGCAGGCATTGATTTTGAGTGATTTTTCATTGAGCGTTAAACCAGATTTTTTTTTCGTTGTTCCAATCGCCATTATAATTGATAAATAATTCCTCTCCTGCTTTAATAGAACGAATGGTTTTAATGCTGATGAGTTCCTGGTCATAATCCATTTCATATTCGCAGTTGGATTGATAGGAATGATTATAAATGGAAACATATCCCAGTGCAACGCAACATTGTTTGTGATGGTAACCCCATTCAAAAATATAATCGTGTAATAAGGTCTGATCAAGTAAAATGCGATCGATATTATTCATCACTATTACCGGAGAAATTTCTATAATGGTTTGCTCATTAATATTTTCGGATGTAAAAACACCTCTTCCTTTTTTATGAGCTGAAGCAACAAACAGAAATGGCAAAATCATCGATTTTTGTTTTAGTATTTCAAGAAAAAGGCATTTTGAAACAGCGAAATTTTTTTAACTCACGAGATATCTC
>JAJPKJ010000007.1 GCA_021323755.1 Chitinophagales bacterium | reverse complement strand
CAAGAGCCTTTCATGCCTTCCGGATATTGTAAAACATTGGGAAAAGAATTGATCGCTTCGAATCGTAATAGTTTTTTTTGTGCCATTAACGCAAAAGTAAAGCGGATGAGGAATAACCGAAAATCAGAACACAAAAATGCATAGTTATTACAAAAAGTACGATCAATGGCGCAAACCTTGAGAAATAGTCCGGTTTAGGAGTGTCTTAACGATTATTCTGCATTTCTCCTTAACGGAGGATAAAATATTAAAAGGTCAACTGGATAAAGCAATTTATTGCTGTTCTTTATTAAACCATATGTTGGATTCCTTGCTGAATAAGAAAAAGAAGGCAATAATTTGAAGAAGTATTTGGATTGCCAGGAGGGCACTTTCCAAAATGCCAGTAATCAAGTACGTGTGTAATGCAATGCTAAAAATCAAAATACAATACCAAATCAGCAAAACGGTTCTTGCCCATTTTTTACATTGATCCATTGTTTTGATCAGGAATATTATTATAGCGATCGCTATGATTGTAAATGCAATTCCGAGAATCCCTCCATTGCCAGACATACCTAAAATAAAATCACGGACTGCAACGGCAAGACAACCAATAAAGAGGGCTGCATACAAAATATTTTTCGCAGCAATAATACTTTTGGGTTTATGAAATTGAGGTCCGACGGGAATCATATTTTTTCTTTGTAAGATAAATAAAGAGAAGCGATTCTGTTCTTGATTTGTTCAATGCGACACGAATATAAATTGGGATTAACCTTTTTTATTCTTTCTTGACTTATACAGCGACTTATATAGCCCAAAAAGCACTTTTAAAGAGCTGTTCATCCTGTATAATTTTGTAGTAATGAATTAAAATGAATTGAGTAAACCCTTAAGTTTATGAGATTCTTTGGTTACCGTTTTGGATACCTTTTCATCTGTGCATCTGTTCAAGGCTTGATATAAATAAAAAAGCCTCTTCCAAACTACGAAGAGGCAAGCAATGAGAAACCAATCACATGAAAATAGAGAGCTGTAGAGGGAGGATTCGAACCTCCACGGGGCAGTTAGCCGTAGCGCAATGTGTGGTGGTCAACCCCAGTCGATCGCGCCAAAGGCGTGACCGGCATTACACTATGTTTATCCTGTTTTCCCCACCCCCGAGACAAGAGGGCATGTCTGCCAAAGTTTCATCACTCCACAGTATAGTCGTCGATTCAATGAGCTTGACAATACAATATTAAATGATTTAATCTATTTGTTGTAATATTTCGAACTTTTTTTTGAAAATTTCAATAAATTTCAAATATTTGCAGATAATGGTAAATAAATTTTAAAAACACTTGTCAAAATGAATGGTAAATTAAATCTCGACAAACTTGATCTGCAGATCATACATGCCATGATGGAAAATGCAGAAATCTCCTATGCCGAACTGGGTAAAAAATTATTTGTTTCCGGCGGCACCATTCATGTTCGGATCAAAAAATTACAAGAAAGCAATATTGTAAAAGGGACAAAATTAAACGTTGATCTGAAGCATCTTGGCTACGATGTTATTGCTTTTATTGGGATTTACTTAGAAAAAAGTTCTTTGTATGATTCCGTTGCCAAAGAACTGCGCAGAATTCCGGAAATCGTCCGGTTGAATTACACTACAGGAAATTACAGCATGTTTGCAGAAATAGTTTGCAAGGATATCAATCAATTGCGCTTTGTGTTGCACGATGAATTGCAAAAAATAAAAGGCATAGAACGCACAGAAACCTTTATTTCACTCGAAGAAAGTTTTGATCGTAACGTGCAGGTTTACCAGGAATAATTTTATTCTTTCACATTCAACGCATCTCTCAAGCCGTTTCCTAAAAGATTAAAGGCTAATACCAAGAGCATGATGGCGAGCCCTGGAGCTATGGCCAGCATTGGATTGTGCGTGATAATAAAATTGTAATTCTCTTTTATCATAAGTCCCCAGCTTGGTTGCGGCGGTTGAACGCCGATGCCCAAGAAGCTCAAACCCGCTTCAATAATAATGGCAGATGCAAAGTTAGATGCAGCTACCACAGCAACAGGTCCCATAACATTTGGTAAAATGTGGCGAAGAATTATTCTGGTACTGGAAAATCCCAGGGCCTTTGCTGCTTCAATATATTCGAGCTCTTTGACGACTAGAATTTGTCCACGGATAATTCTGGCAACATTAACCCACATGGTCAGACCAATCGCAATAAATATTTGCCAGAAACCTTTGCCCAATAATAAGGTAATGGCAAAAACCAGTAATAATGTTGGAATGCTCCAGATAACATTGATGAACCACATGATAATTTCGTCTATCCATCCCCGGTAATACCCGGCCATTGCTCCCAGAAAAACTCCGATGGTGAGTGAAATGATTACCGTGATGGTGCCCACAGCCAAACTCACGCGGGTCCCGATTATCAGTCGGCTTAAAATATCGCGGCCATATTTATCAGTACCTAATAAAAATTTTTGAGTTTGAATATTATAAGATTTCTTTAATGCAGAGGACGAATCGACGGTAATTTTTGATAGTGGGTAAGAAACAGACTCTGTCAGCCCTTCGACAATGAATTGTTGAACGATCAGAGAGTCCCCTTTTTGATAATAAGTTTCAATCGGAATAAAATTGTATTCATCTTCCTGTCCAAAAAATAATCTTGAAAAAAATGAAGCGCGTTCTACTTTTCTTTCTTTTTTTATCAATAGGAATTTTTGTGTAAAGCCGGGTTTTTTTCCGCCCAATTCAAGAATTATCCTGTTTGCATTCGGAGAAAAATCAGGAGCGATAAAATAAGCGGCAATGGCAATTAATATTGAAATCAATATCACAACAATACCAAACACGGCTCCTTTATTTTTTTGCAGCCGCCGCCAGGTGTTACGTTGCGTGTTCGCAGTTAATAATGCCATGTTGAACTATGAATTGTTTTATTACTTGCGTATCGTTCTTCCTTTCCAGTCATATTTTCCAAATTTTCCCAGCCACCCAGCAGTTAATGTGTATATGATGTGCAACGGCTGGAGCAATAAAAAATATCTCATCATTTTTTGTTGATCAAAAAAAGAAGAAACGGATCTTGCAAAAGGGAATTCTATAATTATTTTCAAAATGAATAATGACAAGAGGATGAACAGGCAATTTATATTCCAGCAAGAAGCGACCAGTAAAACCAGAAACATCAAATTGAATAAATAAACGAACAGCAAGACCCAAAATATTCTTTTATCATCATAATGATCGGCTTTGCTTGCCCAGCGTATGCGTTGATTAAGAAAATCTTTCCAGCTCGATTCGGGGAGTGTGGAAACTATTGCATTTTTATTTTTTAAAAAGAAAACCCCATCTGGATCTTCTTTGTAAATCTTATGCATCAGGAACATATCATCACCGGAAGGAATATTGTCAATATTCTCAAATCCATCTACTTTAAAAAAGATTTTTTTTTCGTATGCGAGATTTGCGCCGTTACACATGGAATGAAATTTCTTATAAACAGATGCCCCAGTAATTCCTTGTAAGGTTATAAAATCAAGTGTTTGAAAAATAGAAAGCAAATTTTTGCAGGCTTGTATTTTTACGGGTGCCGCGATGAATTTTGCGCTTGTTGATTGATAAAAACAGGCAATCGTCTGCAGCCAGTCTTTGGTAAACGTACAATCAGCATCAGTAGTCACAATTAAATCGCCGCTTGCCTTATTAATGCCAATTTCGATGGCCAATTTTTTATAGGATTTGGTTGGGTTTTCAAGGATAAGATGATCGGATAGTTGCAGGCGTCTTAGATTTATTTTTTCGGAAGGAAAGTTGCTGAGTAGATTCGGCATATTATCGGTAGAATGATCATCAATAATTATGATCTCCCATAAATTTTTTGGATAGGATTGTTGGGACAATGAATTGAGTAAACGGATAATATTTTTTTCTTCATTACGCGCAGCGATAATTACGGATATTTTTGTTGCAGGAACCAATTCAACTGCATTAAAATCAGGAATTGAATTCCAGCCTCTCCAATAATAGATTATCAGCGTGGCGTAAATAAGAAAAAAGAGAAAAGATAGTAAAGCGAAGATCAACATTAATCAGTTTTTAATAACGAAATAATGGCTGCCACATTTTTTTCCTGCAATAATTGATGCCCCGAATTTATTATTGTTACTGTACAATATGCTTTAATTCCTTGCTTAATTTTTTCAGCGTTTTGGTAACGTATTACCCTGTCGTATTTGCCGTATAATAAGTTAGTTTGAATTCTATTGTTGTTTATCAGTTCCTTTACATCTTTAAGCTTTGGTTTGAATTTACGCATCACCGTCCAGCGATTATACAATTCATCTCTCGCCTTTTTATCATTTATATAATTATTAGAGAATTTAAAAACACTTTGGTTGATCATACGGATTTTATTTGCGGTTTTCAATAACAAAAAAAACCATCCGGGATGATTCATCGTAAAACGGAATAATTTATTTCCAATAATGGTTTGTGTTGCCAACCAATACCAAAAACTCATTGTTAAACCATCGGGTGCAAGTAAAATGATCTTTTCAATTTCATCGGGAATGTATTGAATAAGATCGAGTACAACCCTTCCGCCCATACTATATCCAATCATATATTTTTTTGAAGTATTGATTGAAATTCCCTGCATTATTTTTTCGATAATGATCAATATGTCTGCAGGCTCCAATACCAGTCCCTCATTCCAGATTGTTTTGCCATGAAAAGGAAAATCGATTGCTATTAATGTATAATCGTCGGCAAGATATTTTTTAAGAAATGAAAATGAATCTGCAGATTCACCGTAACCATGAAAACACAAAAGCAGTTTGTTGCCCTGCCCGATTTTGCAATAGTGAATTTGCGATGATTTGTATGTTACGAAATAGGATTCCATTCTGTATAAAACTACGCAATCTGATCCTGGAAACCGTAAAAACGGGCATTGGAACAAAGCGAGGAAATTCTTGCAGATTTAAATAAAAATATGTAAGTTTGATTAGTTGTTTAACTAACTATATGCCAAACAACCAATTTAAGAAAGGAGAGTTGTATAGCTTTGTTACGGGAAAGGCTTCAACAGCAATAGCGAGGCGGCTGCAAAAGAAATTTAATGCTGCCGGGCTGAATATTACTATTGAACAATGGAGCGTATTATATCATTTGTGGAAGGAAGATGGAATTAGTCAGCAGGAGTTATGCAATGCAACTTTTCGCGATAAGCCCAGTATTACCAGACTTGTCGATAATTTGGAAAAACTGCAGTTGGTGAAAAGAGTTGCATCTGAAAATGATCGCAGGATCAACAGGATTCATTTAACCAAACAAGCATTAAAACTGCAGGAACAAACAATGACACTTGCAGAAGAGACGTTAAATGATGCATTGGATGGTGTTCCATCAAATCAGATCAATTTGTGCAAAGAAGTTTTACAGAGAGTCTACGATAATTTGAAATAATTTTTCATCATAAATCATTTCTTATGAGCACGACAACTGAAACAAAAAAAATACTTCGCGGCGGCGAATGGCTTATTAAAGAAAGTTTACCATTTGAAACTTTTATTCCTGAAGATTACAACGAAGAACAACAAATGGTAAAGGATATGTGTGCAACCTTTGTTGATACGGAAGTATTGCCGGTCATTGATCGTATTGATAAACTTGAACCGGGTTTAATGCCATCACTTGTTCAAAAGGCAGGAGAGCAGGGACTTTTAGGCATTTCCGTTCCGGAAAATCTTGGCGGACTGGGGAAAGATTTCATTACTTCGACATTGGTCAATGAAGCATTGGGTGGCGGGTTTTCTTTTTCAGTTGCTGTATCTGCACATACCGGAATTGGCAGCTTGCCGATTTTGTATTTTGGAACAGAAGCACAAAAACAAAAATATATTCCCAGGTTAGCAAGCGGTGAATGGAAAGGCGCTTATGGCCTGACAGAACCAAACAGCGGCAGTGATGCCCTTGGCGCAAAAACAACCGCAAAACTTTCTGCTGACGGAAAGTATTATTTATTAAATGGGCAAAAATGCTGGATTACAAACGGCGGTTTTGCTGACGTATACACTGTGTTTGCAAAAATTGATGGCGATAAATTTTCTGCGTTTATTATAGAGCGCGGTTTTGAAGGATTTACACAGGGACCCGAAGAACACAAAATGGGGATCAAAGGTTCTTCAACAGTGCAATTATATTTCCAGGATTGTAAAGTGCCTGCAGAAAATTTGCTCGGAGAAATTGGCAAAGGTCACCTTATCGCTTTCAACATTTTAAATATAGGGCGTTTGAAATTATGTGCTGCAGCAATAGGCGGAGCTAAACGCGCAACAACTATTTCTATTCAATATGCGGTTACACGCGAGCAGTTCAAGACTTCCATATCAAATTTCGGCGCGATAAAAAATAAAATTGCAGAAATGGCAATTAAAATTTGGGTTGCGGAAAGCGCATTATACCGCGCATCAAAATGTATTGATGACAAAGAAAACGAATTGCTCAATTCAGGAAAACCATTTAATGAAGCAACGCTCGGCGCAGCAGAAGAATATGCTATTGAATGTGCGATGCTAAAAGTTTTTGGCAGTGAAGCCCTGAGTTTTGTTGTAGATGAAGGCGTGCAAATTCACGGCGGCAACGGGTTTAGTGATGAATACATTATTTCAAAAGCATATCGCGACAGCCGTATCAATAGAATCTATGAGGGTACCAATGAAATCAATCGATTGCTTACGGTCGATATGGTCTTAAAAAGAGCAATGAAGGGAAGATTGGATGTAATGGGAGCTGCAATGGCTGTGTCCAAAGAATTGATGAGTATTCCTGATTTTGGCAGCGATGACGATGCGCCTTTTGCCAAAGAAAGAAAAGCGATCATTAATTTTAAAAAAGCTATTTTAATGGTTGCCGGAGCTGCAGTTCAAAAGTTCATGATGAAATTGGAAAGCGAACAGGAAATATTGATGCATATCGCTGACATGGCCATTGAAACTTATCATGCAGAAAGTGCATTATTGCGTGCTATGAAATTGGTTGATCAGCGTGGTGAATCTTCCTGTCAATTTGAATTGGATATCGCACTTACTTATTTATATGACGCAGCAGATCACATTAATAAATTCGGAAAGGATGCCATTAATGCTTTTGCGGGTGGTGATGAACAAAGAATGATGCTGTTGGGACTGAAACGATTTACAAAGGTTGATGCGTTCAACAATAAAGAAGCCAAAAGGAGAATTGCCAATAAATTGATTGCTGATAATAAGTACCCGCTTTAAACGGCAGGCAGTAAATAAAGAAATTATTTTATAGCGGATGAAAGGGTAATTTATTAATTATAACTTTCCGACAAATAAAATTAGAATATCATCAGGCTATCGATGTCGGCATAATTCAGCTTGAATATATTGTTAAGCAATTGCAGCTTGTTGAAATTACCTCCCATGAAAATCATTCTTACAAAAGTGATTATTCATTTTTTGGCAATAAGACAGAGACTTCTTCAAAGATATCCCTCAATCTATTTCTACTATCTAAATAACATTGCCAATAAGATCTATTGGGCCGGTGATTATAATAATGTTAGCAAATCGCCGGGCACACCGAGAAATTTCATGATCAATCTCGGCTGCAATTTTAATTTATTTTGAAGCCAGGATCGATATGCTGTTGAATGCTCAACAATTGCACTGATGGTTCCATAATTTTCTTCATTACCTTTATAAAAATTCCTCACCTTGAAACTTATTTTCGCCGCCTCGTTAATGATTTGTTCGGTAAATCTCTTTTCACAGGACAGCATCATGCTTGTGCGAACGATGGGGAAGCTTCCTTTTATAGAATATGGAATCGGCGATGACCGTCTTGGCGGGGCAAAAATGACCTATCTGGATTCAAACATTTTGCTTAAAGTAGTGGACAGTTTTAAAACCGATTATAAAGTTCAGCTTTCAAAATATCATTCAGGATACATCGCAAAAGAAAATGTGATGATATTGAAAAAGCAATTGGATAAACCAGTCGTTCATAATACACATTTGAGTGGCAGCTTCAGGGTGTATGGCGATAATGATTTTGATTACGTCAATATTAATCTCGATGAGCGTTTGCCTTATTACAGCTTTCATCTTATTAATCCCTCTGCAATTGCGATTGATATTTTTGGTGTAACGAGCAATACAAACTGGATTACGCAACTCAGCACCGCAAAAGAAATTAAAAACACTTGGTATCAGCAAATTGAAGATGATGTGTTTCGCGTTTTTATTGAATTAAAACACCCGCAGCATTGGGGACATTCAATTAGCTATGACAGCGCAGGAACGAGATTGATCGTTCGTGTAAAACGCCAACCTGCGGTGTTGGATATACGTAAATTAAAAATCGCCATTGATGCAGGTCATGGCGGTGATAATGCCGGCGCGAGTGGAGTTGTAAGTAAAGTTTTGGAAAAGGAATACACATTATTGATTGCGAAAGAGCTGGAAAAGACATTAAAGAAGGCAGGAGTGAAAAAGATATTTATGACCAGGACAAAAGATACTTCGCTAACAATGCCAGAACGCATTGAAATGCTGAAAGCGTTTACGCCGGATATTTTATTAAGCGTTCATCTTAATTCAGCCGCAACCGATACAGTTCAGGGTGTGAGCACCTATTATCGTTATATCGGTTTTCGGCCATTAAGTGTTGCCATATTGAATCAAATGGAAAAATTGGGGTTGAAAGAATATGGGAATATAGGTAATTTCAATTTTGCATTGAACGGGCCCACTGATTATCCGAATGCTTTGGTGGAAGTTGCTTTTTTAAGTAATGAAAAAGATGAAAAGAGAATACTTAGTCCGAAATTTCATAAAGCAGTGGCGCAAAGAATTTATTTAGGGATTGTTGATTGGTTAAAATCATTGAAATAATTATTTAATTAATTTTAGAATATTATGGGAGAACAAAAAAACATTTTCATTCATCACGTTTTTTTCTGGTTAAAAAACCCGGATAATAAGGAAGATGAAGCGGCATTAATTGAAGGATTAAAAAAATTATCAAAAGTGGAGACGATCCGCTCATTTCATATCGGCAAACCGGCAGATACTAATCGCGATGTAATTGAGCGTTCATATTCTATTTCCTGGATGTTGATTTTTGATAACCTTGAAGATGAAGAAGTTTATCAGCCACACCCCATCCATAAAAAATTTGTTGAAGAGTGCTCACATCTTTGGAAAAAAGTGGTGGTACACGATTCTGTTGATGCGGAATGATCATTCAAGTTCAAGCGCTGCGTCACTATCCACAAACCAATGCAATTCACCATTTACCGATTTAATGACCTGTGATGGATAAAGATCAGGATTATATTTCCCTTCTATCACTTCATGTAATGCATCGGCTTTATTGTCCCCGGTTGTGAGAAACGCAATTTTCGCAGATCGATTTACAATTGATTTTGTGAGCGTAATGCGATACATATCCTGCGATTTCAAAAAGAATGCTTTTGTCCACGCTTTTTCTTCATGGACAACCTCAGTTCCCGGGAATAATGATAAGGTATGTCCATCCTCGCCCATACCGAGCAACACAAGATCAAAGGTGAATGATGAATGCTGAACCAAAGGAAAATATTCCTTCAGGATCTTTTCATATTCCATGGCAGCTTGTTCCGGGGGTATATCTGTACGCATCACGTGAATTTGATCTGCGGGAACAGAGACATGATCCAACAGGGTTTCAAAAGCCATTTTTGCATTATTGCGATCATCATTAAAAGGGACAGCTCTTTCATCGCCCCAAAAAATATGCAGTTTCTTCCAGTCTATTTGCTCACGGTAAGGCATAGACGATAATAACTGATAGATTGGTTTTGGTGTGTTGCCTCCGGATAAAACCCAGGTGAATTTTTCTTGCTTTTGCAAAGTTTCGGAAATCACATTAATTATCCATTCTGTAACATTTTTTGTAAATGCCGTGTCGTTTTGGTAGATGTGTAAATTCATGATCTCAAAATTATTCGTCGTGTTTGGCTGGCATTGTGATCCAGTTATATCCGTCTCTTGCAATCAATGCTTCTGCATCTTCTGGTCCCCAAGAATCCGGAGCATAGTTTGGGAAGTCGCTCGGGGCACGGTTTTCCCAGGTCTCTAAAATCGGCATTATAATTTTCCATGCGGCTTCGACCTGGTCGCTTCGCATAAATAGTGTTGCGTTGCCACCCAGCACATCGAGCAACAAAGTTTCGTAAGCTTCGGGTTCGTTGCCATCATAGGCATCTTTATAATTAAAGATCATATCAACCGGATTCAATGTCATAGATTGCCCGGGACGTTTTGCCTGAAAGCGTAGCCGAATATCCATTTCCGGTTGAATGCTTAAAGTTAAACGATTGGGTCGCCATGTTTCTGCAGCCTCCGGTGGAAATGCATAACTCGGCGCAGGTCGAAATTGGATGGTGATAATGGTCGTTTTTTCGTGCAAACGCTTGCCGGTGCGTACATAAAAGGGCACATTTTGCCAACGCCAGTTGTCTATATAAAATTTAACTGCGGCAAAAGTATCAATATTGGAGGTTGGGCTCACACTTTTTTCTTCACGATAGCCAGGTGTTTTTTCTCCTTTCATCCAACCTTCGCCATATTGACCTCGCACTGCATGTGCATGAACTTCTTCTTTTGCAAATTTTCTTATTGCATTTAGCACATCAACTTTTTTATTTCTTATTTCATCGGCCTCGAATGAAACGGGGGCTTCCATTGCGATCATACATATCAATTGCAGAATATGATTTTGCACCATATCGCGCAATGCGCCGGAAGTTTCATAATAGCCTCCGCGGCCTTCCACACCAACGGTCTCGGCAGCGGTTATCTGTACAAACTCAATATAATTTCTGTTCCATATCGGTTCGAATAATGCATTGGCAAAACGTAATGCGAGAATGTTTTGCACCGTTTCCTTTCCCAGATAATGATCGATGCGATATATCTGGCATTCTTTGAACATGCTTTTTAATAATGCATTCAGGTCATGAGCGCTCTGCAGATCATGCCCGAACGGCTTTTCTACGACAATGCGGGTGCATTTTGAATCCGAACAGAGTTCCAGGGGGCCTAATTTTTTTGCAATATCCGGAACAAGTTGCGGTGCAACGGCCATATAGAAAATCACATTGGGATGAACGCCGAACTCCTTTTCCTTGGTTTTTACAATGTCTGCGATTTTTTTGTACTCCTCATCTTTTTCTGCGTCCATTTGCAAATACGAAACGTGCTGAGAAAAATCTGCCCATTTTCCATTCTGTTCATCTTTTCTTCTGCTGAATTGTTTAATCCCATCGAGCAACCGCTCGCGGTAACTGTCATCAGAATATTCTGTTCTTCCGATGCCAATGATGGAAAATTTTTCCGGCATCCATTCGTCAATAAATAGATTATACAAGGCAGGACAAAGTTTGCGATAATTTAAATCGCCGCTTCCACCGAAAATAAACAATACAGAAGCAGGAGGTATTTTGTGATTTTGCATGATTATGTAAAGATTTTAATTTTCGTTCCCCGCAATGAGCTCAGATTTATCGAAAGTTTTCTTGAAGTAAAATATTTTTTTTTCATTTGAACGATCATACAAAGAGGATTCAAAATGCCAGCCAATCTTATTCATATAATCCAGAACGTCAACAACATTCTTGAGGCTTTTGATCTTTGATAAGTTTTGAGTCATTGAACTGTCTTTAAATGAAATACCCGCACTTCCCAGATCCACCCAGACTTTATGAAATAAGCCTTCTCTAACAGACACCTCACAATATTTTTCGATTTTTTCCTGAGCTATGCAGGCACCAGTCAAAATAAACATCAATGTAAAAGTGTAAGCTAATTTCTTTTTCATAAAAATTATTTTAGAATGTAAAAAAAGAAATTAAAAATTACAGATTGCTCTTTTAGTTCTTAATTAACGAATCGTTTAATTGCTTTTCCATTCTGTATGAAATGTTCCGGGCATATCAACTCGCTGGTAAGTATGTGCACCGAAATAATCGCGTTGTGCCTGGATTAGATTTGTTGGTAAATGCTCACTTCTGTACGCATCAAAATATCCAAGCGAGGCCATCAGGCCGGAAATCGCATAACCTGTTTGTGCAGCGTGCATAATGATATTACGCATGTGCTGTCTTTTTGCATGGAGCAGTTGCGCAATATTATTATCCAGTAACAAATTCGGCAGCGTAGGGTTTGTTTTAAATGCAGTATAAAAAGTTTCGAGTAATGAAGAACGAATGATACAGCCGCCGCGCCAGACACGAACTACTTCAGGCAAAGGAATATCCATATTGAGTTCGGACGAAGCCTTTTGTAACATAGCTAATCCTTGTGCATAGCAGATGATTGTTGCAAAATATAATGCGTCTTCCAATTGTTGTATAAAAACCTCTTGCGGAACATCAATATGTGTTTTCGCTGTTTTGTATAACGCAGCAGCCTGAATTCTTTCTTCCTTATAAGTAGAAAGATCCCGCATGGCAACAGCCATATCAATAACAGGAACCGAAACCGGAAGGTCCATTGCATCCTGCGAAGTCCATTTCCCGGTTCCTTTTGAACCGGCTTTGTCAAGAATCATATCAACCAAACGATTATCAGTCTTATCATCCTGCTGCAAAAAAATATCTGCAGTTATTTCAATCAAAAAAGATTGCAGTTCATCTTCATTCCAGTTTTTATACACTTTGTGCAGTTCATCATTATTCAATCCCAATCCACGATGTAACAGATCGTAGGTCTCGCTGATAAGTTGCATTATCGCATACTCGATCCCGTTATGAACCATTTTTACATAATGGCCAGCAGCAAGTTTCCCCAAATGCGCGACGCAGGGGCTTCCATTTACTTTTGCAGCAACAGCTTCGAGTATCGGTTTAACCTGTTCATATGCTGCAGGATCTCCGCCGGGCATAATGCTAGGACCTGTTCTAGCACCTTGTTCGCCGCCTGAGATCCCAACGCCCATGAAATGGATGCCTTTGTCTTTCAGGAAATTTAATCTTCTCAATGTGTCCGTATAATGCGAGTTGCCGCCATCAATTACAATATCTCCGTTCTCTAAAAGTGGAAGCAGATCATTAATAACATCATCAACTGGTTTACCGGCAGGAACAAGCATCATCAGTTTGCGCGGAGGTTCTAAAAGTTTTATCATCTCTGCCAGCGTGCTTACTCCTTTTACAACCGTGTTGGGTGTGGCCGAAGATTCAAGGGCTGCGCCTTTTTGAACATCTTTATCAAATCCAATTGCACGAAATCCATGGTCGGCCATATTCAGTAAAAGATTGCGCCCCATTACACCGAGACCAATCATTCCAAAATCGAATA
Organism: Chitinophagales bacterium; assembly: GCA_021323755.1. Classification (GTDB taxonomy): domain Bacteria; phylum Bacteroidota; class Bacteroidia; order Chitinophagales; family Chitinophagaceae; genus Puia. The sequence continues at coordinate 61,364 of JAJPKJ010000007.1, read as the reverse complement.
AATTGTTTGCCATGTTTATTTAATATACAGACAAAAGTAAAAGATTAAAATTGAATGAATAAAAGCGAATATCAAAGAAAAAGTGTTGTTTAAAAGCCCCATTTTGATTTGTTATTAATTTTGTTTGTCGCAAATAAATTTTTATTTTTATTTCTCCTACGCAAAACCTTTTGTAATCCTATATAGAACCTGCTTATCCCTTTTTTACTGTTACGTTTTTAATGAAGTCAGTAGCTAATTCTGTTTGTATTTAAACCAAATTAATGCAGATGTTATGAACCGTCTTATTATTTGCAGAATCCTGTTCTGTGTTTGTTTTGCTTTATGCATTTCTGTTGTTCAAGCGCAAACAGACGTACTTATGCAGCATAATGATCTTGGGCGAACCGGTTGGAATAAACAGGAAACAGCGCTTAGTACAGCTAATGTAAACTCAGGGACATTTGGCATTTTATATTCCAGGCCTGTAGATGACCAGGTTTATGCGCAACCATTGGTGGCCAGTGGAGTGAGCATTCCCTCTGTGGGTTCCCGGAATATCGTTTTTGTCTGTACCGTTAATAATACCATCTATGCTTTTGATGCCGATGATGGCAGCATAAATGCCTACTGGCAGAAAAATTACACGCCTTCCGGTTATCGTCCGCCAACAAAAAACGATATGCACCCGGGATTATGTGGCGGATCTTATAATGATTTTTCAAGCAATATTGGAATCATTGGTACGCCGGTAATTGATAAATCTTCAAGTACAATGTATTTTGTCACAAAGACTGTCGACCCAACCGTAGAAGATAATCATACCTGGAATAATAGTGTTCCCAATGAAGAATACACATATACCACAACAGGCTTTCATCAATATTTACATGCGATTGACCTAGGCACAGGTTCAGAAAAAGCCAATAGCCCGGTTGAAATAATTGACACCCTTGCCGGCGTAGGAGATGGTAATGTAGGGGGAAGAATTGGATTTGACCCAAGAAGACAATTCAATCGTGGTGGATTGGTTCTTTCCAATGGCATTGTTTACATTTCTTTCTCCGCCCACTGCGACTGGAATCCGGCGCATGGATGGATAATAGGATATGATGCATCATCACTTCAATTAAAAATGGGATATATATCTACTCCCAATGATGGCAGAGGTGGTATATGGATGAGTGGGGCAGCGCCTGCGGTAGATGCGGCCGGTAATTTATATTTTACAACCGGCAATGCATACGATGACGCAGATGGGTTCACCGATCTGCCCAGTGATACCGTGAACAGAGGCGAGAGTGTTGTTAAACTCACGCCCAATACTTTTGATAATACGGCAACCTCATTGAAAGTGAGTAGTTTTTTTACACCCACAGATTATTTGTTGTATAACAGTGCTGATCTTGATTTTCCAATCCAGGTTTTACTTATACCCAATACAAATATGGTAATGACAGCTGTCAAGGGAAAATTTATTTATTTGCTTAACACCACAAACCTTGGCGGCTATAGCTCAACTGCGGACCAGGCAATGCAGGAAATCTCCATTTCCTCCAATGCGCAAATGCATGCTTCGTTTGCCTATTTTGGCGGAGCCACCAATCAATATGTTTACCAATTTTCTGAAAATACACTCTTGCAATCCTACAAAGTGGGAACAAACTCATTGGGGTCTCCCGTCAGTAGTAGCGTTAGTGGTCCAACGGGAATTTCGGGCGCTTATATGTCCGTCTCTTCAAATGGAACAGACCCTTCTTCTGCTATATTATGGATAACGCATGCGATAAATGGGTGTAATGCGAATCAGCAAACCTGTCCTGGTGTATTGCGCGCTGTACGCGCAGATGATGTTACTACAGAATTGTGGAATTCCACCATTAACCCGGCAGATAATCTTGGAAATTTTTCTAAAATGAATTGCCCGACCATCGCTAACGGTAAAGTATATGTGAATACTTTTTCCAACCAGCTGATGGTTTATGGATTGACCAATAACACAACTTGTAATGCCTATCCGAACGTGGCATCATCGGTTAGCAATAGCAATGCCACTTACGCCGCTTCATCAACGGCAACCGGAAGCAGTGCGGCTAATGCATTCGATGGTAATCAATCAACCAGCTGGTCCTCCAAGAGTTCAGGCGGCGATGGAGCTTTTATTACGGTAAACCTGGGCGCAAAATATGATATATGTAAGGTAGTGATTTACTGGGGTGCTAATTATGGCAAAGCCTATAACATAGAGGGTTCCAATGATGGTACTACTTTTACTACCCTTTATTCTTTTACAGGAAATACTTCGACGACAAACGTGGTGACACTTGCTAATGTCAGTTATCAATATATCAGGATGCAGGGCGTTACACGCAACAGCTCCAGCAGTGGTTATGTTATTAATGAATTGGAAGTGTACGGACAATTAACAAACACCTGTTCTACGCCGGCAAACCTGTCTGTTTCGAACATTACTCAAAATACCGCGACCTTAGGCTGGCAGGCTGTTTCCGGCGCTGTAAGTTATACGATTCAATACAAAACATCGCTGGTGAGCAGTTGGATAACCAGATCAACAACTTCAACTTCAATTGATATTTCTGCCCTCACCTGCAACACCGGATATACTTACCAGGTTCAAGCGGTCTGCGCCGCAGGTTCAAGCGCGGTTGCGGCAAGCACTTTCACAACAAGTAACTGCACCGCACCTTGCGGTTCATTGCCCACGAGATATTTTAGTGCCGACATTGGCGATATTGGAGTAACGGGTTCTTCCTGTTTGAATAATGGCATTTATACAATACAGGGCTCAGGGAATGATATTGGGGGTAATGCTGATGAGTTTCAATATGCATTCACCAATTTAACCGGCGACGAACATGTGGTGGCTGAGGTATTGACACAGGATGCTTCCAATGCCGCCAATAAAGCGGGGCTCATGTTCAGAGACAGCGTAAGTAATACCTCGCGTTTTGCTTTTATCGGAACAACAAATAGCAGCGGAATTGTCTTTGAGTACCGGAGCAGTTCCGGGGGACCGACGACCGTAATTACCATTCCAAGTATTAGTGCGCCCTATTGGGTTGCGTTAAATAAAAGCGGAACGCAATACACGGCTTATATTTCGGCAACCGGTCAGCAAAATTCATGGATACAGATTGGCACCACAGTAGATCTTGGATTCGGAAATGCAACTGCTTATGTTGGTATGGCTGTAACAAGCGATAATAATGCTATATTATCAACGGCAACGATTGCAAACTATGCAGAAATAAGCGGGGCATTGCCTGTTAAAATAATCAGCTTTACCGGAAGCAATGTCAATAACCAATATACCGCTTTGCATTGGGCTACTTCTTCGGAAATCAATAGCAAATATTTTGATGTGCAAAGAAGTGATGATGGCATTGGCTTTACCACATTCGAGCAGGTCAATGCAGCGGGCAACAGCAGCATTATTCATAATTATTCTGCTGATGATTATCATCCCAATAATGGATACAATTTCTACCGCCTTAAAATGGTCGATCTGGATGGAGCTATTTCCTATTCAAATATCATTACTGTAAATTTCGGAAATCAGTTAGCACCGCAGGTATTTCCCAATCCGGCAAGTTCTTATTTCACCGTAACAGCAGGCAAAGAAGAGATAAAAGAAATTTCAATTGTTGATGTTTCGGGCAACACCATCAGGCACATTGCCAATAATAATGGTTCATCGGTTATTGGTGTTGCGGCAGCAAACCTTGCAGCCGGGGTTTATATCATTAAAATAACAACCGTATCAAATGTGTATGAACAAAAATTATTCAAGCAATAATGTATTGATACCCTAAATTGTTTATAAAAAATATTTATTGAATGTGCGGAATGGGATAACCCATATGGCAGGTTCTGCACCAGATAACAGGTTTAGTGATGATCTTTTTATCGAGAGAGAGATCAAAATATTTTTTGTTGATCTTAATGGTCATCCTGAGCATTTCGCGCGCCACTTGTTTTTCTTTTTTTTCATCGCTGGCAAAATCCATTTTTTCCGGAGTGACATTTTTTGCAGTAACATGACAATATAAACAAGTAACACCCAGTTGTCTTTCAAAAGTGTACATTATTCGTTCCAAATCATCGCTGCCAATATTTTTTGCCAGTACTTTTAGATTTTTATATTTTTTATCGTAATCGGGTTTGGTCAATGCTGCGCCAGTAATGGTTAATAATAATAGGATCGCTATTACAGGAATTTTGTTTGCAGCGTGCATCATCCTGAACCTTTTAATATGAATATTTTACTGCGATTAATGCTTTTCTCCCGGATGCGGGTTGCCGCGATGGCAAGTAATGCAGCTAATGGTCTGAACCATTTTACCAGCCTCGTCTTTGTTAAAGCTGAAATATTTTTTGTTGATCTTGGCGGTCATCTTCATCATATGACGAGCAATATCTTTCTCAGGTTTTGCATCGCTTGGAAAATCCAGGTGATGGGAGGCTGTATCGGCAGAAGGCGCGTGGCAGAAATTACATTTTACACCTAGGGCCTCTTTGAATCCATCCATTATTTTATCCAGATCTTCGTGACTGATATTTTTTGGCAGTACTTTCAGGTTTTTATTTGGATTTTCAGCGGGTGGGGTTGTGGCGGCGATGCCAAATACAATGAAACTGATAAATACAATACCAGCGAAAATTTTTCTATGATGCATAAACAATGTTTTGTGGCTCTAATTTATTAAACCTTTTTTATTTAAGAAGATATTTTTTTCCAGCGGTGAATACGATCATTCATTGCAATTATTTCTATAAATTAATGGCATGAATAACAAAATAAGATGGGGAATTCTAGGCTGCGGCAATATTGCCGCAAAATTTGCATCTGACCTGCAATATGTTTCGGATGCCGAATTGGTCGCGGTCGGTTCAAGACATAGACCCGTTGCCGATGAATTTGCAAAGAAATTTTCAGCAAGGGTCAGTTACGGGAGCTATGAAGATTTGGTGAATGATCATGAAGTCGATGTTATTTATGTTGCCACCCCGCATGGATTGCATCATGAGCACGTTTTATTGTGTATAGAAAATGAAAAAGCAGTATTGTGTGAGAAAGCATTTGCTATTAATCAACGCCAGGCAAAAGAAATGATCGATGCTGCAAAAAAGAAAAATCTTTTTTTGATGGAGGCCCTATGGACAAAATTCTTACCCAATTATGCGGTAGTTCAGCAAATGATAAAAGCGGGAAAGCTTGGCGAAATCAGGAGCGTGCTGGTCAATTTTGGGTTTATTCCCAAAAAGCCAATTGCGGCAAGAATCTACGATCCCAAACTCGGCGGTGGAACGATGCTCGATATCGGCATCTATAATGTTTTCATGGCGATGTCTGTCTTGGGAAAGCCTGATGCAATCGAAGCTTCGATGACCCCGTCTTCAACCGGAGTCGATGAACAATGTGCTGCCACTTTGAAATATAATAATGGGGCGATCGCCCAGATTTTTTCAAGCTTTTCTTCAAATCTTGCAACGGAAGCGCACATCAATGGCGATAAAGCACGCATTCGGTTAACCCATCGTTTTTATTCGCCTGCAGCTGAAATAGAATTTTATCCCGATTATCCGGACAGCAAGCAGATCATTCCCTTTGAGAAGATCGATGGTTTTGGATATCATTATGAAGCAAGTCATGTTGGTGAATGTTTGAGAAAAGGACTGACTGAGAGCCCTGTCATGACGCATGCCGATACCTTATCATTGATGGAGGTATTGGATAAAATCCGGGCTGCTGCCGGAATCCATTATGATGTTGATGTCTGATGCCCGCTTATCAATGGATACAAACCTCTCAAATTTAGAAAAGCTTCCACCCAAGCATGCGATGCTGGGATCTTTAATAGAAACCCCAAAGCTGACCACATAAAAATTATCTTTGCAAAATAATATGCCGGCAATTTAAAGGGACTTGTGTTTATGTTAAATATAACGGTTAAGTATAATCGTAGTAGTAATTTGTAAAAACTGGTGTAATTCGTGTTATGGAAAAATCAAATTTTGTAGACCAGATAAGAATTTTTTGCCGAAGCGGGCATGGCGGTGCGGGGAGTAAGCATTTTTTACGTACGAAATATAATGCGATGGCTGGTCCTGATGGTGGCGATGGTGGCCGTGGTGCCCATATCATTCTGCGCGGCAATAAGAATTTATGGACATTATTGCATTTACGTTATTATAAGAATGTGCTTGCAGAAAATGGCGAAGGGGGCAGTGGGACAAACTGCACGGGGAGGTCGGGAAAAGATATCATTATTGATGTGCCACTCGGAACAATTGCACGTGATGAAGAAACAGGGATAAAAGAGGCGGAAATTTTAGAAGACGGACAAGAAATAATTTGGATGAAAGGCGGGCGGGGAGGATTAGGTAATGCCAGTTTTGCCACAGCAACAAACCAGGCGCCCGAACATGCACAACCAGGGGAAGCGGGCGAAGAGGGGTGGAAGGTGTTAGAGCTAAAAGTTCTGGCCGACGTGGGTTTGGTGGGATTTCCGAATGCCGGTAAATCGACACTGTTATCTGTGCTTACAGCGGCAAAGCCAAAAATTGCGGATTATGCTTTTACTACATTAACACCACAATTGGGGATTGTTGAATATCGCGATGGCAAGAGTTTTTGTATTGCAGATCTTCCTGGAATTATTGAAGGTGCGGCAGAAGGCAAAGGATTGGGGCATCGTTTTTTAAGGCACATTGAAAGAAATTCAGTATTGCTTTTCTTAATTCCTGCAGACAGCGATGATCACAAAAAGGAATTTGCCATCTTGTTGCATGAACTCGAACAATACAATCCCGAGTTATTGCACAAACAATTTATTATTGCCATAAGCAAGAGCGATATGCTTGATGACGAATTAAAAAGCGCGATTAAAAAAGAGTTGCCAAAAAATATTCCGAATATTTTTATTTCTTCTGTGACACAACAAGGTCTGGTTGAACTTAAAGACTTGTTATGGAAGACATTAAATGTAGTTTAGACATTTATTCTTTGTTTAAGAAATTGTTAATTACCTGTATCGTTTTGGAAATTCAAGATTCGGGTGTATCTTTGCCTCAGAAATACACGAAGAGCTTATCAACTGAAACAAATTCTTCCTTCATTCGTTCTTCACTGAGTATCTCACTTGCCCGATTGTTTCCATCTTAACCGATTGCACGCCCAACACGATAGCTTCCGCTAAAGATTTTTATTATTTAGTCACTAAACAAACAATTATATGAAGAAGCAAATTATGACCACAATTGCAAAGTTCACAGCAGCAGGTTTATTATTGTTTACAGTAGCAACAACACAAGCACAAACTACCACGATTGCATCCACTGATAAAAATACAACTGTTAAGTATTTAGGCACACAAGATGATGTTATCTTGTTTGGCGTATCAGTAGATAATCCCAATGGTAATAAGTTCAGTGTTATTGTAACTGATAATGATGGCAACCAACTTTTCCAGGAAGTTTACAATGACAAGAAGTTTGATAAAAGATTCAAACTTCCTTCATCAGAAACCGGAAAATTATCTTTTGTAGTAAGAAATTTCAAAGATGCATCTGATGATGTTCATTCTTTTGAAGTAAGCAACCGTATTGTAGAAGATGTGGTTGTTACAAAAGTGAAATAATTTTGGTGTTTGGATCTTGTTGTTAATGTTCTGGCGCAGTAATGTGCCGGAACATTTTTATTTTAAAAAAGAAAGTTTCTCTTCCTTCATGTTTTCGATTAATTGTAGGTTTGTCTTTCCAAAATCTTTTTATCATGAAGAAATTCTTTGTAACGATTGCATTGTTCATTATCACATTTCAGGTTTTTGCCGACGAAGGCATGTGGCTTCCCATGTTGCTTGGCGAACAGGTCTATAATAATATGGTGTTGCGGGGATTAAAACTTACAAAAGAACAATTGTACAGCATCAATAAGGCATCCATTAAAGATGCTGTAATCATTTTTGGTGGTGGTTGTACGGGTGAGATTGTGAGTAATGAAGGATTGATATTCACCAATCATCATTGCGGTTACAGCGCTATCACGGCATCAAGCACAATTGATCACAATTATCTGCGAGACGGATTCTATGCAAAAAGTAAACAGGAAGAAATTCCTGCGCAGGGGTTGTATGCAGATTTCTTATTAAAAATAGAAGATGTTACCAAGGAAATTGAGGATTCGGCAAAAGGATCGGCGGGAGATGAAAGAGCGGCAAAAGTGCAATCAGCAATTACGTCTATCAATAACCGTTATAGCGATGCCGCAAATCATGTTATTGGAAGAGTGAGCTCACTATTCAAAGCAAATCAGTTTTTGATCTTTGTATACCAGCGCTATAATGATATACGTTTGGTTGGCGCTCCGCCGGAAAGTGTTGGCAAATTTGGAGGCGATACGGATAATTGGGAATGGCCGCGTCACACCGGTGATTTTTCTATTTTTCGCGTGTATATGAGCAAGGATGGAAAAGCTTCAGATTATTCTCCCGAAGATGTTCCCTTAAAACCAAAATATTTTTTGCCTGTTTCGATCAAAGGTATCAAAGATGGAGATTTTGCCATGATATATGGCTATCCCGGTGGTACTAACCGATATGAAACATCTTTCGGAATAAAACAAAAAATTGAGATCGATAATCCCACATTAGTCAAGTTGCGTGATGTTCGATTGAAATATATGTTTGAGGAAATGAAAAAAGATCCGTCGGTAAAATTACAGCTTGCCCCAAGTTATGCAGGCATTGCCAATTATTGGAAGTTTTATGATGGCGAGTCGAAGCAATTGATAAAATATCATCTTTATGATCAGAAAAAAATTGCTGAACAAAAATTTCAACAATGGGCGCAGGATAAACCGGAATTTCAAAATATTTTAAGCGATTGGCAAAAAGCCTATGACGCATGGCGTGCGTATTCTATGCATCGCGTATATATTAATGAGGGAATCCTGGGTTCGCCATTAATGGCATTTGCCTCCAGCCTGCAACAGATCGAACTGGCATTGGTAAAACAAAACGGCGGAGATATTAAAAAACTGATGGATGCGGCTGTTGCAGCAAGGAAGAATTTTTTGAAATCAGAAAATAAAATTTCCGATCAAAATATTCTTGCCACAATAACCATGATGTATTATTTGGAAATCGATAAAAACCAGCGACCGGTTGGTTTGTACGAAAGCATCAAAGGAAGTTACGGTGATCTTAATAATGAAGACACGTACAAAAAATATGCTGCGGATATTTTTGCAAACACCCTGATTTTTGATGATGCAAAATGGAATGCCTTTGTTGCCAATCCTGATGCTACTGTTTTACAAAGTGATCCGGCATATGCGCATGCAAGCGCTTACTTAAAAAACTGGCAGGGGAAATACATTTCTTTCTTTCAGCAATTCACGGCAAGGAATAATGAGTTGGGAAGATTATATTTAAAGGGCATCATACAAATGGATCCAAAAAAGATCCGTTATCCAGATGCAACGTTTACTATGCGCGTTTCTTATGGCAATGTAAAATCTTACAACCCGCGCGATGCTGTGCATTATGATTATGTATGCACGATGAAGGGCGTTTTGGAAAAATATGTTCCCGGTAATTATGAATTTGATCTGCCTGCAAAATTGATTGACCTTGCTAATAAAAAAGATTTCGGTCAGTATGGAGATAAGCAAAGAAATGATTTGGTGGTAACATTTATCACCAACAATGACATTACCGGAGGCAACTCAGGTTCGCCGGTGTTGAATGCAAATGGAGAACTGATCGGTCTTGCATTTGATGGAAATTATGAAGCATTAAGTCATAAGATCGCGTTCGATCCGGTTTATAACCGCACCATTTGTGTTGATATTCGCTATGTGCTTTGGTGTATTGACAAACTCGGTGGCGCCTCAAACATTATTAATGAATTGAAACTGGTAAGACCTGCAGTGAAATAATTATTAATTGGCCTCTTAAAAAAATCAAACCCGATACAATTTGCATCGGGTTTTTAGTTATGCCATTTATTTTAATCAGTTCGTTGATGATTGTGTTTTGGCAGTATTCGCCAATTTGGTGAGAGTACTATAATCCATCTTTTTAATTTGTTCCTTGGTGTATTGTTTAAAGACGCTTGTACTGAGTATTGTTCCTGGAACAAGAACATAACGGTATGCTGCTCCGAGACCGGTAAGATTCAGGTTAGAGTATAATTCAATTTGACCCGGAAGCAGATCCTGCGTCAAGTAAGCTCCCCCAGTATAGGTAAAAAGATCCGAACTGTTTATTACGAGGGTGTCTGCAAGACCTGAAGTTGCCGGCGGTATCGCAACGTAGGATAATAAAGCACCATTATCTAGAAAAGTTGATGTCAATGCAGAGGCAGTAATCGTTTCTTCGTATAATGAATCGTTTGTATTAAGAGGCATCTGAAGGGAGGCCCATGCAGAATAAAATATGCTATCAGGACCGGCCGGACCAGCAGGACCAGCGGGACCTCTGTCACCTTTTGAACAACCAGCTATTGATAATGAAACAACAATTATTGCAGCAAATAAGGGGATCAAATTTTTCATGATTTCGTCAGTTTAGATTAATAATTATTTTAATTAGATTATGGTACGTTATTTTAAAAGTAAAGGTTTACTTATAAAGCTAAAATTGAAGTTTTTCTTAAGCAAGAATCGCAGACTGCAAACAAATTTAATCAACTATATTCAATTGAAAGAAAAATAATTCCCCAAACAACTTCTGCAAAAAACGATCCTTCTTTCTCGAAAAAAGATGTGTTCCGTAAAACAAAAACCCGGTACTAAATTATTGTACCGGGTTTTTTTATCTGAAATTTTTATTAGTTCGATGTTGATTTATTAGTTGCTTCTCCTAGCAATTTAGTAAGCGTGCTGAAATCCATGCGTTTTATTTGCTGGCTTGAGTACTGCTTGAATGTACTGCTGGTCAGAATTGCACCCGGCACAACGACATATCGGAATTGGACCCCTGTCATATCAAATCCGGAAGAGATATTTATTGTTCCAAGTCCATATGTTACAAATACACCGGATGTGATGTATTCAGTAATATCTACTGTTGTTCCGGTATTACCATAGATGTCCTTGACATAGCTTATTACTAATCCGCTATCTATAATGGATTGTGTAATCGCCGGAGCTTGTATGGTATCGGTATATGCGGCGGCTGTGGTGTCATAAGGTGTACTTAAAGTATCCCATGCAGAATAAAGCACGCTGTCTGTTCCATTTGTGCCGTTGGTTCCGTTGGTACCATTGGTCCCGTTTGAACCATTAGCTCCGTTGGATCCGTTAGTTCCTGCGGGGCCTGCCGGACCTTGCGGGCCAGTGCTGCCTTTTGAGCAGCTTATTATTGCGATACTGATTACCAAAGATCCAATGAGAAGAAGTTTAAAGGTTTTCATGTTTTCGAAAATTTGATTGATGATTTAGTTTTAAAATGAACTGCACAAGCGCTCATCATAGGTTATGTATTATTTATAATAAACTTAAACGTGTTTTTTCCAAATAAATGTGCAGGCAGACTTTTTCAGGCAGCAAACTTTTTAAATGGTTTCCCTTATTTAAATGTAGTTGCAAGCACAATTAAGATATTCCGCAATATGCAACGGAGATTTTGAAGAAATTATTGTTTACTGCCTCAGGAATTTACCTTTAAAGACTTATAAGCGATGATGCAGCTTGATAATATTAATATACTTCCTAATAGGAAGGGCGCTCCCGGAAATTGCACGGGTGCACTTTTTTGCGTGAAGTAATAGAAAAGATTGGTCATTATCAATGGGCCGATAATGGTTGTTGCACTCATCAAACTGGTAAGAGAACCTTGTAATTCTCCTTGTTCATTTGGTGGCACATGGCTTGAGATGATTGCTTGCAATGCCGGGCCCGCAATTCCACCCAAACAGTAAGGAACAAGAAATACGAACATCATCCAACCCTGTGTGGCAAATGCGAATAAAAGCATGCCTAAAGTATATAAACCAAGGCCAACATAAACGCTTCTTTCATTGCCTAATTTCGGATTAATAAAACGTAATAGCACTGCCTGAACCAATGCAATTAATGCCCCAACAACGCCAAGGGAAATGCCAACCATTCCCGCACTCCAGTTAAAACGGTACATGGTAAAATAATTCCAGTTGCTTTGAACAGCGTGTGCAGCAATATAAACAAGAGTCACTGCTACAAATAATCCACCCAGTGCGGGATATTTTCTTAAATGAGCAAGGGCACCAACCGGGTTTGCTCTTTTCCATTCAAATTTTCTGCGGTGATCGAGGCTCAATGATTCTGGCAAAATAAAATATCCGTATAACCAGTTCAACAAACATAATCCTGCTGCCGCATAAAAGGGAACCCGTGGACCAAAATGTCCGAGTAAACCGCCGATCACCGGGCCAACGATAAATCCCAATCCAAATGCTGCGCCAACCATTCCGAAATTTTTCGCACGATTTTCATTTGTGCTGATATCTGCAATATATGCTGAGGCTGTTGTAAAACTGGCTCCTGTTATTCCTGCCACAGCCCTTCCCACAAATAACCATCCAATGGTTGGAGCGAATGAGAGAAAGAGATAATCTATTCCAAATCCAAATAATGAAAATAATAAAACAGGTCTGCGGCCGTATTTGTCGCTTAGGTTTCCCAATATCGGCGCACAGAAAAATTGCATGAAGGCAAATGCAAAAGTGAGCCAGCCTCCATATTTTGAAGCGGTGCTTACGTCGGCATGAATCAACTGCTCAATTAATTTTGGCATGACCGGAATAATAATGCCCCAGCCGGTTACGTCGATAAGAAGCGTAATAAAAATAAATCCTAATGCAGCTTGTTTTGATTTCATAAAATGCAAAAGATAAATGTAGATAAATTAATGCGCCTGAAAACGCCAGTGATGTAATTATTTTATTAAAACAAAAATGAAGATCTATTGACCTGTAAAAACGGGATTTCGTTTTTCTAAAAAAGATTTTACGCCTTCTTTATAATCTTGGGTGTTGGCAGCGGCGAATTGCCATTTGTCTTCAACCTGTAATTGTTGTTCGAATGAATTTGATAGTGAATGATTCAATGCCTTCTTTGTGTAAGCCAAACCTTTTGTCGGCATTTGCGAAAGCGTGATGGCGATCTTTAATGATTCTGCAAAAAAAGTTTCCTCCGGAAATATTTTGTAGATCATCCCGATTCTCTCTGCATCGGTGGCAGATACTTTATCACCAAGCATCATGAATGCACTCGCTTTTTGAAAACCGATCAATCTTGGTAAAAAAAATGTTCCGCCACAGTCTGGTATCAATCCGATTTTTGAGAACGCCTGGACAAATGATGCTGAAAGGCTTGCCACGACCACGTCACAGCATAACGCAATATTTGCACCCGCGCCGGCAGCAACTCCATTCACTGCGCAAACAACAGGCTTTTCAATATTTCTGATCCGGGTAACGACAGGATTATAATGTTCTGAAAGAATTTTATCAAAACCCGGCGCTTCATCTCCTGTCAATTCTCCCAGATCCTGCCCGGCACAAAAGGCTTTTCCATTTCCGGTCAGATAGAGGCATCGAATATTTTTATCAGCGGCACAATCGTCCAAAATGTTTTGCAGCAATAATGCCATCTCCCGATTGAATGAATTAAATTTTTCAGGACGATTAAGCGTGATGATAGCTACCGAATTTTTTATTTCCAAAAGAATTGATGACATTATTATTTGTGATTTGAGTATTACAATTTACGATTTATTGGAGGAGCAATTCAATGGCATTTGAAATAATCGAAAGGCTCTTTGCAGGTCTCGCAAACATACAATGCCTTGCAAGCGGTAGAACCAAACTGGCTGATCAATTTTGTATGATAAGAATTGCACCTCGGGCATTGAATGGCTTCTCCCTCATGAAAGAGTTCTGTGTGACAAATCTGTTGTTTGAGCGTGGGTGGCGCAATTCCAAAAGCTTTTAATTTTTGTTTTCCTTCCTCACTCATCCAATCGGTTGTCCATGCAGGGGAGAGAACGGATGTGATCTTTATTTTTTTGTGACCATTTTCAATCAATGCCAATTTAATATTCATGCTGATCATATCAATAGCCGGGCAACCGGAATAGGTAGGTGTGATCAATATTTCGATTTCGTCATCATTGATTATTACGTCGCGCAAAATTCCCAGGTCAATGATAGAAAGCACAGGAACTTCCGGATCGTTCACCGATTCTAGAATCTCCCGGATTTTTTTCACTGATATTTTTTCTTCATCGATCATATTGATCACTTAATAAAAGAATTACCATTCGCTATTGGGATAAGTTCTTTGCAGGAACTGCATTTCAGCCAAAATATAACCGAGGTGTTCTGAATGTTTTCCTTCTTTGCCAAACCATTTTACCTGCGATTCCGTTTCCACTGGCAAGGGGAGCGTGGCTTCCTCAAAAATATCTCTCACTTTTTGCATCCAATCGCTTTTTAATAATGAAACATCAACGCCGTAACCTTTGTTTGCTGCTGTTTGCTCAAAACCAGTCGCTTCAAACAATTCTCCGGTACATATCCACAGGTCATCAACTGCAGTCAAAATCCGTTTATTGCTTTCTTCGGTTCCATCCCCCAATCTTATTACCCATTCACTACTCCATCGCAAATGATAAGTAACTTCCTTTAAAGATTTTTCTGCAATTGCGGCCAGCTTTTCATCATTACTATTTTGCAAATGCTGATATAAATAAAACTGATAGGCGCTGAAAAAAAACTGTCGTAAAATTGTTTTTGCCCAATCGCCATTTGTCTGTTCGACCAATGAACAATTCAAAAAATCTTTTGCATCGCGCAAGTAAGCGAGTGTGTCTTCCGTAACGGGCTCAGCAGTTGAATTGCTGATCAATGTTGCGGCATATTGATAAAAATTTCTTGCCTGTCCGATTAGATCCAATGCAATATTTGAGATGGCAATATCCTGTTCAATAATTGGCCCAAATCCAGTCCACTCGCTGTTTCGATGACCAAGTATTAATGCGTTATCTGCGAGATGGATGGTGTAGTTGATTCTTTCTTTCATAAAGCGATCACATATTCTTTAATTCATCGGGCAATTCATAAAATGTCGGATGACGATAGGGTTTGTCATTCGCCGGATCATATAATGATGAAGCTTCATCGGGATTTGATGCGTGAATATATTTTGATTCCACTACCCAAATGCTTACACCTTCCATTCTTCTTGTATAAACATCTCTAGCATTTTCAATTGCCATTTGTGCATCAGCGGCATGCAAACTTCCGGCATGTTTATGATCAAGACCATTTTTGCTCCGGATAAAGATTTCCCATAATGGCCATTCTTTATTCATTAAGTTGAATTTTAGATGATGGATCTCAGATAAAAAATTTATGCAGCTTTTTGCGCCCTTGATTTTCTTTTTTCTGCGTGTGCGGCGGCTGCTTCTCGAACCCAAGCTCCATCTTTATGTGCTTTTGTTCTGGCTGCCAGTCTTTCCTTATTACAGGGTCCGTTTCCATTTACCACATTCCAAAATTCCTTCCAATTAATTTCTCCAAAATCAAAATGATTTCTTTTTTCATTCCATTTCAATTTTTCATCTGGTAATGTGAGTCTTAATATTTTCACCTGTTCTGCGCACATGTCAATAAATTTCTGTCTCAATTCGTCATTACTGAAACGTTTTATTTTCCAGGCCATGCTCTGTGCAGAATGCGGAGAAGCGTCATCATTGGGGCCGAACATCATAATGCTTGGCCACCACCAGCGATCGATAGCATCCTGGGCCATCTTGCGTTGGGCTTCTGTCCCCTTACTGAGCGTCAATAATATTTCAAAACCCTGGCGCTGGTGAAAACTTTCTTCCTTGCAAATGCGGATCATCGCACGCGCATAAGGACCATAACTGCAACGGCACAATGGAACCTGGTTCATTATTGCGGCGCCATCAACCAGCCAACCGATCGCGCCCATATCTGCCCAGGTTAATGTCGGATAATTGAAAATGGAGGAATATTTCGCTTTGCCGCTATGCAATTGATCGAGCATTTCATCCCTGGTAATATTTAAAGTTTCGGCAGCAGAATAAAGATACAAGCCATGCCCGGCTTCGTCCTGCACCTTTGCGATCAATGTTGCCTTTCTTCTTAATGTTGGCGCCCGCGTGATCCAATTTGCTTCGGGCAACATCCCAACGATTTCACTGTGAGCATGCTGGGATATCTGCCGGATAAGCGTTTTTCGATATTGATCCGGCATCCAGTCTTTCGGTTCAATTTTTATTTCTTCATAGACCTTATCTAAAAATATTTTCTCCGGATCCAGCATGAACAAACAAATTTTAATTCTCAAAGATACTTTTTTTCTTTATAGAAACTAACGGTTGTTAGCTTTTGCACGGGCAACCATATGCCCTTTGAGAAAGGGGAGACTTTTTGCGTTCTTAACCATTCAAATTTATTGTAAAGTATAAAGTAGAAGCTTTACTTTATTATTGTTCCATGATAAAATCACTTTTAACAGTAAGCTTTTTTTTAATGACGGTCACCTGCTTGGACCTATCCGAAACAATGCCTTTTATAATATGAAATCAATTCGGTTGGACTTAGAAAACTTTCTTTCCCAATGGATTTTTTAATTTATTTCATTTTTGATGCATTTTGGCAGGTAAATTGGATGCAGCTCCTTCTCTTTTTATCGAGATCCGGCTAAAAAAATACTACAAATGTAGTATTGTGATATCAGCGTATTATCAATAAATTTATCTCCCGTTTTAATCCCTAAGCCCAAAATTATAGTGACTGTTAGTTTAAACGAGGCGCGGTATTCACTGCGCTTTCTTATTTTATATCAAAATCAATAATCACTTTTTCGCTTCGCGGATGCGATTGACAAGTGAGAATAAACCCATTTTCAAGTTCATCGGGTTCCAGGGCATAATTCTGTTCCATATCAACTTTGCCTTCAATCAATTTAGCGCGGCATGTGCTGCAAACACCGCCTTTGCACGCAAAAGGCAAATCAGCGCCTTGCTTCAAGGCAGCATTTAAAATTGATTCATCATCATAGCCGAGTTCAAAGCTAAAGGCAATGCCATCTTGATTTATGGTAACGTTACTAATCTTATCGACGATTTTCCTTCTCTGATTATCCGACTTGGGATTTTTGATCTCCGACCGCTCTCCGGGCACGGTGAATAATTCAAAATGAATTTTCTTTTTATCAATTTCTTTTTTTTCCAGCCAGTCTTTTACAGAAAATATCATTTGTTCCGGCCCGCAAATAAAGAACTCATCCATTTCATTAATGTTGATGAGTTTCTCATTTAACTCATCACATTTTTCTTTGTTGATTCTTCCGTGATTAATGGCTGCATCCGTTTGCTCGCGACTTAAGATATGATGAAGAGCGAATCGATTGATGTAACGATTTTTGATCCCTTCCAGTTCCTCTTTAAAAATGATGGAACTGCGATTCTTATTTCCATATATTAATGTAAAGCTGCTCTGCGGCTCGGTGGCTAAGGTGGTCTTAATAAGGGAGATGACCGGAGTAATGCCGCTTCCCGCAGCAAATGCGATGTAGTTTTTTTTGTTGACAGGATTTAAGGCAGTGTAAAATTTTCCCGTAGGCGGAAGAATTTCAAGTGCATCATTTTCTTTTATTGAATCAGCGTATAAAGAAAATTTTCCGCCACTGATCTTTTTTACAGCGATGCGTAGTTCATTTTGCAAAGGACTGCTGCAAATAGAATATGAACGGCGAATTTCTTCATTATTAATGATCGCTTTGACGGTAATGTTCTGTCCCTGCGTGAATTCAAATTCTTTTTTTAATTCTTCGGGAATATGAAATGCAATGGAAACACACTCAGGAGTTTCATTTCGTATATCCTTAATCCTTAGTTTATGAAAATGTGTAGCCACGTATTTAGTTTCCAGTTTAGAGTTTACAGTGGGAAGTTCTCATTTTTTCTATTCTTTGTTTTATTCTCTGTTATTTCTTCAACCCTTCGATCAGATACTTTACCATATTCGTTTCCAGCGTTTCGGCACTGGTGCTTTTGCGGGAGCGTTGCCAGGATTCTATCCCGCTTATCGCGGATAAGATGGTTAATATCGCAACATAGGGTTCAATATTTTTTATTTCATTTTTTTGGATGCCGTTTTCAATGATATCTCCTAATCTTTTACGGTAGCTTCTTCGTTGATTTAAGAAATTAGAAAGATAAGGTTCTGGCAAATGTCTCCATTCATGATCGGAAATATATACGTATTCATATTGTTCCAGCATCATGCGGATATGAAAACGGATAATGGTCTCCATTTTCTTTAATGTTGGTTCGGGGCTTCTTTCGACAGCTTCAAGATGAGAAATAAATTCGTTGGCCACTTTAAAGCAGATCGCTTGTAAAATTTCGGACTTGGATTGAATATGGTTGTACAAGCTTGCAGCTTCCACCCCCACTACTTCTGCAAGATCACGCATGGAAGAAGCGCCAAAGCCTTTGTCGCGAAAGAGTTTGGCGGCTTTTTCAATAATGATCTCTTTTTTGGTGCTGTTCTTTTTGCTTTGAATTTTTGCCATACAGGCATCAAAAATAAACAAAACTAACAAGTGTTAGGATCTGCCATATAAAAAAGCGGGTAGAGTTTTTGTTACGTCAAATTTCATGTAGGTTTGTGCGATTTTTTTATTCAACTAAAATTTTAAAATGTCGTTAATTGTAGTGGGTTCTATGGCGTTTGATGATATTGAAACGCCCTTTGGCAAAAGTGATAAAATTGTTGGTGGCGCTGCAACATATATTGCCTGGTGTGCGAGTAATTTCACTTCGGTGAAACAAATTTCGGTGGTTGGCGGAGATTTTCCGCAGGCAGAGCTGGATGCATTATCGGCGCGTGGCGTGGATCTGGAAGGGGTTCAGATCAAAAAGGATGAAAAATCTTTTTATTGGTCGGGCAAATATCATATGGATATGAATACGCGCGATACACTGGTAACGGAATTAAATGTACTCGGAACTTTTCAGCCTGTTGTGCCTGACAGTTTCCAGGATTGTGAATTTATAATGCTTGGAAATCTTGCGCCATCTGTGCAATTGAGTGTGATCGATCAGTTGAAAAAGAAACCGAAACTGATCGCTATTGACACGATGAATTTTTGGATGGACATTGCATTGGATGACCTGAAAAAAGTCCTGGCAAAAGTTGATGTATTATTGGTAAACGACAGCGAAGCAAGACAATTAAGCGGAGAATATTCTTTGGTGAAGGCTGCAGCTGCGATTTCAAAAATGGGTCCAAAATACCTGATCATAAAAAAAGGCGAACACGGCGCATTATTGTTTCATGGCAACGAGGTGTTTTTCGCGCCCGCATTACCGTTAGAAGAAGTCTTTGATCCAACCGGAGCAGGTGATACATTTGCTGGTGGTTTTATCGGGCACCTGGCAAAGACAAAAGATATTTCTTTTGCGAATATGAAAACAGCGATTATTGTTGGTAGCGCCATGGCGAGTTTTTGTGTAGAAAAATTCGGCACACAAAGATTGAGAGAAATCACAAAAGCAGATATTGATGGACGCGTGCAGGAATTTGTAGAATTGGTGAGTTTCGATATTGCATTGGTGTAATTAAGTCCTATCTTACCTATAGCCCGATAATTAACTTTTTATACTGCTTATTTAGTGAGCATGCGATCATCTGGAAGTTTTTTAGATTCAATTTTTTAACCAAACTGTTTTTATGAAAAAGATCTTCTTTCCACTTCTTGCGACGAGTATTATTTTAATAATGGGGACGGCATGCAATGCACCCGATAAATCTTCAGCCGGCGCTGATTTTATAGACCGGTCTGCCATGGATTCATCCGTAAAGCCCGGTGATAATTTCTATTTGTATGTGAATGGGAAATGGTTAAAGAATGCCGTAATTCCTTCCACAGAATCTGGCATTGGTGGCTTCAATGATCTGTACAACAGGACGCAGGATAGTTTGCGGGTCTTGCTTGATAGCGTTTCAAAAGCCAATAATAGTGCCGGCAGCATTGAACAGAAGGTTGGCGATTTTTATGCATCCGGAATGGATTCTGCAACGATTGATAAACGCGGCTACGAACCTTTAAAACCTTATTTGCAAAAAATAAACGGCATTAAGAATGCTAAACAAGTTCTTAGCTACATCGTAGAATTGCAAAAAGAAAATAAAGGCATTCTATTTAATGGCGGAGTTGGCTCTGATGATAAGAACAGCAAAATGAATATCGTCATTTTTGGACAAGGTGGATTGGGTTTACCCGACAGAGATTATTATTTTAAAAAAGATACTGCATCGCTTGCGGTAATAAAGGCGTATCAAAACTATATTCAAAAGCTATTGAAATATACCGGTGATGATTCAGCAACGGCTGCAAAAAAAATGATACTTATTTATGACCTTGAGAAAGATATTGCTACCAGTCATAAAACAAATGTGGAGTTACGTGATCCGCAAAGTAATTATCACAAATTAGCGGTAAGTGAATTGGATAAAGAAATGCCCGCTTTTGAATGGAAAGCTACATTAGATGCAATGAACCTTCATTCGGATTCGGTGAATGTGCAACAACCGAAATTTTATGCAAAACTCAATGAGCTTTTAAAGAAAGCACCAGTTGATTCATGGAAAGCTTATCTGCAGTTTCATACGATAGATGCCGATGCAAACGCATTGAGCAGTGAATTTGTTAACGCAAGTTTTGATTATTACAATAAAGCGTTAAGCGGGCAGCAGACCATGAAACCAAGATGGTTCAGGTTGGTTTCCGCTACTGACGGGCATCTTGGGGAAGCGTTGGGACAGATCTATGTAAAAAAATATTTTACTGAAGCAGCTAAAAAAAGAATGCTTGAGCTGGTAAATAATTTACAGACTGCATTTGATGCAAGAATCGGTAATCTTGATTGGATGAGCGATAGCACAAAGGCAAAAGCAAAAGACAAGCTCCATGCATTTCTCAAAAAAATTGGCTATCCAGACAAATGGAGAGATTACAGT
Source organism: Chitinophagales bacterium (assembly GCA_021323755.1). GTDB lineage: Bacteria > Bacteroidota > Bacteroidia > Chitinophagales > Chitinophagaceae > Puia. The sequence goes on along the minus strand of JAJPKJ010000007.1, from coordinate 40,319 downwards.
AAAGTGACGATCGATAGGAATAAGTATTTTGAAAACAGGATATCATGCGATAAAAATCAATATGATTTTCAGGCTGCAAAAGTTGGCAAACCTGTTGACAGAACCGAGTGGGGGATGACGCCGCCAACTATTAATGCCTATTACAATCCGTACAATAATGAGATCGTTTTTCCGGCGGGCATCTTACAATATCCTTTTTTTGATATGAGTGGCGACGATGCGGTCAACTATGGCGCAATAGGAATGTTCATTGGACATGAAATGACACATGGTTTTGATGATCAGGGTGCGCAATATGATAAGGATGGGAACTTAAAAAATTGGTGGAGCAAAAGTGACAGCCTAAAATTTGTGGCTAAAACCAAACTCATCATCGATCAATTTAACGGGTTTGTTGCTGTAGACACATTGCATGTAAATGGCGCATTGACTACTGGTGAGAATATTGCCGATCTTGGTGGCATTACGATTGCATATGATGCATTCAAATTAACCAATGAAGGAAAGGACAGTACAAAAATTGACGGAATAACTCCCGATCAACGATTCTTTTTGGCCTATGCGCAAGCGTGGCGCAGTAAATACAAAGATGAACTGATGCGTCAGTTGGTTAGCGTTGATCCTCATTCGCCAGACAGGTTTCGCGTGCTTGGTCCATTATCAAACTTCGCCCCTTTTTATAAAGCATTCGACGTTAAAGAAGGCGATAAAATGTATAAACCAGACAGTGCAAGGATTAAGATTTGGTAAAACAGCTTTAGATTCTAACGGTAAGGCTTACCTGTTTTATGTAAGCCTTTATCTTTTTTGACAATGTAACCGCGTTCCTGAATTGTTTTATCCGACCGTTCATAAGCAAATACAAGCATTTGCGGAAATGTTTGATAATAAAAGTAAAAAAATTTGGGATTAACTGCGTTCGTAATTATTTTTGCTCCTCATGATGATTACAAAACATACAAAGCAAACATGCAAGACGCTCTTGAAAAGGGAAGATGCCTGATTGTTTTGTGTTCAAAATAATAGAAGCCTTCCCAGATTCGGGGAGGCTTTTTGATTTTTAACCTTAAAAAATAAAAAATGAAAGTTGCAGTAGTTGGCGCCACAGGATTGGTTGGAACCAAAATGTTACAAGTGCTCGCCGAGAGAAATTTTCCCGTCACTGAATTGTTGCCCGTTGCTTCCGAAAGGTCAATTGGCAAAGAGGTTGAATTCAAAGGAAAGAAATACAAGGTAGTGAGCGCAACTGATGCAATCGCCGCAAAACCTGATGTGGCTTTGTTTTCAGCAGGTGGTGGAACATCGCTGGAGTGGGCGCCGAAATTTGCTGCTGCTGGAATTACGGTGATCGATAATTCTTCTGCATGGAGAATGGATCCTACAAAAAAACTGGTTGTTCCCGAAATAAACGCTGATGCCCTGACAAAAGAGGATAAGATCATTGCCAACCCCAATTGTTCAACCATTCAAATGGTCGTTGCATTAAATCCTTTGCACAAACAATATAAAATAAGAAGAATTGTGGTATCAACATATCAAAGTGTTACGGGTACCGGGGTAAAAGCGGTTGCACAATTAATGAATGAACGCAATGGCGTGCAGGGAGAAATGGCTTATAAATACCCGATCGATCTGAATGTGATCCCGCAGATAGATGTATTTGTTGATAATGGTTATACTAAAGAAGAAATGAAAATGGTGAACGAAACGAAAAAGATAATGCGGGATGATTCCATTCGGGTAACGTCCACCACCGTGCGTATTCCGGTTGTGGGTGGTCACAGCGAAGCGGTGAATGTTGAGTTTGAAAAAGATTTTGATTTAGGTGAGGTGAGAAATATTTTGAGCAGATCTCCGGGAGTCATTGTGGTAGATGATCCATCAACACAACAATATCCGATGCCAAAGGATGCCCATGAAAAAGACGAGGTCTTTGTGGGAAGATTGCGCAGAGATGAAACACAACCCAATACTTTAAATATGTGGATTGTGAGCGACAATCTTCGTAAAGGTGCGGCTACAAATGCTGTGCAGATAGCAGAGTATTTAATGGAGAAAGGATTATTGTAATGAAATTTTGCAGTTTCTTTTAAAATATTTCTTATGAATCTATTGGATGATTTCGCGAAAAGAGCAAAAAAATATATTGATGAAAGAGGCGATCAACCGGTATACCCAGGTGCATCAGCAATCGAAAAACTTAGATATTTAGATACTCCCCTGCAGGAAGATTCAATTGATGCGTCAGCAATATTGGCATTACTTGATGATTATGGTTCTCCAGCGACAGTAAAATCTTCCGGTGGAAGATATTTTGGTTTTGTAACGGGTAGTTCGCTCGAAGCGGCGATGGCTGCAAAATTGATGGCAACAGTGTGGGATCAAAACGGCGCACTTTCGGTAATGTCGCCGGTTGCCTCATTACTGGAAGAAGTCAGCAGCAATTGGCTTGTCTCCCTACTGGGCCTACCCAAAAATACAGTCACCTCTTTTGTTACGGGAGCTACAATGGCAAACTTTACCAGTCTTGCCGCCGCCCGGCATGCATTATTAAAAAACCAGGGATGGGATGTTCAGTCCAAAGGATTGTTCAACGCGCCTGAAATTACCGTGATAGCGGGTGACGAATTGCACGTGAGTTTGATGAAAGCACTGAGTATGGTGGGTTTTGGCAGAGACCGGATAATCCGGGTTCCGGTTGATGAACAGGGAAGGATGATCGCCAATAAGATCCCTGTTATCCATGGACCAACCATTGTTTGCGCGCAATCAGGTAATGTGAATTCCGGGGCATTTGATCCGCTTGAAGAAATCTGCGATCGGGTGAAAAATGACAATGTTTGGGTGCATGTTGACGGCGCTTTCGGGTTATGGGCTGCGGCTTCCCCGGAAAAAAAATATCTCATGAAGGGAATTGAACTTGCGGATTCATGGGGAACGGATGCGCATAAATGGCTCAATGTTCCATACGATTGTGGTTTTGCGTTTGTCAAAGACAAGCAAGTTCTTTTTGAAGCAATGTCTGCAACTGCTGCCTATCTTCCCGAGATCAGCATGCGCGAGCCATTTCAATACGTTCCCGAAATGTCACGACAGGCGCGGGGTATAGCCGTTTGGGCTGCGTTGAAAGCTCTTGGAAAAAAAGGATTGGCAGCGATGATAGAAAAAAATTGCAGGCAGGCAAAACGCTTTGCCGAAGGTTTGCAGGATGCTGGTTTTTTAATTTTAAATGAAGTGGAATTGAACCAGGTGCTGGTCAATTTCGGCGATTCGGAAACTACGAACAACATCATAAAAAAAATACAGCAGGACGGAACCTGTTGGTGCGGGGGAACAACCTGGCATGGGAAAGCAGCCATGCGGATTAGCGTGAGTTCTTACGCAACGACAGATGAGGATGTGGAAAGATCATTGCAGGCGATGATCAGTATAGCAAAAGAGAATTAGAGATTTAGGCCGGGGTCAAAATACAAAATAAAAACTTACTGTCTTTGGTATTTTCTTTTTCACCGTAGATTTGCCGTTCAATAAAACCCGCCCAATCATTTTATGCTACAGGAAATCCAAAATGGCTATGTGAAAGTTGAAACACATAACGGTGTCACTTCAATTGAGTTCTATCATCCGCAAAGTAATTCGTTACCTGGAAAAATTCTTGAGGAATTGGCAAAACAAATTCATGCCGCTGGTAATGATGTGGAAACAAAAGTGATCGTGTTGCGATCCAGCGGAGAAAAAGCTTTTTGTGCCGGCGCATCTTTTGATGAATTGATCGCGATAAAAACAAAAGAAGAGGGATTGGAGTTCTTTAGCGGCTTTGCCCATGTGATCAATGAAATGCGCAAGTGTGTGAAATTTATTATTGCGCGTGTGCATGGAAAATGTGTTGGTGGGGGAGTTGGGTTGGTTGCTGCTGCAGATTATGCTATTGCTGTTGAAGGGGCAGAAATAAAGTTGAGTGAACTGGCAATCGGAATCGGGCCTTTTGTTGTTGGTCCGGCAGTAGAACGAAAGATCGGATCTTCTGCTTTTTCGCAACTGGCCATTGATGCTACTATGTGGCGAAATACAGACTGGGCAAGACGTAAAGGATTGTATGCAGAATTACATCCTGATGTCACCGGTATGGATGAATCCCTGCGAAGACTTGCAGAAACACTTTCTCATTCAAGTACTGTTGCCATGGCTGAAATGAAAAAGACTTTTTGGCAGGGGACAGAACACTGGGATAAATTATTAATAGAACGTGCGGCGATCAGCGGAAAATTAATCATTAGCGAACAATCGAGAAAGGCCATTGAAAAATTTAAAAAACGGTAACGCGAATTTGCAAACGAAAAGCATGAAGACGAAAGAGCTCAGGTAATTCCTAACAGAATCTGAAAGAAAAAATTCGTGCAGTAATGATCACAGTATTCAGCGAAGATAATTTTCACCAGCTCTGCGATGATCTCGCAAGAAAAGACAAACATCTACGCAAAATCATTCAGCAATATGGCTATCCGCCGATGTGGAAACGAAAACCAAATTTTGAAACATTAATCCATATCATTCTTGAACAGCAGGTTTCTCTTGCCTCCGCAAAAGCTGCATTGAATAAGCTTAGAGAAAAGATCGGGACCATCACACCCCAAAAATTATTGGCATTAACTGACCCAGAAATGAAAGCCTGTTATTTCAGCAGGCAGAAGATGATTTACGCCAGGCATCTTGCATTATCTATTGTGAATGGTGAATTGTCCATTAGAAAAATTTGCAGTTTACATGATGATGAGATTAGAATTGAGCTTACAAAAATAAAAGGAATTGGTAACTGGACTGTTGATGTTTATTTGTTAATGGGATTACAACGAAGCGATATTTTTCCCGTGGGCGATCTGGCGATGATAAATAGTTTAAAAAAAGTAAAACAGCTTCCGTCTAATATCACTAAAGAAGAAATGCTATTCATTGCTGAAAAATGGAAACCACATCGATCCATTGCGGCAATGATCCTGTGGCACAATTATATTGAAGAGAGAAATAGTAAATGATCATATGTCAGCAAACCCAGAACCTTAGATCATTAATATTTACAGATCATCGAATGAATAGATGGAATCAATGGGAGATCCCGCCTGCATTTCGAACACAGGATGGATAATTCCGTCCTTCAAGCCGTAGACCCAACCGTGCAGGTTTGGGCGCTTTTCATTTTTCCATGCGCGTTGAATGATCGAAGTTTTGGCAAGATGCAAGACCTGTTCTTTTACATTAAGTTCTGTCAGCCTGTCTGCGCGCTTTTCCAGATCTTCGATCGCGTCAAGTTCTTCCTGGTAGAGCTGATAAACATCTTTGATATTGCGCAGCCACATGTTGAGCACTTGTTTATAATCATGATTGGTCATTGCCGCTTTAATTCCACCGCAACCATAATGACCGCAAACGATAATATGTTTTACTTTGAGATGGACAACGGCAAATTCCAGGACACTTAAAAGATTGACGTCGGTATGAATGACAAGATTGGCAACATTGCGATGAACAAAAATTTCTCCGGGCTGGGTGCCGGTGATCTGGTTAGCAGGAACGCGGCTGTCGCTGCAACCGATCCATAAGAATTCGGGAGTTTGCAAATGGGCGAGTCGATCAAAATATTCAGGATCTTCCCTGAGCATTTTTTCAGCCCATGCTTTATTATCCGAAAGTAATTTTTTATATGATTGCATTGTATGTTTTATTTTCGGTTAATGGTCACCGTTAGATATTCAATCCCCCACATGCACTGATGACCTGCCCGGTGATGTATGAACTCATATCGCTGGCCAGGAATAAGGTTGTGTTGGCAATTTCTTCTGCACTTCCGAATCTGCCCAAAGGGATTTTTTCGAGAAAGGATTTCGATGCATCTCCGTCTTTTAAATAATGTGTCATATCTGTTTCGATAAAACCCGGAGCGATGGAGTTACAACGGATATTGCGGCTACCCAATTCCTGCGCGATTGATTTTGTAAAACCGATAATGCCGGCCTTAGAGGCTGCATAGCTACTCTGTCCTGCATTTCCGCGAATACCGATAATTGAGCTCATGTTAATGATAGAGCCTTTTCTTGCTTTCATCATCGGACGGATAACCTGTTTGGTGATGTTGAACACGCTGTTCAGATTTACTTTGATAACGTCATCCCACTGCTCTTGTGACATGCGCAGTAGTAGATTATCTTTTGAGATCCCGGCATTATTCACACAAACATCAATTGTTCCAAATTCTTTCAGCACCTCATTTACAAAAAATTCACATTCCGCAAATACGGAAGCGTTACTTTTATAGGCGCGCGCTTGTACGCCAAAACCCTGTAATTTTTCTTCCAATGCTTTTGCTTTTTCATCGCTGCTTAAATAAGTGAAAGCAACTGATGCTCCGTGCTCAGCCAATTTTAAAGCAATCGCTTCTCCAATACCACGGCTGGCGCCGGTCACAATGGCTATTTTATTTTCCAACAATTTCATTCGCGTTTTTTTTAAAGGTGATGCAATATAGAGAAAGAATTTTAAGTGTTAATCCTGCGCTAACAAAGATGGCCGCTCACTGATCTCATGATATTTGATGACGTCTTTCGCATAGTAGTGAATCACCATACTCTTGCGGGTTAGTGATCTATCGACAACCGGTAATCCACCATGAACCAGGTTCGCGTGCCAGATAAACACATCGCCTTTTTTTGCCAGGAAGATTTTCTTTTCAAAATTATTTTCTGTAACCAGTTTTTCCAGCGCATCTTCATAATCAGGGTAATCTTTTTTACCCAGTGTGAGCGCAGTTTCCCCTTCGTTAAAATCCTTATTCAATAAATAAGGCAAACGATGACTTCCCGGATAATAAAAAAGCGGCCCGTTATTCATATTTGTATCTTCCAGCGCGATCCACACCGCGATGAGATAACCTAAGGGATATGTCGTCATGTGAATACTATCGGAGTGCGCACGCTGATTGCTCCCCTGCAAAAAATTTATGGTTTGAAAGGGCACCACTTCTTTGTCAAGAATAAAATGTAAAATATCAGTCAGGCTTTTTTCCTGGGTAATATCTTTTATTACTGAGGAAATCCTGTTGGCGAACATTAATTTATTGTCGTGCGTAAAATGCAGCTTATTTTTTGCCACTAATTTTTCGATCTCGTTATTGACAGATTGGATCTTTACCTCATTAAAATGTTCTTTTAAAATAATGAAGCCATTATCGCTCCATTTTGATAATTGTTGTTGGATATCTTGGTTAAAAAAAAGAAATTGATCTTTAGTTGAGACCAATTGTTTTGAATCCCCTTTATCGAGCCAGGCCTGCGATTCTTTATCGGGGAAGTCTTTGCTTGAAATAGAGCCGACCAGCGATTTGCGAATATTATACTTCTTATAAGCTGCTTTATTATGCAAAAGCATGCTGTAATGGAACAAATTATATATCCAATGCGTGAATTTAAATTGCTTTAATTTTCCAAATAATGACATGATCAAATGTTGAGTAATTGCTTTGCAATTTAGCAGCAGGACAAATATATTAATTCACGGTTTTGGTTTTAAATAAATATATTTATTCTGTTACCGGAATTTATGTTCAAAACCGCAGGTTTAAAAATGATCCTTCTTGTTGCGTTTGCCCTGGAGACGCTGTGTGCCACTTATTTTCTGAATATCCCCAGGACCCCTTCTTTTTTTTCGATCCTTTATTTTTTGGCAGGAATTTGCATAAGCATTTTGGTACTATTCTTTCCACGAAAAAAATTTCAATGGCATAAAACCGATCTCAATGGTCCAGAGAATTATTTGCGGATTTCTTTAATAATAATAGCCGGCATTTTCCTTTTTTTTGGAGCAAAATTAATTCTATCTGCAAATCCGATTGATTACCGGAATGCCGATATGCTGCCTGTCATAAAAACAATGAACGAGCGCTTTTTGCACGGCAATTGGAAGAATGTGTACGATAATATTCCGCAAATATGGAGCGGAAGCAAACCGATTTATTTGCCTTTTATGTGGCTGCCTTTTTCGCCCGCAGTTGTCTTGCATATTGATTTGCGTTGGGTTACGGTGAGTTCAATAATGATCATTTACCTCATTTTTCTGGGTATGGTTCAAATTAAAAAGAACTGGAATTTTTTTTTACCGATTTTAATGATCGCTGGGGTTTTACTGTGTTGGCTTGTTTCGGCAGATGACGATCATGGGTTTATTGGTCTTACGGAAGAGGGCGTCATCGCTTTATTTTATGTAACGCTGACACTTGCCATTATTTCGGAAAATATTTTTCTCATCAGCATTACCATTTTTCTTTGCATGATGAGTCGTTATTCGGCAATCGGTTTTGTGCCTGCATTCTTTTTGTATTTGCTCATCAATAAGAAAAAGAGATCGGCACTCACACTGGCGGCAACCGGATTATTTTTTATTTTATTTTTTTTCATCCTCCCTTTTGGCTGGCACACCCTGGTTCAATTAATAAAAGTACCGGGAAATTATATTGATTTTGCTCAAATTGTCTGGCGAGATAGTCCGGAGGTCTTTACAAGCGGATTGGGTTTTGCGCGTTTTTTTGTACCGGAGAAAATGCATTTGCTACATTCTTTATTGATTGCGTTAACTTTTGTAATTCCAGTTCTATTTGTTTTGATTTGTTCTTTTTATAAAGGGAAGATCAATTTTTCAAACATGCCGCTTGCAACATTGAAGATGGCGATTGTTATTTTTTACAGCTTTATCGATGTGCCTTATTTGTATTTGTATTATACTTCTGTTTTTATCAGTCTTATGATCGTGACTTGCTTTTTGAGAAAGAATGAAGTTGAAAGTCTGCAGGCGCATCAGGGATGAAAACGCAATTCCAAAGCATTTATTTCATCAATATATTTTCTGTCGTTGGATAAACGCGGAACCTTGTGCTGCCCGCCCAACTTGCCTTTGCTGCGGAGCCATTCTGTAAATAAACCTTTTGGCAAGGCTTTTACCAAAGGCATTCGCAGCGCAATATCCTTATGGCGCTTGGCTTCGTAATCGCTGTTAATGTTTTTTAATGCGTTGTCCAATTCGTAGGTAAAGTGACTAATATTTTCCGGGATTTTTTCAAACTCGATTAGCCATTCATGGGCGCCGTTACTGTTGTCGCTAAAATAAACCGGGGCTGCAGTGTAATCATTCACGACCGCATTTGTTTTTTCACAAGCAATAGCGATTGCCTTATCAGAATTATCGACGATCACTTCTTCTCCAAACGCATTTATATAATGCTTTAGTCTTCCCGTCACTTTTATCCGGTAAGGATTTAGGGAAGTGAATTGGATCGTATCCCCTAAAAGATATCGCCATAGGCCGCCGTTGGTATTGATAACCAGGGCATATTGTTCACCAATTTCAACATCTTTCAACCCGATGGTTTCCGGCTGTTGTCTTCCGTATTCTTCAATGGGCATGAATTCCATAAAAATCCCATGGTCTAAAAATAACAACATGCCATCGTCATTGGGATTTGCCTGGGCCGCAAAAAATCCTTCACTCGCATTATACATGTCGAGATAATTTATTTTTCTGCCGATCAGTTTTTCAAATTGCTCACGGTAAGGAGTAAACGAAACGCCACCATGGATGTATAATTCCAGCGAAGGCCAAACTTCACCCAATGTAGTTTTGCCCGTCATTTCCAAAATACGTTTTATCAAAACCATCGTCCATGTTGGAACGCCGGAAATAGAGGTTACGTTTTCGTTGATGGTATTTTGTGCGAGCTTTTCGATCTTATTTTCCCATTCATCGAGCAGGGCAATATTTAATTCCGGGGTGCGTAGCCAGGTTGCCCAAAACGGAGAATTTTGCAAGAGCAAAGCGCTCAGATCTCCATAATGCGCTTCTTCATTGAGCTGATTGATATTATGACTTCCGCCGATTACCAAACCTTTGCCCGTAAGCAGATCAGAATCGGGATTAAAATTATAATACATCGTCAACACATCCTTCGCGCCCTTGTAATGGCAATCCTGCAAACTTTCTTCACTGACCGGAATGAATTTGCTCTTATCGCTCGTCGTGCCGCTACTTTTTGCAAACCAACTCACCGGGGTATCCCACAAAATATTTTGTTCGCCGTTCATGATGCGCTGGATATATGGTTTCAGGTCATCATATTCATGAATGGGGACCGCTTTCTTAAATTCTTTGATGGAAAATATTTTTGAGAAATTATACTTGCGCCCAAATTCGGTGTATTGCGCGGAGGTAACCAAATGCTGCAACACTTGCCGCTGCATATCCACAGGATTCTGCATCCACTGCTCGATTTGCCAGAGACGTAAACGCGCCAACCTCGATATTGCCGGACTCAGTAATTTCATTTACAGCAAAATAAGCAATGATTATGACATGGGAAAGAGAAATCGGTGAAGATTTAGTTAGCGTATTATGAATAGGACTCCGGTGCCCGCAGTAGACATCCATGCCAGGGGAACCGTGTATTATTAGCCCCATTGAAGAATTTACAGACTTTCCTTTCGCGCTTCTTCATGCAGATAATCTTTACGTTTCAATTCAAAATTTCTTCCCAGATATAAACGGCGAACCTGTTCATCGTTGGCCAATTCTTCAGCAGTTCCGTGTTTAAAAATTTTTCCTTCAATCAATAAGTATGCGCGGTCACAAATCGAGAGCGTTTCATTGACATTATGATCGGTGATCAAGATGCCGATGTTTTTATATTTTAATCTGGCAACAACAGCCTGAATATCTTCCACGGCGATCGGATCAACTCCGGCAAAAGGTTCATCAAGTAAAATAAATTTCGGATCGACAGCCAGTGCCCGGGCAATTTCGGTCCTTCTTCTTTCGCCACCGCTCAATGAGTCGCCATTATTTTTTCTTACATGATTTAATCCAAATTCCTCCAGCAATGACTCCAATTTGTCTTTCTGTTCTTTTTTTGAAAGCTTCGTCATTTCCAGAATTGCTTTCACATTATCTTCCACACTTAACTTTCGGAAGACCGAAGCCTCCTGGGGCAAATATGCAATACCCATTTGCGCGCGTTTATACATGGGCAATTTGGTAATGTTGGTTTCATCCAAAAAAACGTCACCTTCATCGGGCTTTATCAATCCAACCACCATATAAAAAGTAGTTGTTTTACCAGCGCCATTGGGGCCAAGTAATCCAACTATTTCACCCTGCTGCAGATTTACAGAGACATGATTAACTACCGTGCGGTTACCGTACTTTTTTACGAGATCGTCAGTTTGTATAGTTATGCTCAATGAAAAATATTTGGCGCAAAAATACCGGAAGAATTTTGAAATGCATATTTAGAAAAATACTTTAACAGCTATTTGCGTTGTTACGCTAATGATTTATGTTTGCAAACTTGTGAAGAAGAAAGGAGACAGGATATCGTATGTGGAATGCAGAGACGGGAACGCATACTTCAAAATTCTACCTTCTTTCTTCTATCTTCAAATACCATGAAAGTTATAGAGCACATACAAAATGCAAAAGGCACACAGATTTCTTTTGAAATATTACCGCCGTTAAAAGGTAAGACCATTAATTCCATTTACGAACATCTTGATCCGATGATGGAGTTCAAACCATCATTTATCAATGTTACTTATCATCGCAGTGAAACGATGTTCAAAAAAAAGCCGGACGGCACTTTTGAAAAAGTGGAAGTACGCAAACGCCCGGGAACAGTTGGCATTTGCGCAGCAATCATGAATCACTATCGAGTAGATGCAGTGCCTCATTTGATCTGCGGCGGGTTTACCCGGAGAGAGACTGAAGATGCATTGATCGATCTTCATTTTTTAGGTGTTGATAATGTGCTGGTGCTGCGTGGTGATGCCGCAAAAAACGAATCATCTTTTGAGCCCGAGGCAGATGGGCATCATTATGCAATTGATCTGTTGAAACAAGTGGTCCATTTGAACAATGGAATCTATATCGAAGAAGATATTAAGAACGGGGGCAAGACCAATTTTTGCATTGGTGTTGCCGGCTATCCCGAAAAACATTTTGAATCGCCCAACATCAGTACAGATCTAAATTTTCTTAAGGCAAAGGTGGATGCAGGGGCAGAATATATCACCACGCAAATGTTTTTTGATAATCAAAAATATTTTGACTTCGTAAAAGCCTGCAAAGGCATTGGCATAAATGTGCCGATCATTCCGGGACTAAAACCGATAACCAGTAAAAAACAACTGAGTATTTTACCCAAAATTTTTCATGTCGATATTCCCGCCGACCTGTCGGATGCGATCATCAAATGCAGGAATGATGAAGAAGTTGAAAAAGTAGGGACCGAATGGCTCACGCAGCAAAGCAAAGAATTAAAGAAAGCGGAAGTCCCGGTTTTACATTATTACACATTAGGAAAACCCAAAGTCATCTGTAACGTGGTGAAGGAGATCGTATAGTGAAAAGTCCGATGGCAGGGGCCGGAGCTCTATTGCAGAGTATAAAATATTTTCTTTACGATAGTTCGGACTATTTCAAACTCTTAACAACAGCCTCATTGATTTTTACCGGATACTGTTTTTTCAATTCCTGGATCCATTTGTCTTCCAAATAAAGCTGGTAGTCATTGGTAACCAATCCTCTCGCTTCTGCAAAATTTCTTGGCGAACGTTCGTTGTACAATTTAATGATATAAGCAAAAGTGACCGTATTATCAGGTTGATTGCTGACCATAGAGCTAAATTGCGATTCGGTGAATTTTTTTTCTTCGGGCAATGGTAGCTGCGTTAATAAAAATCGGCCTGAATCCGCTTGTGTTGATCCGTCCGAAGCATCCACCAATTTCTTCCATCCACCAATATTGTTTTGCAATTTTTGTTTGGTAGTGTTTGCCGCTTTTTCATTGCTGCAGGTAAACACAACAGCATCGGCGCTTGCATCCCACCAATATTTGTCCTTATGGTCTTCAAAATATTTTCTTAGTCCGGTGCTGTCGGTTGAGGCCTTATCCCATATTTTCCGTTGCATGATTTCAAACAACATATTACCTTCTTTAAATTCATTGAGCTGGTAAGCAAAATCTTTATTGTAATCCTCAAGATGATTACGATAATATTCAAAGGCAACGGTTTGCAGATATTGTTCAAAAATTTCCTTCATCGTCTTTCCATTGCTTAACGCCGGAACATTTCTTGCCGTTTTAATATAACTAAGCCAGTCTTTTACAACAATATTTTTTTGTGGAAATGAAAAAAGACCGGTGGTATTATTCAGCCCGTTCAATAAAGGAACTGTTTTGCTTTGTAAAAAACTGTCGGTGAATATCCATAAATCATTTTCGTTTATCGGTAAGCGTTTGAAATGAGTTTGTGTAAGCACTCTTTCCAGGAGGATCTTTTTGGAAACGTTAATACGTGCGTCATTGATCACGATTTGTTTGATCGATTCAGTAGTTTCTTTGTTAGCGACGGTTGAGACAGGCTTTCTTCCCAATCTTTTAATGATATGGTATCCGAAAGCAGTGCGAACGGGTTCGCTGATGTCGCCATCACTCTTCAAAGAAAAGGCGGCATCTTCAAAGGGTCTATCATATTTCCCGACTCCAAATTCTGCAATTTCGCCATTGGTTTGGTAAGAAAGATTATCAGCACTGAATTTTTTTGCGAGCTCGCCAAAAGCGGCGCCATTCTTCAAAGCATCATAGATAGAATCGGCTTTTTGTTTCGTTGCTGCTTTAGCAGGGTCGGAAGCATTTGGCGGGAATGCCAATAATATATGCGCCACTCTTATTTTGCCGATTGCTTTTCTTTCTCCCAGATTTTTAAAAATATGATAACCCGATTTGCTTCGGTATATTTTTGAGATCTGATTAGGCAGCGTATTATAAGCGAGGTTTTCCAAATCATAGGGCAATGTGAAAACAGTGATGTAGCCTACTTCTCCACGATTTTGTTTTGCAGCCGGATCATCTGAATACTGAACTGCGGCCTCACCAAAATTTTTCCCCTTCTTCAATTCATTAAGAACATCGGTTGCTTTTTGTGATGTTTTCAAACTATCAGCAGCTGACGCATTTTTAGGAAACGCGATAAAAATATGCGCCAGATGAATATCTTTTTGACTGCGTACAAAGGCTTCGTTGATTAGTTTATCCAGACTTTCTTTATCGTTGATATAACCATCGGCAACCTGGTTGCGGAAATTTTGCAATTCAATTTTTTGGTTTGATAAAGTATCGATCTTCATGTCATAAGCGGCTTTCACTTTTAACCTGAAGCGGATATATAATTCAAGATAATCACGGTAAGATTTTTCGGTAGCGGTTTTTTCTGTATTGTTCTTTTGGTATGCTTTTAAAAAATCGACTTTGCTTACCGCAGTATTGCCATAAGTAAAAATAGTTTGTGCATTAGCTCTAGTAATGACAAAAAGACAAGAGACGATTATGATTGAAAAAATACCTGCTATCTTCCTCATATCAGCTGGATTTGGTGTTATTCAGTTTCAAGGTTATTATTTTATCGAACTGCTGGTAAGTTAATTTTTTTGCGATGATGCGTTTGTCCTTATCGAGCAGAAATAATGTCGGAGTTTGATAAACATCATACAATTGTTTGTAGCCGGGCTTGCCTGCAGCTTCTTCTGCATCATGATGTTCTTTGGTTTCATAAACATGATACCAGTCCCTTAAATTATGATCTTGTATGAATCTCGTCCAGTTTGCCCTTCCACCATCAACCATTACTCCATACATTTTTACGCCTTCCTGTTTCCACTTTGCTTCGTAAATGGAATCGAGTTTTGGAACTTCTTCCTTGCAATGACTGCATGTTGGGTCCCAAAAACAGATCACTATGAATTTTGCATTCACATTGTACAATGGCGAAGCCTTGTCAGAGGTATCGACCATTATCAAATTCGGAGCGGGCTGACCGATAAGGTTTGCCATTAAACTATATGCGCGGTCATTGATGAATTTGCGATATTTTTCGGTGAAGAAATCTGCTTCTCCTGTATTAATGAATTTTTCAAACAAATGAACAAAGACTGCATCTTCTCCCATGTATTCAGGGTTCACATATTTCTGCACAAAATGAACGAGTAAATATTTGAATAGTTCTTTATTAACGCGGGCATATAAAAGCATCCAGTCGACTTCTTTGTTGATGGAATCTGCATCGTGGGGAACAAGATCGCGGTAATATTTTTCAAGTTTCGGTTCAAATATGGGTGTGCGCACGAGTTTATCATCAGTAAATGAAACGCCGTCCCAATAATGTGATTTGAAATAATGATAAGCAAATGCGGTGTCATATTTTCCGCCGGGTTGCTTATCTGCTGGCGGAACAACAGGTTCTTTCATCGCCGTAAATAATCCGGCTAACAGAGAAGCAGGGTATTTTTTCTGAACATCATTTCTATAATCTTGTATTTCCTGATCAAGGGATCTTATTTTATCAATGATCTGCGTTGAATCTGATTTTGTTTTTGCATTGCCAAGATCCTTTTGCAGATCGGCAATGGCCTTTCCATCTTTTGCAGCAAAATTGGTGTATGATTGAAACAGTTTATTGTCTGCAGAACCAGTGAACGTGATATTATGCATCAGGTCCACGGTGTCGGCGCTGATGGAAAAATTTTGCTCACTGTCTATTAGTACTTCAAATAAAATTTCTTTTTTTGGTGAAACAACAAAATAGATACCGGGAGGCAGTTTTTCTTTGCCTTTGAATTCCCCCCTGCTATTTTCATCCAAAATCGTCGAATCGCTGACCGCTTTCAATTTGCCATAATAATAGCCTAGATAAACCTGTTCTTTTTTATATGGTTTTAAAGTGAGTTTTATATTGTGTCCTTGCTGGGCAAACGCGGTGACGGATAATGACAAAAGAAGAAAGGAGAAATTGATTTTTCGTAAGCTCATATTAGGTTTTAAAGTATTGGCAACGAAGTTAAACTTTTTGATGATTGACATTGTTAAGAGCTTCTGAAAACGTAAAATCCGTAAGGTTTAGTATTCTTACTTTTGCGCGGTGAAAAGAAAAAACAGAAATATCATTCTCGAAAAAATCCTGGTGGAAGATTATGCCGCTGAAGGCAAGTCGCTGGCGCATGTTGAAGGGAAAGTGGTGTTTATTGAAAATGCCGTTCCCGGCGATATTGCGGACATAAAATTGTTTAAGAGTAAAAAAGATTGGGCGGCAGGTTTTGCCATCCATCATCATCAATATGCTGCTCAGCGTGTTGAACCATTTTGCACCCATTTTGGTGTTTGCGGCGGATGCCAATGGCAAATGCTGCCTTATGACCATCAGCTGGCATACAAACAAAAGCAGGTGGAAGACCAGTTGAAAAGAATTGGAAAGATTTCGATTCCGCATTTGCAACCGATCATTGGCTCATCGTCAACAAAATATTATCGCAATAAACTTGAGTATACGTTCAGCAACAAACGTTTTTTGTTGCTCGAGGAACTGCATAATCCAGATATTTCTCCGATGCAAAACGTAGCTGGTTTTCATGCCAAAGGAATTTTTGACAAGATAATTGATATCGAAACCTGCTATTTGCAAAATGAACCCACCAACCAGATCCGCCTGGCTGTGAAAAACTGGGCTATTGATAATGGCTGTTCTTTTTACGATATAAAACTTCACCAGGGATGGTTGCGCAATATGCAGGTACGCATTTGCACAACTGGAGAGATCATGGTGAATATCATTTTTGGATTTGATGATGATGAAAAAAGAAATCAGTTGCTTGATTACATCATGCAACATTTTCCTGTGATCACCACCTTATTGTATACGATTAATCCCAAGCAGAACGATAGTTTGCATAATTTGCTTCCGCAGGTTTTTTTTGGAAAAGGGTATATTATTGAAAAGTTGGAAGATTTTCAATTCAAGATTGGTCCGAAATCCTTCTTTCAAACCAATACCAGGCAAGCGGAGCAATTATACCAGGTAACGCGCGATTTTGCTGAGTTAACGGGCGAAGAAACCGTCTACGATCTGTATTGCGGAACCGGGAGCATTGGGATTTTTGTAAGCAGGCTTGCCAAAAAAATAATTGGTGTTGAGTTAATGGAAGAAGCCATTGGTGATGCAAAACAAAATGCCGGATTGAACGCTATTCATCACGCGCATTTTTTTGCCGGCGATGTAATTGATATTTGCAATGATGAGTTTTTTTCGCAACTTGGCAAACCAGATGTAGTCATTACTGATCCGCCGCGCGCCGGCATGCACGAAAAATTGACAAAGAAGATCTTGGACATGGAAGCGCCGACAGTGGTATATGTAAGTTGCAATCCGGCAACGCAGGCAAGAGATCTGAACCTGCTCAATGAGAAATATGTTGTCACCAAAGTTCAACCTGTTGATATGTTTCCGCACACGCATCATATCGAAAACGTGGTACAATTGAAATTGAGAAATTAACAGAGATATTTGAGTGGTGGCAAATCATTTTATCATGGTAAAGTTTAATTTGCGCACTTTAATTAAAAATTATGAATCAAACGCTGACACCGGTAATTAAAAACCTGCTGATCATTAACGGACTTGTGTGGATAGCACAGATTGTCTTTGGCAAGCAGGGATTTTTTTTGGAAGAATATGGCGCCTTATGGAGTCTGGACACAGGCAATTTCAAGATCTGGCAGCTCGTTAGTTATATGTTCATGCACCAGGCATTGGAAGGAGGTCAAATAGCATTTGCACATATTCTCTTTAATATGTTCGCCCTATGGATGTTTGGAAATATCCTTGAAAACCTGTGGGGCAGCAAAAGGTTCTTGACCTTCTATATGATATGCGGCGTTCTTGCCGGATTGACCCAACTACTTATACAAAAGGATTTCGGATATGCTATTGGCGCATCTGGCGCTATTATGGGGGTGATGGCTGCTTTTGTATATCTCTTTCCAAACACTCCTTTGTACATTATGTTCATACCCATTCCGGTCAAGGCAAAATATGTGATACCCGCATTTATGCTTTGGGATCTATTCGGAAGTTTTGCTCCAAGGCAGGGAGATAATGTTGCCCACTGGGCGCATCTTGGCGGCGCAATTGTTGGTTTGATTCTTGTAATGTATTGGAACAGGAAAAACAGGCGTAACTTTTATTGAACTCTTTTGTTTTTTTCCTGTTAAATTATCAGTAATGATTTGTTTTAGGCAATACCTTTAAAATTGGTTTTGTAATTTTAAATAAACATATGCAGTTAATGGGAGACAGGTATCGTAAAAGAATGACTGTAGGGCAGGAGAGTAATGCATTAATGCAGTTGGTTATTCTTAATGCGGTTCTTTTTGTCATCCTCAAGTTCATCTACATTATTTACTTATCGATTTCTCCGACACCGGCCGATTTTTATAAAAATGTTTTTCATTGGTTTGTAATGCCGGCAGATCCGCACACCCTTTACGGCAGACCCTGGACCCTGTTTACTTTTATGTTTGCCGACAGTGAAGTTTTTCGCTTTATAGGCAACATGTTTTGGCTTTGGGCCTTTGGATATATTCTGCAGGACCTTTCAGGCAATAGAAGATTAATTCCCCTATATATTTATGCCGGATTGTTCAGCGCAGCCTTTTACATTCTTGCCTACCAGGCTTTCCCAAAACTCAATTCGCATATCACCGGTGCATTTTTAACGGGCGCAAACCCATCGGTGCTGGCCATTGCCATTGCCGTCACCGTATTGGCATCCGATTATCGCATTTTCCCCATGATTAATGGAGGCATTCCATTGTGGATACTAACGGGCATCTATATCCTAATGAATTTCTACAGTATCGGGTATGGTGACGTGGGTTCTTACATTGCAAATATCAGTGCGGGCGTTTTTGGATTTATTTTTATACATCAAATGCGCAGAGGAAATGATTGGAGTGTGTGGATGAATAATTTTTTTGATTGGTTTGGAAACCTGTTCAATCCAGATGCAAAAGCAAATTTGAAATCAACCAAAGAACAATTTTTTTATAAGGTTTCCGGGACGCAGCCGTTTAAGAAAATACCAAATATAACGCAGAAAAGGATTGATGATATCCTGGATAAGATAAACCAGGAAGGGTATCGTTTTTTAACTGATGAAGAAAAAGAAATTCTAAAACGCGCTGCAGATAAAGAAGATTTGTAACTTAGAAGCCAATCATGGCCACGCTGCGAAATTTTACCCGCCGTTTTTTTATCATTGCCAATCTTACTATTGCCATTCTTTTTTTATTAGCCTGTACCAATGCATTTTTGCATCCCAACAAGTGGTGGTTCATTTCATTATTGGGGTTGGTATTTCCAATCTTATTGTTACTGATAGTACTCTTTTTTTTCTTTTGGTTATTCTTCACCACACGCAAATGGGCCTTGATCTCATTGATCACATTAATCATCGGATGGAAAAATATTCATGCTTTTTTTGCCTTTAATCTGCCATCAACTTTTCAGGAAAAAAAAGCGGACAATGCGTTGCGCATCCTTACCTGGAATGTTCGCCGTTGGGATGAATTCATCAATAATAGACCACACAGTTCCGGCCATCGGACCAAAATGCTTGAATTTATTGATCAGCAAAATGCCGACGTTTTATGTTTCCAGGAGTTTTTTGAATCGCATAATCCGAAAGAATTTGCTTCGAATATTCCTTATATCCAGCAGCAATTGCATTTTCCATATTATTTCTTTTCGTGTGACTATCGCCGTTATGACGATATGTATGAAAGTGGGGTGATCATCTTTTCAAAATACCCGATCATTAACTCAATAAAAATTCGTTATGGGGGAAAGGATACGGTACGGGCAACAGAAAGTTTGATAGCAACGGATCTGAACGTTAATGGGAAAACCATCCGCATTTTTACAACGCATCTTCAATCGGTACTATTCAGCAATAAAGAATTTCGCGACCTCGAGATAATAAAAAAAGTGGAGGATAGCTCGCTGCAAGCGTCAAAATCCATTATCAAGAAATTAAAGCGCGCTTATGGTTTTCGCGGAGAGCAAGCGGACCTTGTTCGCGAACAGCTCGATAAAAGCCCTTTCCCCTCAATCATTTGCGGCGATTTTAACGATGTGCCGAATTCATATGCCTATTTTCATATTCGAGGAAATTTGCAGGATGCCTTTATTAAAAGAGGACTAGGCATCGGGCGCTCTTATATGTATATTTCTCCTACACTCAGGATAGATTATATTTTTGCTGATGAGCAATTTGATGTCCTGCAGTGCAAGAAATTCAACCTGCCGTACTCCGATCATCATCCGGTGATCGCCGATTTGCAACTGCCTTCTCAAACCAAATAATTTTTATTACCTTGCAGCTATGAAATTCATTTCTAAAACATCTTTCTCTTGTTGTTGCCCCTGTTAAGTTTCGCAGGATAGTTTATTTTTGCGCAAACATATCACCGTTCATATTTAAAACTCAATTCAATTATTACAATATTCAGGTATGCAGTCACTTCAGGTCCATAATTCTTACACCAGGCAAAAGGAATTGTTCACTTCAATCGTTCCGGGTTATGTGGGTATGTATGTTTGCGGACCAACAGTAAGCGGTGAAAGTCATCTTGGTCATGCTCGCCCTTTTATCACCTTTGACGTTATTTATCGTTACCTCATGCATCTTGGAAATAAAGTGCGGTATGTGCGCAACATCACCGACGCCGGGCATTTTGAAGAAGAAGGCCGCGAAGCGGAAGATAAAATCTCGAAAAAAGCAACAATAGAAAAATTGGAACCGATGGAGTTGGTGCAAAAATATACCAACCTTTTCCATTGGGCCATGCGCAAGTTCAATAATCTTGAACCAAGCATTGAACCCACAGCAACCGGTCATATCGTTGAGCAAATTGAAATGATAAAAAAGATCATCCATGAAAGATATGCTTATGAAACAAACGGCTCTGTTTATTTTGATGTAAAAAAATATGCTGAGCATTATCCATATGGAAAATTGAGCGGAAGGATTTTGGATGATCTATTAGAAACATCAAGAGAATTGGAAAACCAGCATGAGAAAAGGAACAGGCAGGATTTTGCATTGTGGAAAGCCGCGCCTCCGGAACACATTATGCGTTGGGAAAGTCCTTGGGGCGAAGGTTTCCCGGGATGGCACAT
The DNA here is from genome assembly GCA_021323755.1 of Chitinophagales bacterium. GTDB lineage: Bacteria > Bacteroidota > Bacteroidia > Chitinophagales > Chitinophagaceae > Puia. Next base: position 19,221 of record JAJPKJ010000007.1, on the reverse strand, counting down.
TGAATGCTCGGCAATGAGTACAAAATATCTTGGGGACCAATTTGATATTCACGGTGGTGGAATGGACTTGCTTTTCCCGCATCATGAAAGTGAAATCGCACAGAGCACGGTTTGCAATCACAAAGTGCCCGCACGTTATTGGTTGCACAATAATATGATAACCATTAATGGAAAAAAGATGGGCAAGAGTTATAATAATGTGATTAAACTTACTGAATTATTCAGCGGAGATCATCCATTATTATCACAGCCGTTTTCACCAATGACGATCCGGTTTTTTATTTTGCAAACACATTACCGGAGCACGCTCGATTTTAGCAATGAAGCACTGCAGGCTGCTGAAAAAGGGTTGAAAAGATTGTGGGAAGCCTATAAAAATCTGCAGAAATTGGAACGCCCGGTTGATGATAATGCTGCAGCAATAGATAATAACCTTGAAACCAAGATTGCAAAACTATTGCATGATTTAGATGAATTCATGAACGATGATTTCAATACCGCAAAAGTCCTGGCGAATATGTTTGAAATAGTTCCGATCATTAATGCCATCAGAGATGGGCATATCAGCGCCTCCTCCATTAGCGAAGAAACATTACAATTGATGAAAAAATATTTTTCCACTTATTTGGAAAATATTTTAGGACTTCGGGACGAAAATGCTGCCGAGCTTACAAAACTTAACGGGGTTTTGGATTTATTGGTGGAAATTAGAAAAGAAGCAAGAACGCGCAAAGATTATGCAACTTCTGATAAGATCCGCAACCAGTTGCAGCAGCTGGGAATTTTGATGAAAGATGAAAAAGATGGTAAAATGAGTTATGGTTTTGAATAATTGGCTTTTGTTTTGTTAAAACACAACCACAACTAATTTTTTTCGTAATAGTTGTGGTATTTTAATTGCAATAAATATTAAACAAAAATTGATTTATGAGAGGAAAAAAATTATTAGGCTCTTTTGTTCTATTGGTGATCATCTACAATAGTATGTTGGTTTCAGGCTGTATTAAGAACAGTAATATCAATTCCACTACTCCTACCGATACAACGATCAGCGGGTTAATTGCGACGATCAGTAATCTAACCGTGCTTAGCAGTGCAGTAAATGCGGTGGATTTGGATACTTTACTAAGCAAACCCGGTCCTTATACTTATTTTGTTGCTACTGATGCAGCCTATTCAGGCTTCGGGATCTCCAGCACTACTTTAACAAGTTTACCGGATACCCAGCTGCGGAAAATATTATTATATGGCTTAATTCCGGGCAAGCATTTATCAACTCAATTCACGATCGCTAATAATATACCGGTACAAACATATTTGGGAGATTCAGTTTTTATAACAAGTACGGGAAGCAGTTTTTTTGTAAATGGGTTTCAATTAGCCTCTTATGATTTTGCAGCAACCAATGGTATATTGGATGGCGTTTCAGCTCCGTTGATCCCTCCATCCGGAAATTTATTACATACCATACAAGCAGATACTGCATTTAGTTATTTTGCAGCAGCAATTGCAAGAGCAAGTACCGGTACTGTCAATATTGATACTTTATTATCCGGTTCCGGTATTTATACCGTTTTTTTAGCTACCAATAGTGCCTTTCAAACAGCAGGCTTTACAACACTCAGTGTCATTAATAACAGCAACCCGGATTCTTTAGCAAGAATTATGGAATACAATATTTTGCCTAAAAGGGTTTTTACATCTGATTTCGCAAGTGGACAGACTTTGACAACATTATTAACCGGAAATACCATTGTTGGTCAACAGATCAACGGGTTACAATATGAAGTGGAGGGACATAACAGTTCAGCATCCATTACTTCTCCCAATATTATGGCCTATAATGGCGTTATTCATGTAACGAACCATATATTATTGCCTTAAAGGATTTGGAAAAAGATCCACAAAAAACCGGGTTATGAAAATTAATGTTTTGTGCAAGCCGATCACAATTTTTTTGATCGTAATTGTATTTATCAGTTGCGTAAAAAATTCAAGCACGGCTCCGCCGGTTAAAAACCCAACGGTGGCACAACTTATAAAAACAGCAACCAATCTCACCATTTTGAATGCCGCCTTGGTAAGATCAGGACTTGATACTGTTTTAAATAATCCGGATTCAATGGTGACAATGTTTGTTTGTACCGATCAAATAATGAATCAATACGGGTTAAATATCTCCGTGATAGACACCATGAATGTGGATGTGTTAAAGAAATTATTGGAATATAGTATCCTGCTGGGGGAAGCGCGATTATCTTCTGCATTGATTAATGGCACGGGTCAAAATGTAAAAATAGATAGCTTGGCGAGCGGCGATTCAATTTTTGTTACTTATACCGGAACCAATCTTTACATTAATGGAATCAGCGTTCCTACAACCGATGTTTCGGCAAGTAATGGCTATCTTGATGTGATGGCGCAGCCATTGTTCCCACCGGCAGGAACAATTTTGCAAATTACGCAGGCAGATACAACATTGAGTTATTTTGATACTGCTGTGGCGCGAACAAGTAGTTCGACCTTATTCAATATTCAATCGCTTTTGACAGGCGGCGGCATTTATACGGTATTGGTTCCTAACAATAATGCATTTCGCAATGCAGGGTTCCTCAATGTCGATACTTTTAAAACGCTTCCTGCCGATACAGTCGCCAAATTGCTCGCATACCATATTATCAACAATAGATATTTTACTTCCGATATGGGCATTGCTATTGGCAATGTTGGTAGTTCGGATACAGCTACACAAGTCACCTTATCCACCAACACCATAAAAGTAATTTTTGGCGCCGCTTATTACCAGGCAGAAGGAAACAGCGATTCTGTATCCGCCAATATTTACGCACCCAATATTATGGCAAGAAATGGGGTAGTGCACAAGATTGACCGCGTATTGCGCCAATAAGATTTATTCTTTTACGGCACGCAATATTTCTCTTTTATGCGGAGGTCCGGCTAATTTTTCTATTATAAATCCTGCAGCTTTCATTTTTCGTTGAACATCTCCCTTGCTGCAATAAGTTACCAATGAGCCTTTGGGGTTAAGGGCGGCGAATAATTTTTCAAAAATCTCTTTGGTCCACAATTCAGGCTGGGCTTTCGGCGCAAAGGCATCATAGAAAATAATATCAAATAATTTATTGAATGTATGATCGGCAAGAGAAGTATTTAGTTTTCTAAAATTGAAAAAAGAATGTATTGATATCTGCATTTCCCATTCACTGTGATGGAGTTTTTCAAATTCATCTTTTAGATCCTCTCTTTGTAATTGCGCACAATAATTCAGTCTCTCATAAAGATCTTTTTCAAGCGGAAATAATTCAATGGTTTCGTAATAAATTTCTTGGTGATTTTTTTCTGCCTCGATCAATGTCAATAATGCATTCAGGCCTGTTCCGAAACCCATTTCAAAAATGTTTATCCTTGCATCGGTGCTTTCCAGTCTTTGCAAGCCGTTTTCAATAAAAACATGTCTCGATTCCCGGATAGCCCCATATCTTGAATGATAGGTTGTCTGCATTTCATCATTCAAAACAGAATGAGAACCATCATCAGTAACAAAAATCTCCCTTTTCATCATCACAAATTTAAAATCTATTTTTACCTGAGTTGAACTGAAAATATTACCAATTGAACTCCTTGCAAAAATCACATTCAACATGCATTATATTGATCATCTTTCTAAAGATAAAAAACTTAAAAAAATAATCGAGCAGCACGGACCGTTCAAGCTCACAAAAAGAAAAAATATCCAGTTGCATTTGTGTGGCTCTATCATGAGTCAGCAGCTTTCAACAAAAGTTGCTGATGTGATTCACAAAAGGTTTCTTGCCCTTTTTGATACCACAACACCAACGCCGGAGCAAATATTATCTATCCCTTTTGATAAGTTACGCGCAATCGGTTTGTCGAATGCTAAAACAAATTATGTGCATAATGTTGCAAAATTCGCCATGGAAAAAGGAATTGATCACAAACACCTCAGTAAGCTCAGTAACGATGAAGTAATAAATTATTTAACCGAGATAAAAGGTGTCGGTAGATGGACAACGGAAATGCTGCTGATGTTCACCCTCGGACGTGAAGATGTTTTTGCCGTTGATGACCTGGGAATTCAAAATGCGATGATAAAACTCTACAAATTAGATCGGACAAATAAAAAAGAATTCAAAGAAAATTTATTTAAGATTTCGGAGAAATGGAGTCCTTACAGAACCTATGCCTGTCTTCACTTGTGGCATTGGAAAGACAATAAGCCAGTCAGTTAATAATATAGAACGCTGCGATACTATTCACCATTGCGCGCTGACTATTTCGGTAATCCATTTTCAGGGACAGAAACAGGTCCGGAAACTTTTTTAAAAGTGTACCAGCTCAGGTCTTGCGCCGCCTCCAATCCATCTTTTGCAAAGAGTTTTGTGCCATCCTTTTTGAAAATATAGGAAGGTTTATCGTTGTACAATTGTTGTTTTTTCTGATCCCACCACAATTCATTTGTTTTTAGTGTGTCGCCCGTAATGGAATTCTTTACGATAACGCTATCACGCAGGAAGACTCGTTCGGAGTACTGAAAATATTTTCCATACTTCGAATCCATTTTGGTTTGGATGCGCATGGTGTCGTTGTAAAAATCGACATGCATTGTCTTGGGAAATTCAACATAGGGGGAATCGGCAAGATATCGTAGCATATACGGGGCCGTTAGCTTTGCCTTCACTTTTGCATCGACACTGTAATAACTTTCTATGTCGTTCCCTGTTTCAATGCCCACTTGCTTTTTACGGAGTGCCGGAATTTTTTTCATGTTGTTTTCACAGGCAACAAAGCTCAAGATGATCAGGGGCAAGACAATTTTTGCGCAAGAATATGCCAGCGTTCTTTTTGAGTAGAGATTATTGATTGAATTCACTGATGGCATATAAACCTTTGTAAATTAAATACGGGTCGGCGAATATCTTATTTTTCAATCGTCTGGCGAAATAATGAATATCGCCGCCGCTTAAAAGCACGTTAAAGTTGTGATACTTTTCGGCGTATGCATCAATGGTGCCATCAATTTCTTTGGTTATCCCTAAAATAACGCCGCTGAGAATATTGGTTCTGGTGTCAAAACCGACCAATGGAAAATTCCAGTCTGCTTTTATTAATGGAAGTTTTGCAGTGAACTGATGCAAGGATTTAAAACGCATTTCCATTCCGGGGGATATTCCCCCTCCTAAAAACTCATTATGCTTATTAACGAAGTTATAGGTGATGGCGCTGCCCAGACCAATAACCAAATTATTTTTTTTTGGAAAAATATTCACTGCAGCCACAACCAATGCAAGCCTGTCTGCGCCGATGGTCTCGGGCTTTCCGACAGGGGTAGTGACGGGTAATTTTGAAAGATGATCTAATTTGTGAAAACGGGTTGACTGCTTCAATAAATTTTCAATTGCCGGATTATGATTGACTACTGAAGATAAAATAGACTTTGTTGGAGCATATTTTTGAATAAGGGATTGAATGGTCGCATCATCATCACTATCCAGCAAAATTTCTTCTACAAATTTCCCATCTGAAAAAACAGCGCATTTTAAGCGCGTGTTACCGAAATCGAAACATAATGTGATGTCCATCGTTAGGCTTTACTGTTCAAAATCAAATGAAGATAGATTTTTAAAATGACCATTGAGCTTGACCCGTTTTTTTAGCGTTTCCATTTCCGCGATGACCGGCAACACCTTGCTCAAATGTCTTTTCAAATATTCCTGCCGCTGATCTTCTCTTAATAATTCCAGCAATTCATATTCTTCTTCTAAGGATAATCCCACATGATGCGCAAGATCGTAGGCCGTCACTTCATCATCGGTCTTTTTGAAATCCTTATCGATTTTTAAAAGACGATGCAATTCACGCAGTGCGTTCATTACTTTTTTTATTAAATCCCTATTGGCCACCTCCTGCACATTTTCCGGGTAATTCACAATTGCGCCGCTATAAAGTTTATCGGGAACTTTTTTGATCACCTCCAATATCCTGAAGATACTAATGCCTTTTGTTTTGATATCCATTTCACCGTTCTCGCTTTTGTTCACGATTTCAGTAATCGTTACCAGCGTTCCCATTTCATTGACCTTCTCATTGATTATACTTGGAATTCCAAATGGTTTTGCTTCCGCATAACACTCGCTGATAAGCTGTTTATAGCGCGGTTCAAATATATGCAGGTTGAGGTTTTCGCCAGGATAAACGACAACGCTTAACGGAAATATCGGTATAAAGTTCGTCATGATTAAATGTTGATAAATGGCATCAAATTTAACTGCTTAATCGTTAAGAAAGATTTTAAAACGATTTTTTTACACTCAGATTTTTGCTCCTACTTTTGAATTACGATGACAGATATCTTCCTTTCAAAGATAAATTCGACCAAGATAATACCATCCATTCGGCAGGGAGACCGGCGTATCCTATCTCGTTGCATCTCATGGATAGAAAACGAACATGCTGATTATTTAGAGCTGCTCCAATCATTGCCAGCAGATTATTCTACCAGAAAGGTCATCGGCATCACCGGGGCGCCCGGCGCAGGCAAAAGCACGCTGATAGACGTTCTCATCGGGCATCTCATCAGCGAACATAAAAAAATTGCAGTTATTTGTGTTGATCCTTCATCGCCATTTCATTTTGGAGCCTTGCTTGGAGATCGTATAAGAATGAACAAGTGGTTCAATCATGAGGATGTTTTTATTCGCTCACTTGCATCGCGCGGAAATTTGGGCGGATTAAATCCGAAGGTGATAGAAATAACCGATCTGCTGAAAGCTGCCGACTTCGATTATATCATAATTGAAACTGTTGGTGTTGGCCAAAACGAAGTGGAGGTGGCAGCCATTGCAGATACGACAATCGTTGTATTAACGCCCGGATCCGGCGATGATATTCAAACCATGAAAGCGGGGTTAATGGAGATCGCTGATATTTTCGTTGTCAATAAAAGCGATCATGAGCAAACAGATAACCTGGTGAAGAACCTGCAGGGGATTTTGATACAGGATCAACAACCGATTCCTGTATTAAAGACAATTGCCACACAGGGCGAAGGCGTCAGGGAACTCTGGAATCAGATTAAAATTGATTTGAGTGATGAGACCAAAAATGCCCACAAACCGGAGCTGCTCGCTGCAGAAGCCTATCAGCTTATCCAATACCAGCGAATGAAAGATCTGAGCAAAGAAGATTTGTCAAAGGATATCCGGGAACTAATCCAACATGAACAATTCAATTTGTACCAGCTTATTTCGAAATACACATGATCCGCGCGCGAATTCAGTATTTGAGAAAGATCAGAAGAAATCTTTTCAAAAGATTTTTCAATTTTATTCCCATATGGATCTTGGGCGATTCCAATTCTCCGCTAAAAAGGGTTCCTCTTTGTAAATAATATTTTGTAAATGTTCCGGAAGTCATTTTCCATTTAGCGATAAAAGTATAATAGCCTTTATTTTTCACCACTCTTTTTGTTGAGCGGGAGCCGAAATGATAAACACGGCTTTTACTGACGCCTTTGAACAAGCGAATTCCTGCGTTCCATAGCTTCATTGAAAAATCGGGGTCGGAATACATGCCGGGAGAAAATTCAGTGCTGTAGCCGCCGACCAGGTCCCAGATATTTTTGTGTACCACATTTGGCGGCCAGGTGGCACCCTGCCAATCATGCATGGGCAAATCGCTGAACTCATTTAATAGTTGTTGCTCGCGGAAATTTTCAATATTCGTTCCATAATCTTTTTCAATAACACAATTGCTGGAGGAAACAGGTTCAATCGCCGTACCTGAAAAAAAGAAATAGAAATGTTCTGATTTGTTGATTTCTTCTGCCAACGCAAAATCCCAACCAGGACAAACATACATATCGTCATTGATGTACACGATGAAATCTGTGCTTACCAGGTTTCTGCCCGCATTCAGCGCGTAACACACCCCAATATTTTTCTTGCTGAAAGTATAATCAATGTCGGGCTGTGATTCGATCCAGGCAAGTGTTCCATCAGATCCTTCATTTATATGAACAATGATCTGGTGAGTGTAATGTGAATTTTTACGGATACTTTCAACGCATAGTTTAAGATAGGGGAGATTATTCCATGAAGGAATTAATATCGAAAACAACGCATCCTTGCGCGGAGAACACTTTTTTTTTTCAATAAAAATGGCATCAAACATAACCCTTAGTTAAATGCAATCGAAGTAATTTGGAATTTATTAATAAACCAAATTATGGATTTATTGCGGGTGAATTTCAAATAAAATTCAATAAAAATTCCAATAACGGCGATAAATTTTATATTTATAATTCATATTTAATAAAAGATCATGGACAGACTTAGCATTTTACAAACTTTGATGAAACAAAAAAGGCTCAAGAACTATCTAGAAATAGGTGTTTTTAACGGGCATATTTTTTTTAAGGTAAAAAGTAATTTTAAAATTGCTGTTGACCCTGAGTTTCGGTTTGATTTCAGCAGAAAAGCGGGAAAAGTGTTGATCAATCCATACAATCTATTCAACAACTACGTTGAAAAAACAAGCGATGATTTCTTTTCGCAGGATGCGCCGCGACTCCTTGAAAAAAAGAAAATTGATATTGCATTAATTGATGGGATGCATGAATATGGCTATGCTTTGCGCGATGTTGAAAACACGTTAAGATACATGAGCGATGATGCTGTTATCATAATGCACGATTGCAATCCGCAAACCAAGCAGGCCTCTATCAGTTTTGAGGAATGGAAGGCTAACAATTTTGTGGGTGTCTGGAACGGCGATGTTTGGAAAACGATAGTTCACTTGCGAAGCTTTAGAAATGATATCAATGTCTTTGTGCTGGATTGCGATTTTGGTCTTGGCATTATTACCAAGAAAAAGCCGGAGAATATGTTGCATTTTAAACAGCAGGATATTGATAATTTTAGTTATGATGATTTAAATAAAAACCGGCAGCAGTGGCTTAACCTGCAACCGGAGAATTATTTTTATGAATTTTTTGGGGTGAAATGATTTTTATTTCGACACGTAATTTTCTACCGGCAACCGGTTGGCGATAGAGCGTGCAAGTGTCATTTCATCTGCATATTCAAGTTCACCACCAAAGGAAATCCCTCTTGCGATCGTGGTGATTTTTACAGACAGCGGTTGCAGTTTCTTCTGAATATAATAAATGGTTGTGTCGCCTTGTATGTTTGGGCTCAATGCAAAAATAATTTCCTGCACCTGTTCTTTATTAATTCTGTTTACCAGCGATTCAATATTTAATTGTTCTGGCCCAACACCATCAAGGGGAGAAATAATTCCTCCGAGCACATGATAAGTTCCGTTATATTGTTGTGTGCTTTCGATCGTTATTACATCACGAATATTCTCAACAACACAAATCAATTCCTGCTTGCGCATGGAGTTGGCGCATATGGAACAAATATCGGCATCAGCAATATTATGACATCGCTGGCAGAATTTGATTTCATTTCGCATTTTGATGATGGCATCTCCAAAATTACCTACCGTTGCTTCATTTTGTTTTAATAAATGCAGCACCAATCGCAAGGCAGTTTTTTTACCAATGCCCGGTAGTTTTGCAAATTCATTGACCGCATTTTCTACGAGTGAAGAAGAGAATTGCATGGTGCAAAGTTAATGGAAAAACAAACGCTTTGCGGGTTCCCGCATTCGGTTACAAAGTAATATCCACGTCGTTATCCCAATTGGATCTGATGTTCAGCGCATTCTTTTTATTGTTGAGCAGTACCTGTTGTACTTTTTCGGGTTGTTTATGCTTGCCGAAAAATTCACCTGCATCCCAGACGCCGTTCTTATTGTCGTCATATAAAATGCTGAGTTTATATTCGCCGGGTAAAAAAAGCGCTCTTTTAAATTCACGCGAGGTTAATGGGAAAGAAAACTTAATATCGTCACCTTGTATAAATTGGAGAACGGGATTTTTACTAAGATCAAGATTACGAAAACGCAGATCCAATTCTCCATATTCACTTTCTCTTCTTGTATGGATGGCAATGGTATCAGCTTTTAACAATTTTCTTCCAGAAGTATCCTGGGCGAAATCCTTTTCGGCAATGATATTGTATTTTGTATCCGGTTCCCATTTATAAACAAGTTCAATGGTCTTGTGCAAGGTATCGTTGGTAGTAATGAGACGATAATTGGTTATCTCTTTGAATTGTTCATCGGTAAAATGAAGTTTTGTTGAATCGAAATCTTTTAGTGGTGTTGCAAAATCAAATTCAAGATTACCGAGGATATCCAATTCTCCGGCTGTCAGATTTGTTTTCATGATCAGGCGCTTATCCTTTTCTTTTGCTTTTTCAGATTTTGAAGACGACTTGGTTCCGGTAGGTTTATTTGTTTTTTTCTTATCCTCTTCCTCTGCAAATGCATATAGAGTAATGGTTGGAGTGCGTCCGTTTATTTCAATGGGTTTGTCGGCAAAAGCAAAAAGATCACTTTTTGAAAAATATTTTCTTGCGTTACCCTGATCCCGGAATGCATATAGAGCATAGGTCCCCGGCGCAAGATATCTAAAGGTAAAAAAGCCTGCGCTGTCGAGTGTTGTAACATAAGGAGGTCGATCATTGACAATGGCTGAATCATCTAAATTCTTATGCAGAACGACGATCAGTGTACTATCCGCTTTTCCTGTCTTTGCCACCACCACTCTCCCGGAAAATTCCAATGAATCAATATATGAGCCGGTTGAAAAGACATAAGAAAAATGTTTCAGTGTATTGCCTTCATTCACATCTTTGATGGCATTGCCAAAATTAAATTGATAGGTGGTGTTTGGTCGTAAAGTGTCTTTTAGTTTTATGGTAACTGTTTTCAATTTGGAATCAACAATGGGATTGATTTTGGGTGTCGGGGAAATGACCAGGTTTTCCTGGATCTTATCAAGGGTTACATACTCATCAAAAGTGAATGTGATGCGATTGCCATTAAAATGCAGGATCATATTTTTTGGAACTGCAGATACTAAGACAGGGGGCAATGTGTCTTTGGGCCCGCCCGTTGGTGGCAAAATATTTGCACAGCCGGCGCCACCGAGAGCATTGATAATAAGGATCAACGAAATCAAAAAGAATGAAAGCCGTTCTGCAATTTTCATTTGCTATTCAAAAAAATTATCTGCAAACTTATATTCTTTCGCATTAATGAGGCATGTTGTTTTTGCTAATAATCTTGTAAATCGGTAAATCACGCTTCTGTTTCTTCTTCCGCGAGTTCATGCAGTGCAATGGCAAGGTTATTTGTCTTTACGAAATTGCACCACACACAATCGGTCTTGCCGCAACCTGTTTTGAATTCTTTGTTTTGAATCTTATTCCAGGTGTCCGTGATCTGATGCATGACCGTAGTGATGTCTTCCCGCGTTACCACAATTTTTTCCGATCTATAAATTTCGTTTACGGGTTCAACAAATTCAAACGTTGTACTTATCGCCTCCCAGGTATTGGTTTTATCATTATCTATTAAGATTTTATAAAACACAGCCTGCCTCCAGTAGTCGCCCCCATTGGGTTCCTTTTCCCCGGGTAATGATAATTTCTTTTTTCCGTTTTCATATTTCCCCGTCTTATAATCAACGACATTAACTTGTCTGCCAGTGAATTCCATCTTGTCTAATTTACCATTCAGTGGAATTTCCTGCACGACAATATTGCGAAATGCTTTTTCTATCAATACAATTTTATTCCAGTTATTGATATGCGTTTCGTAATAAGCCGGCAATATTTTTTCTCCGTATTCATTTCGCCTTTTAAATTGTTCGGGTGTGAAGGCTTCGCGATTACGCTGCATGTACCAGGAAAAATCATTCAGCATATCTTCTTTTGATGAAAAAATATTGTTGTTCTGTTTCATTTTTTCAAACAGGCGTTGCAATGCAAAATGTATGGCACTTCCGAAAACCATGTTCTCATTTTTTGCAGAAGGAACTCTAATTAGATTTTGATAATAAAATTTTAACGGGCATTCCAGAAAATTATTCAAATGCGTTACACTTAACGAGTAGCGTTTAAGCAATTGATCGATATATGCATCTTCGATCAGTTCAATTTCAGGTTTTGCTTTCTGAGCAAACTGCAGAGCTAGGCAATCTGTTAAAAGCTCGTCTGGTAAAGACTTTGAAACAGTCTGTATGTTTGGGTCCTCAAGAATCTCTGTAATGAAATTGCTTTTTACCTGTTCTTTTTCTTTTTTATCCTTTAATGGATAAGAGACTTGCAGGTTTGTTTTTGCACGTGTAATGGCGACGTAAAATAAACGTCGACTTTCCTCAAGCGTGGTTGCTTTATTATGATTGCTGACAAGATTATCGGGGAGCCGGTAATTTTTTTTATTGCCGGTGCTGGTTTCATCCCAAACCGATTGCGTGCAGCTTATCACAAATACATGCGCAAACTCAGCGCCTTTGGCACTATGGGCTGTGACCAGATTGACTCCATCATCGGTGGTGGTTACTTTGTAAAAGGGAATAGTAATATCTCCTTTTCTCATCGTTTCAAAAGTATTCAGCAAACCGTGCAAGGTAAGCTCGTGATCCCGTCTGCATTCTTCCTTGATAAAATCAAAAAAAGTATTCAAAACCTGCATCAGCCAGGGCTTTTCGGAATTTTTCATGATGAAAGAAAGAATGCCTGTTTGTTGAATGACCAGCTCGATCAAATGTTGAAGCGTAACATTATGAGAAGCATTTAATAGATTCTCCAGCGCATTACTGACGTCTTTAACAGAAGTATCGGCTTGTGTAAACAGATCAATTTTTGCATTCGTATTTTCAGCAATTATTCTTCGTAATGAAAATATTTCTGCTTTGTTTGAAAGCTTTTTTTCGTTTACTGCGATGCTCAGTTTGGCAATTTCGATCGGCCTGAGGCTAAAAAATTGATAATGTAATATTTGAAATAAGAGGTCATCTGCACTATAGGGGATATAATTTTCTTTGTCAATCCAGTAAAGAATATTGATGATGTTATTAATGAAAGGCAAATGCAGGAGGTTGATTTTTTTTCTTGTGTTGACCGGAATATTTTTTGCTTCCAGTAATGCAACGATCTCTTCCGCCTGAACATGATTGCGGAAGATCACGGCGATCTCTTTTCCACTTATTTTCTGTTGAATTAATTTTTCAATTTGTAGGACGATGTCTATCGTTTCCTGTGTGGCATTCGGATATTCGGCGATCAGCGGTTTATCTGAAACGATTTGCAGACTTTGGTTTGATGATATTAAGATCTCATCCCGCTGTACCGTGCGAAGCTCGTTATGGGTAATAAGCTGATGCGCCATATCAAGAATAGGTTGCGTCGAACGATAATTATTTACCAGATCAATTTTGGTGATGTTATTTCCATAATGTTTTTCAAATTCAATGATATTTTCAACATTGGCATCCTGAAAAGAAAAAATGCTTTGATCTGCATCTCCCACAACAAAAACATTGGGCACATCCCAATAATTGATCAGGTATTGCAGCAAGAGATTTTGCGAACGACTTGTATCCTGGAATTCATCAACCAAAAAATATAAAAAGCGCTCCTGGTAATCGAGCAGCATATTTTTATTTTTTTCAAATGCGTCAAGCACCCACAATATCATATCGTCGAAATCATATCGGCCGATGTCTTTCATCATTTGCTGGAAACGCGGGTACAAATTCACTGCGGCGCGAAGGATTTCCATTTTCTCTATTTCGTCTGCAATGATTGCGCGTCTGGGATCACCGGCATTGAACTCTTTGAATTTCCTTTTATAAAAAAAACCTTCTTTGGTTGGTAGTTCCTGAATGTAGGCATTGATCTTTTCGTTGAGAAAATCCGGCTTCCATGCCTCTTTTTTCATCAGCTCAAATAATCTTTTTAATCGCAGTCTCTCAAAATATACTTCACCGCGATATCTTTTCAGCGGATTGTCTTTTTCAATTGAATCGATCATTTTGTTGAAAAGATCGATTTCTTCCAGATCACTTATCGGTTCAAGATTCAGCTTGCCGAAATAACTCAGGTTATCCTGTATCACTTCATTACAAAAGGAATGGAATGTGTGAATGCGAACATTATATGCCGCAGCGCCGATCATTTTTAATAATCGTTTGCGCATTTCAACGGCGCCGGTATCCGTAAAAGTGAGGCAGAGAATACTGGCAGGAGCAGTATCCGTTTGCAATAAAATATTAGCAATTCGGGCTGCAAGGATTTGTGTTTTGCCTGTTCCAGGTCCGGCATTAACGATTACGGGACCTTCGATGGTTCCCACTGCCAATTGCTGCTCTTTATTGAGTTTTGAAAATTCTTCTAAAAATTTTTGATGTTGTTTATTATCAGTAATGGGCATTGATCAAAGATAGGCAGGTTCAAAACAGCCTCTGAGAATAAAAATCGTATAAAATCCGGAAATTTTCTGATTACGGGAATATTTTTGTTGTTTTTGCGTTATTAAGAGTCAAGCACTTTAGCTATGAAAAATCAAGCCTTCAAAGTTTTTATTGTAGAAGATGATACGTGGTATGGTTCTATGCTACAGCATTATCTGTCGCTGAACCCTGAATATGAGATAAAACGATTTGAATCGCCAAACGATTTCTTTGCTCAGCTACATCAAAATCCTGATGTAGTTACTCTCGATTATTCCTTGCCTGATTATGATGGCGCAGAAGTTCTAAAAAAGATAAAGGAAACAAATCCTGATGTTCGGGTAATCATTATTTCCGGACAAGAGGATGTTGCAACAGCGATCAACCTTTTAAAAAATGGAGCATTCGATTATATTGTTAAGGATGATGAAACCAAAGATCGTTTATGGAACAGCATTTTGCATTTGCGTGAAATAAGTGATCTGAAACAGGAAGTGGAAACTTTAAAAACACAGGTTGGTCGCAAATACGATTTTTCTGAAATGATCATCGGCAAAAGTGATGCAATAAAAAAAGTCTTTGCCATGATCGAAAAGGCTGCCAACACCAACATAACTGTTTCTATTTCCGGCGAAACCGGTTCTGGAAAAGAAATGGTGGCCAAAGCCATTCATTATAATTCAGCCCGGCATAAGCTGCCTTTTGTTACGGTCAATGTGGCTGCCATTCCAAAGGATTTGATCGAAAGTGAATTGTTCGGTCATGAAAAAGGTGCGTTTACCGGTGCCGTCACGCGTCGCATCGGCAGATTTGAGGAAGCAGATAAAGGAACACTATTTCTTGATGAGATCGGTGAACTGGATATCAACCTCCAGGCAAAATTATTGCGCGTCTTGCAGGAAAAGGAAATTACCCGCGTTGGTGGTAATGGAACCATTAAAATTGATGTGCGCATAATTGTCGCAACCCACAAAAACTTAATGGAAGAAGTGAAGAATAAAACCTTCAGGGAAGATCTTTATTATCGTTTGATCGGGTTGCCTGTTCAATTGCCTCCCTTGCGCGAACGGGGTAACGACGTATGCATTTTGGCCAAGCATTTTACCGATGCATTTTGTAAAGAAAATAAATTAGCAAAAAAAATATTATCGTCCGAAGCGCAACAAAAGCTGATGCAATATTCATTTCCAGGCAATGTGCGCGAGTTAAAATCTATTGTCGAACTGGCTGTAGTAATGGCTGATGATGAAACCATTCTTCCGGATCACATTACTTACAACACAACCTCAAGCATCGCAGATCTATTAAGTAAAGAAATTACATTGAAGGAATTTGAGATACAATTGATTCAACATTATCTTGATAAATACGACAAGGATGTTTTGCTTGTTGCAAAAAAATTAGATGTCGGAAAATCTACCATCTACCGGATGGTGCAGTTAGGGGAATTAAAAATCAAATAAGATTCACGTCCATATTTCAGAAAATGGCTGAAAGAAATATCAGTAACAATATTAATTACCGCGATCTTGAGAACAAGAAAATTCTTGTTGCCGAAGATGTGCGGTTGAACCAGGATTTGGTGAAACGGATCTTGGAGTCATGTAAAATGGAAGTGACGATTGCAAATAATGGAGTGGAAGCGCTGCAATACATGCAAGAAAATGATTTTGATTGCATTTTGATGGATGTGCAGATGCCGGAAATGGATGGAATGGAAGCCACAAAAAAAATACGGCAACTGGCAGATAAGACAAAAGCATCTGTTCCGGTAATAGCCTTAACGGCGAATTCAACAGATGAAGGGAATCAAAAATATCTTGAAGCAGGAATGAATGATTATCTCGCTAAACCTTATGAAGAAGGTAATCTTATTAAGGTCATCCTAAAAAATTTGCATCAAAATTCCATAACCGGTCTTGGAGTAAACGATCAACATACTGCAAATAAAACAGCAACAGGTTTACCGCCGGCAGATAGGAGCAAATTGTACAACCTGTCAATGATCGAATCTGTTTCCGGCGGGGATAAAGAATTTATTAAAAAGATGATCCTGTTGTTTATCGATACTGTTCCCAAAGATGCTGCTCAAATGCAGCAGGAATCAGCATTACAAAATTGGATACAAGTGGGGAAGATTGCCCACAAATTAAAATCCACTATAGATTCAATGGCGATTAAATCAATTCAGCAGGATATTCGTACGGTGGAGACAAATGCGAAGCAGGCAAGTTCACTGGAAATATTACCACCATTGATCGAAAAAATTGCTGCGGTAATTAATAATTGTGTTCGGCAATTACAATCGGAAATAGCCTAACTGTATCAGGCAAACATTATCCGGGCATTCTGGAAATATATTTTTCAATTTGTTTTATCTGGTCAACAATTTGCGGAGTAGTGGGTTTTAATGCCTTTGCTTTTCTAAAGAATTCTTTAGCTGCCCTGAATTCTCTTTTCGTCATCATTATTGAACAAAGTTGTAAATAGGCTGTCGCCTGATTTTCCTTGTCGGGCAAACCTTTTCGTATTGCTTGGCGAATATAACTTTCTCCCTGTCGCAGATCATTTTTTTGCATTGACAACATTCCCATCTGCAACAAACTTGCCCCTTCAGCTTCTTTCATCGGCATGCCTAAGTCCAATCCTTTTTTCATATTTTTTTCAGCAACATCAAAATCCTGTTTCATCATGGCCATATTGCCTTTTAAGGTGTAATAAACCGACCGGATCGGTTTGTACAATAGTCCCGGATAGCGAATGGAATTCAGGATTTTTTCGGCGCCTTCCATGTCGCCATTTTCCATCGAATCCTGTATCAATCTTAACGGGCCGAAAAAAAAGTACCCGAAAATCAATACAACGGTGATCAGATAAGGAAGGAATGCGGGCCAAAAACCAACATAAAAATTGGTTGCAATGGCAATAGCAAGAAATGCAATAGCGAGATATAATCTGTATTTGATAACTAAATTGTAAAACTTCATATCCTGGATTAAGGACGGCAAAGATAAGGCAAGTTTGCAGTTTTGAGTTTGAAGTTTTATGATGCGTGTTTATGGGTATTTAACACTCGACAATAACCCTTCACTGTCAAAATTTGTCATTGTTCACCTCGATCCAATAACCATCAGGATCCTGGAAGTAAACCTGTTTGATACCATCAGCCCGGACCTGCGGCTCTTCTGAATTTTGGGCCCAATTGCCGAATTTTATATGCTCTGCTTTGAGATGCTTAATAAAATCTTCAAGCGAGGGAACCGTAAATGCGAGATGAATATTTTCATCGTGGGGAATATCTGCGGCTGCGCCGGAAATAATATGCAATTGGCTATGCTCGCCAAGTTTTAGCCAAACATGCTTGCCATCATGAAAGGGTTCTTCAATTTGCTGAAGCTGCATGATATTTTTATAAAAATTTGCACTGCGCTGCAGGTCTACCACATATAATGCGAGGTGGTTTACATGCGGAGCATTGTTTTGGGATTTTAGCGAATCGGTGATGAGTACGCAAAAAACAGCTGATAATATCAAACTCAGAGCCTTTTTCATTTTTAAATTTTTAGATGCTGAAATTAGTCAAATCCTGATAAAGGAAAATATATTCTGTAGAGAAGTAAACATTATTTTTGCGAAAGTTGAAAATAAAATCGGTCCCGTAGTTCAATGGATAGAATAGAAGTTTCCTAAACTTTTGATACAGGTTCGATTCTTGTCGGGACTACAAAGATCTTATTCATTACGCAAACTTTTTACCGGATTTGTTATCGCTGCTTTTATGGATTGGAAGCTAATTGTAATTAAAGTGATGAAAAATATGAACAGGAATGTCAAAGCAAACATGCTAGCGCTTATGTGTATTCGATAAGCAAAATTATCAAGCCACATATTCATGGCCCACAAGGAAAGGGGAAAAGAAATAAGAATTGCAATTAATATCAGTCTAAAAAAATCTTTAGAGAATAATGTCGCGATGTCGGTGGTTGATGCGCCAACAACTTTTCGTATGCTCATTTCTTTTTGTCTTTTTTGCGCTGAAAAAGCAGCAAGCCCAAACAAGCCCAGACAAGAAATTATTATTGCAAGCGCTGCGAACCACCTAAACAAAATGGATTCCCTCTCTTCGCTGGGGACTACGTGTGCGTTAAAAACTGTATAATAATATTGACTCGTTATGAAATAAAGCTATGAAGAGATCAATTTCATTTGTGATGTTCTTGTTTATACTAAGTATTTGCGATTCACAAGATACTAGTCGAATAATAACATACGCTGGCGGCTATAATATTCTTACGAAAAACTTAGTGAATTATGTTTATTTTAATTATGGCTTTTTTCAAGATAGTGCGAGGGCACATAACAGGTATTTTCAGGCGAAAATAAAAATTGACAAAAATGGATTTTTTAAAAGTGAGATGGAGTTAATTAGTATTAACAATGATACTTCAACAATTGGTTCTATAATTGTTGAAGCAATTAAAAAGACGAGCGGTAAATGGATTAACCATTCAGGCAAAGACCAAATAGTTATTCTTCCCGTCTATTTTATTTATAAAGATGAAAATACAAAGTCTGAGCCGATACCAGAAATCAAAAATGAAATTTACCTTGAGGCTAAAAAGTTTAAACCTATTTATCTTCAGCCTATCGAAATAGATATGTACCCGACAGTCCACAAATCAATGTAAATTGTCTGTAAGTTCCCCTGAATTTGATGCCACTAACAATTAGAGTTTTCTAGTTTTTAGTAATTCTAGGGAAACGGATTAATGATACTCGGCTGGTGGAACAAAACCCAGCGATTGATGAGGTCT
>JAJPKJ010000010.1 GCA_021323755.1 Chitinophagales bacterium | reverse complement strand
TTTGAGCCTGCATTTGCTGTTGGGGGTTGGTTGACCGGAGCGGTTACCGTAATTTTTACAGATGCCGTCGCAGTCGCTCCGCTATTATCGGTCACCGTCAACTGGAAGGTATATTGACCAGCAACCAAACCTGAAACTGTTGGCGTTGCCGTCTTAGCTCCTGTGATCGTTGCGGTAGATGGTCCTGATAATTCCTTCCAGCTATAAGAAGCGATCGTTCCATCGGGATCATAAGATGCACTTCCATTTAAAGATGCAGTGCTTGTAGGTAATGTTATGGTTTGACTTGTCCCTGCATTTGCTACCGGTGGCTGATTCGCTGCTGCATTCACGATAATATTTATATTATCAGAAGCAGTTGCTCCACCATTATCCGTTACGGTCAGTTTGAATACATAAGTACCCTGCACTAAATTGCCTGCAATGGTAGTGACCCCGCTTGCTGTGTTTATTGTGGCAGTGCTTGGTCCGGAAACTTCTGTCCAGCTATATTTTGAAATCGTACCGTCAGGGTCTTTCGAAGCACTTCCGTTTAAGGTAACTGAATCGAGTGGTAATGTTATTGTTTGATCAGCGCCCGCATTCGCAATGGGCGGTTGATTGGTCGCTGCATTAACGGTTATGGTAACTGTTGCCGTTGCCGATAATCCATTATTATCGGTAACTTTTAATTGAAATACATAAGTACCGGCGATCAATCCGGTTATTGTCGTTGTCAATGAAGAAGGCGTTGTAATGGATGCTGTATTGGGCCCGGAAACCTGGGTCCATGCATAGGTTGTAATGGTCCCAGTTAAATCACTTGCCGTACCCACAAGGGATGCAGAACTTGTAGGCAAAGTAATTGTCAGAGCGCTTCCTGCGCTTACCGTTGGTGGAGTAAGAGCAGCATTCACGGTTACCTGCACAGTGCTGCTGCAGGAATCATTATTGGCATCTTTTACTTTTACCTGAAAAGAATAAGTACCCGCAATTAAATTTCCGACCGTTGGAGACACCGTATTTGCTCCGCTGAATGTGGCCGTATTTGGTCCTGAGACCTGCGACCAGGCATAAGAACTTATCGTAGAATTTGTGGCCGTTGAACCCGCAGCACTAAGGCTGGCAGAATTTGTTGGCAACTGTACATTTTGATTAGCTCCGGCATTACAATTTACTGATGATATACTTCCACTTGTCTGAACCAGAATATATGGGTCACCGATAAGAGAAACGGTACCACTCACTGTCCCGGACAAAGTACCATTCCACAAATATTTTTTAAAATTCGAACCCGCAGGTAAGGTGTAGGACCCCGACGCAGTTTCTGAGGTGTCGGTCATTGTTTGCGCCCATATCACATAAACTTTATTTCCCGCACTATCAAATCGCACCCCATCGACCCCTGATGAAAACGTAGGCTGTGTTCCATCGACCTTATAATTGCCGAATAGACTCTGCATTGTTCTTATGGCAATTCCCTGATCAGTGATCACCGTGTTTCCCGGCGAAGCTTTTATAAGGTTTTTATACATGCCCATGGCATCTATTTCACTGCTCGTCGGTCCATCATTTGTCCCACTATCAGCTGTTTCACCAGTCTGATAGAGATACAACATTTGCAAACCATTCTGGACCATTTTTGTAAAACCCTTTATGGTAAAATTTCTTTGAGCGTGGTCACTCCCCCATGCTTTATTGTTAGGAAAGACTTCCATATTTGCAGCGGAAACATAATTCCACCGGGGAATATTCCCTTCTGTTTGGATCACCGGTTTATGGGCGACGCCTGCCTGTGTTTCGATGGCTCTGAAATTATTTAGGTTCTGCAGCAGAGACTGAGAAGCGCCATCTGAATTCCGGTGAAACCCTGCTGGTCCGCAGGCCGAACCAGTCCACGCGCAACTTACCCAGTTAAAATATGGATAACAGTGAATGCTTAAGGCATCGATCCATTGACCACCGCCTTTACGCAGGAACCATTGATAGAACCAGGGATAACCCAATCCGCCCGTGGTAATTTGCGCATTAGGCTGATATTTTTTAATGACCTGACTTGTTATTTTACACAGCTGCACATAATCTTCCAATGGTGCATTTAAGTTCTGAAGTTCTGTAGCTAATGGTTCTGTTTTTTGCCATGAGGTTGAGGACACGGTCGAATCATTATAAGCATCAGGGCTACCCGACAGATCCGGTTCATTCCAAACTTCAAAATAGGTATAGTCTGCCCCTATCGCAGTTACTACATCATAACAATATTTTGCCCAGAGATTGCTGGTATTGATTGAGCCGTCGGAGTTAAAGGCAGGAAGCCAGATGCCTTGTGGAATCCAGGACTGTGCGCCATTTGAAAGGACGGAGTCACTACGTCCCGGGTAATCCGGACCAGGGGACGCAAAAAGGAAGAAGGTATTATTTCTCATCCCCTTCGAATATACATATTGCAAGGCGGGCTGAAAATCAGTTATCCCTCCATATTGGACATACATCTGATATGGTACGGTAGTGCGTGCGGAACGAGCTCCGGCAGCATACATCAGATCATAAATCTGCTGATCCGTAAATTGCGCTCCGTAATAACCGGGATTTTCTCCCAATTGAAACTGAGCATCGGCAGTCAGATGATTTGTGACAATAATAATTAGTAAGGAAAAAAGACGAATTGAGGTTGCCGCAGCTTTGAAAGACGTAAGAAGGCTGCTTCTAATAGGGTATAGAATTAGTCTCATAGTATTGGAAATGGTTTTTCAAATGATACGATATTGGATAGAACAATCTTCATAAACAAATTGCTTGCCAAAGAATTTTTTTAGCCGTTAATGAAAAAAAAGATTAAAAAAATGTAGCAATCTACTTAGTGTGGATCAGAGTTTTGGTCAAATGCTTTGGTAAAAGCACTGTGTTCCTTATGTTGACAAAATATTTGCCAAAAAAATAGATGTGAATTAAATGTTGATAACCCGGTGAAAAACTGCAAAAACAAAAGTAAAACTACGCGATACAAGTATATTTACTCTTGGAGTCGAAAGAAAATTTACAATTGTAAAAATGACAATTAATAAAGTATGGTAAGGATCTAACGCGCAAGACCATTCGAAAATTTATACTATTCCATTTTAATTGTGCGAGGTCTTGGTATCGTGATGCGGGTGAATCTTAATATAATCTGCTAAACGCCTTAATTCTTTAACGACCCGTAATTTCATTGCTCTGAAGATGCTCCCATCTTTATCCAGTGTGCGTGTTCCAGTCCATACCCGGAGACTATTGTTTTTAACGTAAACTATTTTTCCGTACCTCATCAAATCAAAACACATGCGCCCATCTTCTCCGCGAACGTCTCTTCTTACAAAACCGACTTTCTGCATATATTCTTTTATGAAACCCATATTCAGCCCCACACTATTCATATGCGGTCGCTTATAGTTTCTTAATTCAGCTATCACGTCTTTTATCTTTTCATATAAGAATAATTTTAGCCGGGACGTTTTGTTATTGCCAATAAATGAATATCGCCCGTACACACAAACTGCATTGGTTTGCTTGAGTTTTTTGATCATTCCATCAATCCAGGTCTCTGGATATAAGCAATCTGCATCGGCAGTTAATATATACTGTCCGCGGGCATTTTCAAGCCCCAACTGGCGGGTCGGGCCGCATCCCTGCATAGGCTGAACCAGGCTTTTAACATGTAACTTCTTAATAATGTCCGGAGTTCTATCCGTTGAATTATTATCGACAACAATGATTTCAATGGGAATCCTTGTTTTATTATTGGCAATTGAACTGATGGTGGAGAGCAAATTTGCTTCTTCATTTTTTGCGGCAATGATAATGCTCACCAGCGGAAAATTCCTGGAGAGAAAATCTAATTTCCTGTTAATCGAAGAAAATACATAGTTTGGGATGTACTCAATATCAGGATAATGGAAATTGTATTTTTTAATCCATTGGGGATTATGAAAGGCATTCATAGCAATTAGCAATTAAGCAGTAGTTTTAAAAATATGGTCTTGTTTTTCGCCGGATTATGAAAAATTCAAATACGGAAAAATACGTAAATGAAATAATCGTAAAATTCGTGCCAAAAAATAATTTTAATATTGCCGGTCAATAAATTTTTTTGCATTTTGCGTTACTTTATTTTTCGGGTCAGTTTATATTTCTTCTTTATTCAAGGTATTAATCAGCACAGCAATGTTATTTAGTTCAGTAGAATTTTTAGGCGCTTTTTTACCCATTACCTTACTCGGATATTTTCTTTTAAATAGATATAAATTTTATACTGCGGGAAAGATCTGGTTGTTATTCTGCTCGCTGTTTTTTTATGCCTGGTGGAAACCCATTTACCTGATATTGATCGTGAGTTTGCTGCTCTTCAATTATTTTGCCGGTCAAAAGCTCAATTATATAGAAAATAAAAGGCTTAGAAAATTATTCTGCATTTTATGCCTCCTGGTCAATGTCTCGGTTCTTCTTTACTATAAGTATGCGAATTTTATGGTGGCCAACATCAATTTCATTTTGCCGAAAGGACATGAGATCATTTTGGAAAAGATCGCGCTGCCACTCGCTATCAGTTTTTTCACTTTTCAAAAAATCGCTTACATTATCGATAGCTACAAGGGGGAAACGAAGGGATATAATTTTTTAGACTTTTCTTTATTTGTAGCTTTTTTCCCTCAACTCATCGCCGGCCCTATCGTTCATCATAAAAAGATCGTTCCGCAGTTCAAGGACCGGTCCAATAAAAGATTTCAACTTGCCAATTTTTTACCCGGTACTTACCTTTTTTTGATGGGATTGGTAAAAAAAATAGTCATCGCCGATACTTTTTCTTTGCTCGTCAATTCAGGATATGCAAATGCATCACATTTATCATTTATTGACAGCTGGTTTGCTTCCATATCCTACGCCATTCAGCTTTATTTTGACTTTAGTGGTTATTCGGATATGGCTATCGGCGCTGCACTGATGTTCAACATTCAATTGCCAGTGAATTTTAATTCCCCGTACCAATCAACCAATATTCAGGATTTTTGGAGAAGATGGCATATTACCCTTGGAAACTTTTTGCGACAATATATATATATACCGCTTGGTGGAAACAGGCAAGGTGAAATTAGAACCTGTATAAATCTTTTCATTACCTTTTTGGTCGGCGGAATTTGGCACGGTGCTAACTGGACATTTGTTATATGGGGAATGCTACACGGCATCGCTTTAGTGGTCCACCGTTTGTGGCAAAGAACAAGAATACAAATGAGCAATGCTTTAGGCATAATCATCACTTTCTTATTTGTGAATTTTGCATGGGTATTTTTCCGGGCAACCTCCTTTAAAGATGCCATCGCTGTGATCAAAAGCATGCTGGGGCTAAACCATTTTCATTATTCATCTTCAAATGTCTCATCAGATATTTACCTGGCTCCCGTTCTAATTGCAGGTGTATTATTATTGTTTTGGAAAAATCCCAATCAACTCGTTAGCGAATTTTCGCCAAACAAAAAACATCTTTTGTATATGTTGGCCCTGACGCTGATCAGCTTACTGTATCTTAATTCCATCACTTCAAACGATTTTCTATATTTTGACTTTTAACCTATGAGCAATAAAAAATTCTTACTCACTTATATAGTCGTTACTTTCTTTGCTGTTGCACTGATAGCTGGCATTAATTACTATATTGATATTTACGGTCTGTTCAGAGGGAAAAAAGAAAGAAAAGTTTACATCAACGAACACACAACAAAATACCTTTTTTCATTTCGCTATATTCCTGAAAATTTTGATGGCGTTATTTTTGGTCCATCACTTTCGGATAACCTCAATCCTCAAGAACTTAAAGGGTTTAACGTCTATAATGCCAGCATAATGGGCGTCAACATATCCGAATTGGATTACCTGGTCGATAATATTGTTGCCAAAGGGCATATCAAATTTGCAATTATCTGCCTTTCGCCCTATCTCACAAAAGATCACGGCAATAAAAGCGCGAATATCAATCCCAAAGAATATTACGGTGCTTTAGGTTCGACAAATCTTCTCAGGACATATCTATTATATTTCATTAGAAAATATAATCTAGCACCTTACCGGTACGCCCAAAATATTTCAAATGCAAACGGTTGGAACAATTTCGAATTGGAAATGCATAACATTGATCCAAAAGATTCTATTGAGCAAAGGGCCATCAGGAAAGAGTTTGACAGTACCCGCATAGACCCCGTCGCATACGAGGAATTGAAGAATACCATAATAAAATTCCGGCAGCATGATATTAAAGTGATCGCTTACTTCACTCCTGTTCCCTACCAGTTATATCAGCTAAACATTGACAATAACAACAAATTTGTTGATAGCATCAGCGCATTATTTGGTAAGAATGATGTTTTGTTGAACTTTAATGATGAGAAGTATAAATTTTTGAATGACGATTATAATTCTTTTATAGATCATGGTCATTTGAGTGCATCGGGACAGAAAGTCGTATTGCAGGTATTGGACAGCGCCTTGGAGCGAATGAAATAAAAAAGCTCTTAGAAATTATAGTGATAAATGATCTTTCCCAACATTTCGGTCCTTTTATTAAAGCACATCTCTTCTAACTTCAGGCCTTTATCATTGTATTTATAAACCCATTTTTGATAATCGCTGCTCCCTTCAGGTACCACGATCATTGAGGTCAAAACACCTTTATCATCATAGGTAAAAATAAAATCGGGCAATAATCGCTTCGCTGCCGCATTATAGCGAACAATATCCGTTAGCTGACTATTGGTATTATAATAATAAAAGACAGTCGGCATGTCGATCTTATTATGAACCGATCTTTCTTCTGCAACATTTCCTTTCTCATCAATCACAAAATGAAAAAAAGTGGTGTCATTGCCATTTTTTATTTTCATCATTTCAAATGGCTTCCCGTTCTTGTCATACTGCCATCGATGTTCTTCCACATCCTTTAATTGGTTATCTGTTTGAATTGATGTGTTGATGAGATTTATCAATCGCCCGTCGTCATCAAATTGGTAATCGGTGGAAGTTGAATAGGACTTGCTCGTGTCAATTGTTCTTTTTAATAATCCGCGTTCATTGTATAGGGTGGTCTGAAAGGATTCAGGCGTAAATTTTGATTTACTGTAAGTGATGATCGTCATAAAATTATTTACAACATGCTGTTCACAGACAAAACCATCTTCCGCTTGATCATTTCCATCTTTACTGCTTAATTCAACAGATTTCACTCCGTTGGTCCTGTAAATTTTTTCTTTATCAGCTGCCTGCTGCGCTGCAAGAATATCCTTATAATAATATTGCGCGAATGTGGTTTGGCAAACCAGCAGCAGCGAAATTAATTTGATCGAAACCTTCATTATTGAATTTATGTTGACTTGTCTATTAAAAAGCAAAACTACGTAACGAAAAAACAATCCTCTTAATGCGCAAAGAATTCTAAAATTTTGTGAACCTTGGCAAAATTCAATGCGCGGAAACGATTGAATTCTATGTCATCCGTAAAAAAGATGCGATCTGAGTACGAAGTTTAGATGGCCATTTAGGATCCATGCACGGTTTTTCAATTCCCAGAAAAAACAATACGCATACCACAAACAAAATCGGAAGAATCAAAATCAACCCAATGATATAATTTGTCACAAACCACGGCGTCAAAAGAATAAAATGAGAAAATTTTCCGACAATAAATTCTGCTAAACCCAGGTGCAGTAAATAAATGGTATAACACATCCCTCCCAGTGCAGTTATCCAATTGTTTCTAAAAAAATGATTGACCGTAACACTGCGAAAACAGCTATAAACTGTTAGAAATAATGAGGTGGCAAAAATCAGCTTCAGCAACACATTTTGTTCCCATGTCCAGCTGGAGAATAGGACGATGATGCTGATGATAGCAATAAAATCAAATTTCCTTTGCTTGGAAACGCCATCCTTCCATTCCGACAAATAAAGATCTGCAAATAAGATCCCCAACATAAAATATTCAATATAGTACGGAAGTGTAAGCGAAAATGAAGTGAAAAATGGGGTAGTATTTGCGATAATCAATTTGGCAAGGATCAATCCGATCAGCACCGCTCTTCTTCTGATCTTGGCAAATGAAAAATAAAAAAGAGTAAGCAATGGCGCAAACACATAAAACTGAACTTCTACCTCTAATGTCCATGCCAATGGATTAATTGGCGACCAATTCCCGTAAATCAGCCGGTGTAAATAAAAACAACTGGCGAGATAATGAGGAAAAAGCTCGCCGAATTTTTGATGATAAACGCCAACCAATAAAAAAAGGAATAATGTCATACAAACCAGGTAAGGTGGCTCAAGTCTCGTTAATCGTCGCAAATAATATTTTGAAATGGAAACACGTGGTGCATTAAGCAATTTTTGCTTCCCAAATGGAAGCGTTAAAATAAAACCACTAATAAAAAAAAATATGAGCACGCCGATATGTCCATTTGATAAAACCCGAACCAATAACCCATTAAAGCCGGTTGGCGTGGGTCCTTTCCTACTGATGCGTTCGCTGAAATGCTGAAGGATCACAGGGAAGATAGCCAGGAACCGCAGCCCATCTATTTCCGGAATAAACGCTGAGCCACTGGTTACACGCCTGAGGCTTTGTGGAAGATTTAAAAAGGGGTTTTTACCATTCGCCATAATAATTTCACAAGATAAAAAGGCTATTGTTCTAATTTGTATTTCTCCGTTAATTACATCTAATCAAAACCAGTTAACAAACGAAAAAACAGCAGCTTTATTACGCAACAATTTTAAAGTTTGTCAAGCTGCGCAGGTTACTTATTTTTAGCGAAATTTTTTTGTGTCGCATTTAAAAGAACGAAAAGAAAAAAACTGCTTAAACTGCAATGCCAGCCTGCACGGAAGGTATTGCCATATTTGTGGACAAGAGAACCTTGAACCAAAGGAAACGGTTTGGCATCTCATAACTCATTTCTTTAACGATATCACTCATTTTGACGGAAAATTTTTCAATACGGTAAAATATCTTATCACCAAACCCGGATTTCTTTCAAAAGAATATGTGGTTGGCCGGCGAGCGAGTTATCTCAACCCCATCCGCATGTATGTTTTTACATCGGCTATTTTCTTCTTGGTATTTTTCTCCTTAAATGGCGGCGACAAGATCGTGAATCTGAACGAGACGCCAGATAAGAATGCAAAAACCACGGAAATAAAAGAAAGTGTGGGCGATTGGGAGAACCAGAAAAAAGAACTCGAAAAAAAAATATTGTTGACAAAAGATCAGGGAGATATTGAAGATCTAAAAGACAGCATTGGTGAACTCGCCGGCAGAATTGCTGCTGCAAAAAAAATATATGGGGATACTACCACAAAAAAATTCAATCTGCAGGAAATATCATTACTGTCCCTGGAAGCAAATATGGATAGCTTAAAAGCGCAGGGAATGCCACCGGCGGTGGCCGCCGAAATTGACAGTTCAGTGAAAGCCCATTCCAGGCTCAAATCAGACACAAACGATATTACCAATAGATATAAAACCGTTGCAGCATACGATTCGGCACAACAAAAACTTCCGGAAAATAAAAGGGACGGATGGTTTTCGAAATTGATGAACAGGAAAATCATTTTGATCGGTGAACAATGGCACAAAGACAAAAAAAGTTATCTTGAGCATATCAAAGAAAATTTCGTTCATTCTTTCCCCAAGATCTTATTTTTCTTGCTTCCATTTTTTGCGCTCATTTTAAAATTGGTTTACGTCCGTCGCAAACAATTTTATTATACCGATCATGCCATTTTCACCATTCATCTTTATTGCGCCGTATTCATCTTTTTATTGATCTTAATAATTCTTAATAAATTATTGGATTCTATGCCATGGCATTGGGCATCTGTTGTTGAAACGATAATAAATTTCATCGTATGGATTTACCTCGGGATATATACTTACAAAGCCATGCGTACATTTTATCAACAAAAAAGACTGAAAACGATTATCAAACTTTGTATTGTAAGTTTACTGGCGTTTATAATAAATGTTATTTTATTAGCGATATTTTTACTGATCTCCGCAATTTCTACTTAGTCTAAAAAAAATTTATGAATGAAGCTGCAGTATCTTTTACCCGTTTGGTTGAAATAATGAATGATTTGCGCGAAAAATGTCCATGGGATAAAAAACAAACCATCGACACCTTGCGCTCTATGACGATCGAAGAAACATACGAACTTGCAGATGCGATTACGATGCACGATTGGAAAGATATTCAGGAAGAAGCCGGCGATCTTTTGTTGCATATCGTTTTCTATGCAAAGATCGGAGAAGAACAAAATCAGTTTACCCTCACAGATGTCATCAACGGCATTTGCGAAAAACTAATTGTGAGGCATCCCCATATTTATGGCGATGTAAAAGTCAATGATGATGAGGATGTAAAAAAAAATTGGGAAAAAATAAAACTAAAGGAAGGGAAAAAATCGGTTTTGAGCGGAGTCCCGGTTTCATTACCGGCAACTGTAAAAGCGATGCGGCTGCAGGAAAAAGCCAAACAGGTCGGATTTGAATGGAACAATACCGAAGAAGTATGGGAGAAAGTGAAAGAAGAAATGAGTGAATTGCTGGAAGCCGTAACCAGCAAAGATAAATCGAAAATGGAAGAAGAATTCGGAGACCTGGTCTTTTCGTTAATCAATTACGCACGATTTTTGCAAATAGATGCCGAGAACTCACTGGAAAAAACGAACAAAAAGTTCATATCCCGGTTTAGCCAAATGGAGCAACAGGCAATAGCACAAGGCAAAACATTATCTGATATGAGCTTGGAAGAAATGGACGCCATCTGGAATTCCATCAAAAAACAAAAATTGCAGGATTGAGCCCTTTTTTAAAAACCATCTTACAAAAGAACATTTACATTGTTATAGCAGCGATAATACTATTGATCGCCGCTTTTGGCGTGAATCTGTATTTAGGAAGCAGCGCATCCGTAAAATTTTTCAGTCGCTCCATTGAATCTTTTCTGCAAAAACGTGAACGCGATTTTAATGATCTTGCAAAAGACACCGCCTTCATCAATAAACTGGCAAACCAGGAATATTCTCAGGAAGACCTGGATGAACTGATCGAAAAGAAATATGCCGTCCTTGTTTATAAAAAAAATAATGGTTATCAATTAAAATTCTGGAACAATCAGCAAACATCAATGCCCCCGGATTCATTATTGAAAAAAAATGACGGGAGCTATTATTGTAATCTGGGTAACGGTCAATATGAATTTATTAAGGTCACCTTACCCCCAGATAGGCAAACAAACCTTATTCTGGTTGACCTCATACCTATACACTGGCAGTATTTTATTGCCAACGAAAACCTCCAACCTCAATTTGTCAATTTTTCAAACGCTGAAGCAAAGGTTAGGATCGCCGCACACATAACTGAATTTCCTGTAAAAAATTCGCAAGGGATTGCTTTATTTTATCTTGAAAAAAAAGCAGGTTATAATATTATTCAGGATAACTGGATCTCGCAACTGCTGGCGGTAATAGTCATTTTTTTATTGCTGTTGATCTTGCACAACCTCGCAAATGCAATATCAGCAAGGTTTGGCGCAATAAAAGGAATTATTTTTTTGATCAGCATTGTGCTGCTGCTTCGCATAATCGTTTATGTCAATCCATCATTATTAAATCTCCGGCAATACGAATTATTCGATCCGCGTATATACGGTTTCAATTTCGTCTTACGTTCATTAGGCGACTTGCTGATCAACTCACTGCTGTTTTGCTGGATCATTTTTTTTGTCAAGCGCACCATCGGCGCATACAGTTTTCCACCATCGCCAAGCGGATGGCTGAACTGGCTGCAATCAATCATAGTGCTTTTTTTACTGGTAGTCGCCACATTTGTGTTTGCCAACATCGTCCAAAGTCTTGTTGCCGATGCACGCATATCCTTCAGCGTTACCAATTTTTTCAGTTTGACCGTTTATAGTTTTATCGGCTTCATTGTTCTCGCAGCGCTGGCATTGGGTTATTTCTTTCTCTCGCAAACATTATTGCAACTCATCAGTGGTCTATTAAACAAGAACAATCTTCTCATCAATATCATTATCGCCCTGATCGGATTATCATTACTCACGCTGAGCAAAAATTCCGAGGTCATACAACTAGACATATTCGTGTTGGTCTGGCTGCTCATTTACATCTGGCTGATGAAAAGGCAGCTTTTTTCCGGGCTCAATCTGCGATTGAATGTATCGGAGGTTTTGTTCTGGTTATTCATCTTTTCTGTTTCCATTTCAACAGTGATCATTTTTGAAAATCACAAAATTGAATTGGAACAAAGGATGAGAACTGCAGAAAGACTGTCAGAAGAAGCTGA
>JAJPKJ010000019.1 GCA_021323755.1 Chitinophagales bacterium | reverse complement strand
TATCGATCCAACGGAAAAGAGGTGAAGGTTCATGCGGTGCAAACAGGAAAGATCTCTGTAAAGAAAAATTTTAGGACAAGAAAAGGGAAGGGATTGCTTTCAAAATTAAATATTTTGCTTGGGCAGGAGTTTACAGAGTTTATGCCGATCTGGGTTTGGGTGATTGAACATCCTGAAGGTATTATCATCATTGATACAGGAGATATCGAAGATGCAGATCATAAAGAATTCTACAAAAAAGAAAACATCGGCTCAAAATTCAATTTAATGGCGATGTCCAATAAAAGAAAGATCGCAAAAGATGATGAATTGAACAATCAATTAGCAAAACTTAACATCAAGACCGAAGCAGTTTCTAAAATAATATTAACGCATCTGCACGGAGATCATACAGATGGCTTGAAATTTTTTCCTGCAAATGAAATTCTTGTACTCGAATCAGAGCACAAATATCCTTACGGAAATTTACCAACCACCTATCCTGCATGGTTCAAACCAACGCTTGTTAATTTTTCAAAGGACAGGATCGAATGTTTTAATAATGGGTATGCAATAACGAGATCCGAAGATCTTTGGTTGGTACCAACGCCAGGACACACCCACCATCATTGCTCCGTTTTGTTTAAAACGGATGAAGAACATATCCTCATTGCAGGCGACAGTTCCTATTATCAGCAGCAAGTGATCGACAATGCTTTTGCGGCTGCAAATATTGATTATACAAAATCGCAGGAGACCTATACGACCATCAAGAATTATGCTTCCAAATTCCCAACCATCTATTTACCATCGCATGATAAGGATTCCGCTTCGCGCCTGATAAATAGAGAGGTATTTTGATCCAGGCCAAAGTGGCGCTCGGGTTGACCATTAGGACAGGGGATCTCATTGCATGCAAGAGTATTTTCTTAGGTCAAATAAATTATTTGAGTGGTAACTCAATAGTAAATTCACTTTCTTCATTTTCTTTTGTGTTCACTTTTATTGCACCGCCATGCGCTTTGATGATATCATAACTTAAACTGAGTCCGAGTCCTGTTCCCTGTCCTGTTGGTTTTGTGGTGAAGAATGGTTGAAAGATCTTATCCACTATTTTTTGCGGGATGCCATTGCCATTATCATTAACGGTAATGTATACCTGATCTCCTGATTTTTTTGTGCTGACAGAAACAGTTGGCTGATAATTTTCCCCAGCCGTTTTCTTTTTCTCATTTACCGCATAAAATGCATTGTTATATAAATTCAAAAGCACTCTGCCGATATCCTGCGGAATGATATCTATTTTTCCAATGGAATCATCAAAATCTGTATTCATTGTTGCGTTGAATGAATTGTCCTTTGCTCTCAGACCATGATAACTCAATCGTAAATATTCATCGGCTAACGCATTAATGTCAGCTGGCTCTTTTACACTCACACTCGAACGTGAATGTTGCAGCATTCCTTTCACAATAGCATCAGCACGCTTGCCATGATGATTTATTTTTTCTTCGTTATCCCTAATGTCTTTCAATAATTGATCTTCCAACTGCTCATCCCTTTCACCATTCCCCTTTGACCTTTCAGCTTCTAATTCTTCAATCAATTCTTTATTCACTTCCGAAAAATTGTTTACGAAATTCAACGGGTTTTGAATTTCGTGCGCGATGCCTGCAGTGAGCTCACCGAGGGAGGCCATTTTTTCTGATTGGATCAGTTGGGACTGGGCTGACTTAAGTTCCGTTAACGTGGTCTCTATTTTCTCTTTTTGCTGTTTCAATATCTGGTTATTTTTTTTACGAGCCACATTATTTCGGTAAAGTAAGAGCAGGAACAATAATAGGATTCCGATTCCACCCAGAAATGAATAGGTGCGTATCTTATTTTGCGTTTCGATCTTTTCCTTTTCCAGCTCCTGCAACCTGAATTGTTCATCAAAAGAAAGTTTTTGAACATCGGTTAAACTTTTTATTCTTTCCCTGGAAGCAATGTTCTTTGCATTGAGCGCCATCCCCTGGTATTTAAAGGCGCTGTCACGATTGTTATTCATCTCGTATGCTTTGGAAAGATGATCATAAACGTCACCCAGGTTTTTTACCCCAATAGATTCAAGCACTTGCAGTGTTTTTTTAGCATAAAAGAGACTGGAATCTTTATTTTTTTCGCGGGTCAAATAATGCTCAGTAAGGTCATCATAAATATCTGCCACATCAGCCTCATTATCTTGCGCTGAGGAAATGGCAATGCCTTTATAAAAATATGCGCGGGCAGCGGAATTGTCATTTTTTTGTTCTGAGATATCCCCCATTATCTGGTAGACAACTCCCAGATATCTTTTGTCCCCTGTTTGAACAAAACAGCGTTCCGCTGTTTTTTCCATTTCTAAAGCAGAGTCCAGGTTTTTTTTCTCTCCCAGGTATACATTCCCGACGTTCATGTTCACAAATCCAAGCATTGATGTATCGTGGATGGAAGCAGCAATTTTCCGGGTTTCGCCATAATGATATAATTGCTGGTCTGTTTTCCCAGCAGAACCCATCAGGTGCCCGATCTCGTGATGGATACTTTCCAGGATTTTGAGCCTGAATCTGCGTGGGGAATCAAGCGCATGGCGGTCCCATGATTTTTTTTCGCTTTCTGTGTTCTCTGCGATTTGCAGCGCTTCAGACAAAACCTGGAAAGAAGCTGATAATTTCGACAGGTGCATCAGGTTGTATCCCTTTAAGTCCAAAGCCCGCGCCTGGTCAAGTGACTTATCATTCTTTGAAGCGATCCCGATCGCCTTTTCCGTATAATAAATGGCGGAATCAAAATTATTCTCAGTATATCTTTCTGCAATAGCATCCAAAATCGCAAACCGCGCAGAGTCAGTGGTGGCAACATAAAATGCACGCTTTAAACTATCATAACCATTTTGTTGGCAAAAGCAAAATAGCGGAAATATTGCCAGTGCTAATTTTAAAATGACATTCATCTTTTGGGGTAATGGTATTTTCATATTGTAAGTTAGCCTTGCGGAGCAAAAGATAAGAAAAATGATCAATAACCATTTGGTAATGCAACATCTTTCATGCTTTCTTCTCTTTAATCCATCATACTTCATTTATGAAATCATTCTTATTTATTTTCTTAACGCTACTTATTTTCACTGTTGCGAGAGCGCAGAGAACCAATGAGGTCGTCATTGGCAGCGTTGACAGCTTATATTCACGGATTCTTCATGAAGAGCGCTATTTCTGGGTTCATCTGCCTGCCAAAACCCGCCGTGCTGAACACCGCGAGAAAAAATATCCGGTACTTTACCTGCTCGACGGTGAGCGGTATTTCGCGCAGGTGGTGGGCATGACCGATCTGCTCAGCGCACAGAACGGAAATGATTTTTGCCCGGAGATGATTGTGGTGGGGATCGTCAACACCGACCGCTTTCGGGATCTTACGCCCACCCATGAATCCAGCGGACTCTGGGTAGACAGCGCTTCGGGCAAAAAATCCGGTGGTGGGGAAACCTTCTTCCGCTTCCTGGAAAAAGAACTGATCTCCCATATTGATTCCAGCTTTCCTGCAGGACCATATAAAATGCTGATCGGCCACTCCCTCGGCGGATTAATGACAATTCATGCCCTGGTTCATCATAGCCGGGTCTTCAACAGCTATGTGGCCATTGACCCCAGCATGTGGTGGGACAGTCAGCGTCTCCTTCATGAAGCAACAAGTGCATTTAACCTGAATTCCTTTAATGGAAAAGCGCTGTTCCTGGCCATGGCCCATACACAGGTGCCTGGCATGGATACCAGTTCCCTCCAGCTCGACTCCACAGATGGCACCATCCACCCGCGCAGCATCCTTGAGCTCAGTCACTCGCTTGGCGGCGCTGGAACACATGGGCTTCAGGCAGGTTTTAAATATTATGACGCAGAGAACCATGGCTCGATCCCGCTCATCGCGACTTATGACGCGCTTCACTTTATTTTTTCAGATTACGCGCTCAACTTTCAAAGCAATTATTATTCCGACCCTGCTTTCCCGCTTGCCGCTTTCTTAAAGGATCACTATGCACTCACTGCTGCAAAATTCGGGATCACGGCTGATGACGGTAGTCCCGCCAGTCTCCCACCTGAAGATCTGGTGAACAACCAGGGTTATTATGTGATGACCTTAAAACAATTTGACAAAGCAGCCGATCTTTTTTCCATGAACATCAAAAATTATCCCCATGCGCCTAAGGCTTTTGATTACCTAGGCGACCTGTATATGGCCAAAGGGGACACTATTCAAGCAGCAGCGTCCTATAAACGATCATTATCCATTAAAGAAAATGCAGAAACCAGAAAGAAATTGGAAAGGATAAAAGGCAGCTAGTGCCTGCCATGCATCCTGGTTAATTTGCGGGGAGGTTTTGAGTTCAAATTGTCCGCTAAAATGAAATTGAAGATGGATCAGGGCCTATGCATCTTCAATTCGTGAAATGCCTTGGTCGCCATCAAAAACCCCGCTTTAAAAAATCAACTGAATGCTAAAAAATATTTTTTTGTCTGTCTTCTTAGCAATATTGCCTATTTTAGCATTACCCATAATATTAACTAACGATTAAATTCAAGATCAACATGGCAAAATCAGCAAAAAAAGTGGTTAAAAAAGCTTCTAAAAAAGCACCCGCAAAAGCAGCAAAAAAAGCCGCTCCTAAAAAAGCAGCTCCAAAGAAGAAAGCAGCGAAGAAAGCAAACGTAGGATTATTAAAGCAAGTTACTCCCAGCGCAACGCTCGCCGAAGTAGTAGGCGCAAAACCGTTGCCCAGAACTGAGATCATCAAAAAAATCTGGGAGCATATCAAAAAAAATAACCTACAGGATGCGAAGAACAGAAGGATGATCAACGCGGATGCAAAACTTAAAGATCTTTTTGGAGGTAAAAAACAAGTGTCAATGTTTGACCTCGCCAAACTGGTGAGTAATCATGTGAAATAATATTGACATTGAGTATCTAACGTTAATGGACAACCGAAGTTTATATGCCGAAGTTGTCCTTTTTTATTTACTAAAAATGTCTTTTGGATATAAGAACGTTCCCGCCCAATAAGTAAGTTAGGATGATACACCAGTAATTTTCAGAAAAATCAGCCGGCAACCGGATCCGCCATTTCTGATTTTTTTACCAGCTCAACATCAGGAATTGATTCATCGGTTAATGCTACTTTACCGCGCTCTTTGCGCACTACACGCGAGTATAGCGATATTTCCTTGTCGAATAAGAATCGGAAAAATAATTTAAACCATGATGTATGGTAATATAAAGTGTTATAAAAGCCAGGTGCCGATTGCCTGATTTGTGGCAATTTGTTCCAGGGGATCGATGGGAAATCGTGATGTTCATTATGATAACCAACGTTGAAGGCAACGGTATTCAACGCGCCATAATAACTGTAGGTTTCCTGTTCTTTATAAGTGAGATAATGTTCCTGGATCCATCTTGCGCCCAGCGGGTGCAATCCAACGGAAAAGAAAAAACTCGCAAGCAAATAAATGATTGCTTTCGGCCCAAAGAAAAACCAGATCGCGGCAATGAAAACTATTTCTGCAGCAAAATTCAAAGCGATCCATTTATCAAAAGGTTTAATTTCTTTTAATCGTGAAATACGAAAAACCTGGAACAATGGATAAAACAATAACCAGATAATCTTTCCGATAAAATAGTTATTAATGAGTTTTGCTTCCCAGCGGTTTGGCAAATCAGCATCTAGCTCATGCACACCTTGAAATGAATGATGTTTGATATGATAACGTTCAAAAGAAACCGAACTGGGAAAAAGCTGTGGAAGATTGGAAAGAATTCCTGCGAGCCGATTGGCAGTTTGATTTTTGAATAATAATTTATGGGCACACTCATGTATCATGACGAATAATGCGTGATCTGCAAACGCTCCGAATAAATATGCGGCTCCGATAACCAACCACCAGGACTGCTTGGAAACAAGCCATGCGAGGACAACCTGAAATGCAACCAAACCTAAAATGGCAAAAATGGTTTTGGGATTTTTCCCGATAAGCTGGCGGATCTCCGGATGCTGTTTCAAAATTTGTTTTGTACGAATCCGATGGGGCTCGCACTGAACTGAATAAACAAAATCTGTTTTTTTGGACATTGTCAATATGGAGTTTTACAAGGCGGACAAGATACGATTTAAATTTTAATTAGCGCGTCAAATGGGGATATGTTATGGGCTTCAATCAAATATTACCAAATTGTTGTACGATTATTTTACAAAAATCAAAAAGAGAGAAGCTCTCTTATTTTTTGCGCTGTTTTTTCTGCATTTGGCAGCATTGCATTTTCCAGCATTGTATTCATAGGAACTGCAGGCAGATTAAGCGCGCCAAGGACCTCAACTGGAGCATCAAGATAAGAAAAACATTTTTTTGAGATCCGCGAAGCAAGCGCTTCTGCAAAAGAATTGTTCTGTTGTTCTTCAGTCAATACAATACATTTCCCGTGTTCTTTCACTCTTGCAAAAATGAGTTCCTCATCGAGGGGAAATAATGTGCGTAGATCAATAATTTCAATTTGCTCATCGAAATATTTTGCCGCCGCCTTTGCCCAGTAAACTCCCATACCGTAAGTGATAATACAACAAGACTCACCGGAAAAAATACGATCATCACTTGCCTGCAAAACTATATTTGCCCTACCTAACGGTAATATATAGTCGCTTTTTGGTTCTGCTGTTTTCGCGTCTTCTGTTCCCGGAACTTTACTCCAGTACAATCCTTTATGTTCTAGCATCACAACCGGGTTGGGATCAAGAAACGCAGCTTTCATCAATCCTTTCATATCTGCTGCATTGGCGGGATACACAATCTTGATTCCTTTGATGGAAAGTAATGTTGTTTCAACACTTCCGCTGTGATAGGGACCACCACCGCCATAAGCGCCGACGGGAACACGAATTAAAGTTTGCACCGGAAATTTTCCGCAACTTAAATAGGATGATTTCGCAATTTCAGTGACCAATTGATTCAAGCCCGGATAAATATAATCGGCAAATTGTACCTCAACAATGGGTTTCACGCCGACTGCGCTCATTCCCACTGTTGAGCCAATAATATAGGCTTCCTGTATTGCCGTATTAAACACTCGATGATCGCCGAATTTTTCTGCGAGTGTTGCCGTTTCTCTAAAAACGCCACCCAGCCTGCGTCCCACGTCTTGCCCATACAAAACGGACTCAGGATATTCTTCCATGATTTCTGTTATCGCATGCAAAGCAGCATCGACCATCAATATTTTTTCTCCGCTTGCAGAACGAGTTCCCTGTTCATTAATAATTTTCGTTGGTGCAAAAACGAAATCTTCAACATCATTAATATCGGGTTCTTCTGCTGCAGCAGCTTTTTTAAAATCACTACTTATCAATTCATTTATTTGTTTTTCTATTGCCGACAGATGATCATGGCTAATGCCTCCATTGATAAGCTGAGTCT
This sequence comes from Chitinophagales bacterium, assembly GCA_021323755.1. GTDB lineage: Bacteria > Bacteroidota > Bacteroidia > Chitinophagales > Chitinophagaceae > Puia. The sequence goes on along the minus strand of JAJPKJ010000019.1, from coordinate 4,614 downwards.
GCAATTTTGTTAATGGATCATGGGTCGCATGTTGTTGAAGATCTTCTTTTGTGCGATAGGTTTCTTTTCTCACCCCGCTTGTGTGATGATTGAGCAAGGGCACTTTCGCCTGCACCAGGTAAGGTATTCTTTTTTCGCGCACGTTATTGATCACCATACTCATCAACTCATAACTCTGTTCAAAGTCGCTGCCATCAACGCGAATGCGTTCCATACCGCTGAATCCACCAGCATATTCAAAGGCATCCATTGCGCGCGCTTCACCACTGGTTACACTAATGCCCCAGTTGTTGTCCTGCACCAAATAAATTATCGGCAATTTTTTCAACACCGCAAATTGAAAAGCTTCACTCACTTCACCCTCCGTTATGCTTGCATCACCCAAAGAGCAAACAACAACAGGCAATTCATTATTCCTTCCTTTTATGAACAAAGAAGATCTTATCGTTTCCAGATACTGCAATCCCTGCGCAATGCCAGTGGATGGAATTGCCTGCATTCCCGTCGCACTGCTTTGATGAATGATGGTTGGTTTATCTTTTCCGCGATAACTTGGATGCGCATAATATTCGCGACCTCCGCTAAAAATATCATTTTTTTTGGCGAGCAATTGGAGCATTAACTCGTAAGGTGAAAAACCCAGTCCAAGCAAAATACTTTCATCCCGATAATAAGGGCTGATGTAATCGCATTGCAGAAGATTGAATGCTGTAGCGAGTTGTATGGCTTCATGCCCGCGCGAAGTGGAATGAACATATTTACAGATGGCCCGATTGCTTTCATAAGTTTCGGACATTGCCTTTGCAGCGCACATTAACCGGTAAGCTTTCAACAAGATCTCTGTGTTCATCATCTGCAAACTATGTTTCCGACAAATGTAAAAGATATAATTCTTTATATAAAACAAAACCATCTTGCAAAAACAAGATGGCTAAACAATAATTTAAACAATAATTTTTATTTTATTTCGAGCGCCAATAAACTTTCATCTTCAATAAAGGCTTCCAGTTCATCACCGACCACACATTCACCAACGCCAGCCGGAGTCCCGGTGAATACCAAATCACCAATATTAATAGAAAAATAATTGGATATATAAGCAAGCGCTTTATCAAAACTGTTGATCATTAATCCTGAATTTCCCTGCTGAACGAGTTCTTTATTTTTATACATGCAGAAATTAATGTCCTTTTTATTTTTGATATTGGTCAATGGAATCCATTTACCAATCGCTGCGGAATTATCCCATGCTTTTGCTTTTTCCCAGGGAAGTCCTTTTTCTTTCAATTCATTTTGTACATCACGCGCAGTAAAATCAATACCTACAGTAACGGCATCATAATATTTATTCGCAAATCGATCCTGAATATATTTTCCGTTTTTTGAAATGCGAAGAACGAGTTCGCATTCGTAGTGCAATTCATTGGTGAACTCGGGATAATAAAATGGAGTATGCGCCTGAAGCAAAGCGCTTTTTGGCTTCATAAAAATGATGGGTTCATCAGGAACTTCATTATCCAGCTCTTTGGCGTGAGCTACATAGTTACGGCCAAGACAGAATATTTTCATATTCAATAAGGGTTTTAAATAGAAAATTCTTTTTTATAATTTCTTTAGGGTTAAAAAGCCCGCAGCACGGATCGATCTTAGATAGGAATATTGAAAATTTGAATGAACAACAAGAAAGATAGCTTTTTCAACATTTGTGCGAAAATAAAGATTCTCAGTTACATATCACACTGTTATCTCTATTTTATTGTACAGGTTCATCGTTTGCTCGATGCCGGCAAGTATAAAGCTTTCAATAACCTCCACCGTTTTCTCAATTTTGAGCTTTACCAGCGGGATTTCCGTCTCAAACCATCTTCCTAAAACAAAGTCAACCTGCATTCCTTTAGGGAAATTATTTCCAACCCCAAATCGAAGCCTGGGATAATCTGGCGTATTCAAGGTGTCCTGGATACTTTTTAATCCGTTGTGACCAGCGTCACTTCCTCCGGGACGCAAGCGCAATTTGCTTAAAGGCAAGGCAAGATCATCGGTAATAACGAGTAAATGATTAATTGGTATCTGCTCCTTATCCATCCAATATTTGACAGCCTTGCCACTCAGGTTCATGTATGTGGTGGGAACGATACAAATAATGGACCTGCCCTTGAGTTTTATTTTGGCAACACCGGCATAACGTTCATTGGTAAAGGCGGCACCATGTTTATGAACAAATACGTTGGCGACGTCAAATCCAATATTATGGCGTGTCCCGGCATATTCGGAACCAACATTACCCAATCCAGCAATTAAAAATTTGTCCATAATCACTTTAAAAATAAATCAATTCCCTGATGTAAAGATTTAGATTGTCAAGGGTAAATATAAAACCCCGCAGATGGCGGGGTGCTGAATAAAAAATAAATTAAGACTTATTTTTTTGCTGCTGGTGCTGCAGGGGCGGCAGCGGCCGGAGTTCCTGTTGCTGCTGCAGCAGGAGTAGCTGTTGTTGCTTCTTCCTGTTTCAGTTCACGAGTCAATACCACAGATGCGACCGGGATACGCGGAGAATTCAATATTTCATAATGCTCCACTTTAACGTCCTCTACCCGGATGTTTCCATTAAGCCTAAGATTTGTAATATCTACCTTGATATTTTCCTGTAAATATTTTGGATAGGTTTTTACTTTCAATGCCTTCATCTTTAAAATTAGTTTACCGCCTTCTTTTACACCTTCCGCGGTTCCAACAAATTTTAAAGGAATGGTGGCAATCATTTTCTTGTCTTCTACCAGTTCAAGCAAATCAATATGAATCAGGTCATCAGTTACTTTATCGAACTGAAGATCCTTCATAATGCAATTGTAGGTCTTCCCTTCAATATTTACCTCTGCCAACTGAAAGTCCGGTGTATAAACCAGGTTCTTGAAAGCGGTAACCGGAGCAGAAAAATTTATTTCTTTTGCACCCCCGTAAATTACACCCGGCACTTTTTCCTCAGAGCGAATTTGACGGGCGGCTGCCTTCCCGTGTTCGGTCCTGAGCTGTCCTTCGATTGTAATCGTTTTCATTTTTTATGTTTGTTTTATAATTACTCTTTTATTTATTGCGTAATTGCGAATGAATGAACAAGCTGGTGATACTTTTATTTTCATATGCATTCCGGATCGCTACAGCAAACAATTCAGCAACACTTAACACTTTTATTTTGGAGCTATGCTGACGCAAGGGAATGGTATCGCAGACCACCAATTCTTCCAGCACACTGTTTTCAATATTTGCGTATGCATTTCCGCTCAGTACCGGATGCGTGCATAATGCCCGCACACTTGTCGCTCCCTTCTCTACCAACAGTGCCGCCGCTTTTGCTAAAGTCCCGCCGGTATCGCAAATATCATCAATCAAAATCACGTCTTTTCCCTCTACATCACCAATCACCACCATGCTCGCAATTTCATTAGCCCTTTTTCTGTGCTTGTCGCAAATGACCATCTCGGCATTAAAATACGACGCAATTTCACGAATGCGATTTGCACTTCCCACATCGGGGGCGGCAAAGGTAAGGTTTTCCAGTTTAAGTTGCTCAATGTAGGGGATAAAAATCGCCGAACTGTCCAGATGATCCATGGGAATATCAAAATAACCCTGAATTTGAGGAGCATGTAAATCCATGGTAATGATCCTGTCGGCCCCTGCCGCCACCAACATATTCGCAACCAGTTTGGAGCCAATGGCAACACGTGGCTTATCTTTTCTGTCCTGGCGTGCATAACCATAATAGGGGATGACCGGGACGACCTTATAGGCAGAAGCACGGCGTGCGGCATCGATCATCAATAATAGTTCCAATAGATTTTCAGCAGGAGAAAATGTACTTTGTACCAAGAAAACCATATCTCCTCTGATGCTTTCATTAAAAACCGGTTGAATTTCACCATCACTGAAATGTTGAATGGTTATTTTTCCCGGGGTACTGCCGAACTGCTGTGTGATTTTTTCAGCGAGGTATTGTGATGCGGTGCCCGAGAATATCTTGGCGCTGGAATCCATATTGATAATTAGTGTGCGGCGAAGATATGACCAAAAAGAAAAATGATTACGGGCAGTAAAAAATAATTTTATTAACCAGTGATGTTAATAATGATGAGCTGTATTCTGGATACAAAGTCATCAAAGAATCCAATTGATCAGTCCTGATTTAAGGAGTTACTGATGCTAATACTTGCTTGTCGGCTCTAACAGCAGCTTTAGCGACATTATTTGTCTTGCTGGCAGCAGCCTTTGCGTTCAACGCATAAAAAACAGAGGAACAAATAAAAATAGAAAAGAAAAGTGCTACACAATACATACCTACACAGAACATCAGGGATTGCCATCCGCCAATAGCAGAGAAAGTTCTTGGTTTCATCGGAATATGGATTTTAGTTTTCAAAGGTTACGATTATCAGCCAATTTTATAAACGATCATTTCATTTCAATATTATGGAATGCCGTTTATTATATTCGAAAATTAGCGGTTAAACCTTATCGGTGCAAGCGCAAAACCACTCAATAAAGCATTGGACCAAAGATGAAGGCCACCCTGAAAAATTGCTAAGTAAAAATCCCATATGACGAAGCCTCTCT
>JAJPKJ010000015.1 GCA_021323755.1 Chitinophagales bacterium | reverse complement strand
GATTTTGGCGAAAATTATGTGCAGGAATTGGTTGATAAACAAATACAACTGCCCAAGGACATTCGCTGGCATTTTATCGGGCATTTGCAAAGCAACAAAGTGAAATATATTGCCCCCTTTGTTCATTTGATTCAAAGTGTGGACAGTTTGAAACTGCTAAAAGAAATAAACAAACAGGCGGCTAAGCATGACCGTGAGATCGATTGCCTGTTCCAAGTGCACATTGCAGAAGAAGAAACAAAATTTGGTTTTGATGAGAGCGACCTGAGGAATATTGATTTCGGCGAATTGCAGGACTTGAAAAATGTCCATATTGTTGGATTGATGGGTATGGCCTCCTTCACGGAAAATATGGAGATGGTGAGCAGTGAGTTTAAAAAACTAAAAGCAATTTTTGATTATTACCAGAAGCTTCCAACTACAAATTTCAAACTAAAAACACTCTCGATGGGAATGAGCAGTGATTATAAAATCGCTATTAAAGAAGGAAGTACGATGGTTAGAATTGGCAGTATGCTTTTTGGAGAAAGAATTTACGAAAAGTAAGATCGAGGTCACTAAAATAAAGAAGCAACTTAAACTATTTTATGGTATAAATTTAAGTTGCTGACATTTCTTTATGTTTCCTCGGGAGAACGATGATCACAAACTCACTTTTTTGTTACTTACCAAATAGACCACCGCATCAATTGATAAAATGGCAACGAGAGTAAGTAAAGCCGAAGTGCTGTAAACTGATTTGGTAAAGAACTGAACACTTACTGTTCCGGCGATGATAATCAAGATCATCATTAATAAAGTAAATAAAGTTTTCATTGTTTTAAGTTTTATTCGGTTAAAAAAATCATTTACATTAATAAGATGGAGAAAGGATCCAATGGTTTATTAATGAATTGCTAATAAAAAAAATATTTAGCTGGATTAAACCTTTTGATTTTGGAGAAGTATTATGCTTTGATTAATAAAAACCCAACCAGAATAAAAGCCATATCACTGGTTATATAAAAATAAAATGCCACAGATTCTGTGGCATTAATACTCATGGTATATGGGCTAATTTCAGTTGATGTCCTTTCCTTCCTGCAAAGTTTTAATTGCTTTTTCTGCAGCAGATTTGCCCAACGGAGTAGTTGCCAATGGCTGCGCCTTTTGTGCAAACTCCAGCGCTTTCTTATAATTTCCGAGAGCAGAATAAGCCCTTGCCATTCCAAATGTAGCAACGAAAACGCCCGGATGTTTATCGTAATTCCATTTTGCGGTGTTAAATGCTTCCTGGCTTTTTTTCTGACTTATTAATTCGCGTACATATTGATTTACTTCAAATTCATTTCCAAAAGGCAACGCTTTTTTCATCGTTTCATCCGCTTCCGCTGAACGACCGAGTTTGTTGAGCACCTGTGCTTTTGTGCTCCATGATTGAAAACTACGGTCACCGCCAAAGTTTAAGCTGACCGAAGTATCTGCCCATAGCAAAGCTTCATCAAGGTTGGTATTATTATCCACACACCATTGTGCAGCTTGTTGCCATGATTCCCACAAAAACCCTTTATCACTACGCAATTCTTTTCTGAAAGTTTCCAGTTGAATATTGTTCAAATCTGTTTCGACCTTAAAGGGAATAATCAGCTTTTCCCATTGTAATTCAATAATGGCGCTGTTTTCTGTTTGATGAGCGAATTCATATTTAAGCCATTCAATACTTCTGTCATTAGCAACCGGTTTCACTTTCACCCGCAATACATCTTCTTTCGGATCATAAAAAAAGCTTCCCCATGAAGATGAATTCTTTGAAAATATTAATGTGCATTCATTGGGATCATAGGCAACGAAAAAACCGTATTTACCTGCGGCAAGACTTTGCCCTTCAATTTTTACATCGGTTGAAAATTCTATGGTGGTGTTTTCATTCGCACCTGCGCGCCATGGCGCTTGTTTTGTATTTCCAAATCCCTGGTCAGTGTAGCCAACGGGAATTAATTGCCCCCAGATTTTTCCGTCTCTTTTTTTAACGCCGGGTCGATCATAATGAATGGTCACATCAGTTAAGCCGATTCTCTCACCGACCACCGCTTTTTTATTACCCCCACTTGGAGTGGTGGTCAATTGCGCATTGGCAGAAATAAAAAATGCCGAACAAAAAATTGAAGACAGGATTGCTACCAGGAAGATCTTTTTCATGTGGAAGTTTTATAGTTTAATAATTGTCGTGGTGGCAAAAGTAGATTTAGTTTTTGCAGCGCGCGGAAATTTTACACCGATGCCTGACAAATAGGATATGTAGCGTGATTACAGGATGGGTGGTTGCAATAAATGCCGTCGGTAAGTTTGATCATTCATTTTGTGAATGATTATCCAATCAAAACCCCGGCATCCGTCGTCGCCCAAAGGCAGCCGTCTTTTTAAAATGAAAGCTTGTCTATTTAATGTTTTAAACAGATTCAAGGTCCATATATTGAAGTAAATATTATTCAGTTTTTAAAAACATTTTTATGAAAAAAACTTCAAAAATTTTAATTATTGGGATAACCATTACAGCCATTTATTTCTTTAGTTGCTCCAAGAAATCATCATCGTCGTCAACCACACCACCTCCCGATTGCAGTAATCCTTCAGATTGCATTACAAACACTTGGTATCTGCATCAATATCAGGCAAACTATAACGGAAGTCTGGTTACCATTTATGCGAGGGGAGCAAATTCAAATCTTGCTAATTTTGATAGTCTTCGATGGGTTTTTGCAAATAATAATAATGCATGGTATATATATTCTTCCAGCACAACTGTTTTTGAATCCGGAACTTGGAAAATTTTACCCGACGATAAAACCGTAGAGATACAGGCCACCTATCCCGACACCTTTGCGATCACCAGTATTACGCCGAGTGCTTTAATTATTAATATCCCTTTCAATCACAATTATCCAAATTATGATATCGTTCAAATAGCTGGTTTAACCGGATTGGATACATCAAAAATAAGTGCAGTTGTTTCGACTTTTGGCACCACGCAATAAAACCCGGATAAAACTGATATTTTCTTTATTCTATTCTTAACATTTTTGCCAGCTCATGTCTGTACATTCTGCTTACCGGCAGTTCTTGTTTTGCGATTTCGATAAGCTCCGAAGTATAGGATTCTATTTTGCTTAAAGAGATAATGTATGAACGATGAATGCGGGTAAATGAATCCTTCGGCAAGATTTCTTCAAGAGAGGAGATGGATTGTTTGGTAATGATGGTCTTATTTTTGGTTACCACTTTAATATAATCTTTCAAACTTTCAATATATAAAATATCATCCAGCGCAATTTTTAATACTTTCCTGTCTGACCTGAAATGTATGAATGTATCGGCATCGGATTTTTTATTTTCTGTAATTTCTGCTTTATCCGTATTTTTTGCAGATAGATCCATTACTTTATTGACCGCTTTCAAAAATCGTTCGAAGGAAATTGGTTTTAACAAATAATCCACAGCATCCAACTCAAATCCCTCCACAGCAAATTTTCTATAAGCAGTTGTAAAAATAATCTTTGGTGGTTTTTTTAGCGTGCGTATAAAATCTGTTCCCAATATTTGCGGCATTTGGATATCGAGAAACATCAGGTCTATATCTTTTTGTCGAAGTATTGCCAGCGCATCAACCGCGTTGAAGCATACGTCCTTTAGTTCCAGCGAAGGAACCAATGCAACATGTTTTTTTAATACTTCCAGCGCGAGGGGTTCATCATCAACTGCAAGGCAGGCTATTTTCTTGTTTCGCATAAGATTAAGTTTTATGCCAGGGATGTTTTTGCTGCTTTATGGACAGCTTTGTTTTTTATATGATCTGTATGTAGCGGAATTCGCAACTGCACTCCAAACTCTTTTTCAGCATTATCAATTTTTAAAAAATATTTTTTTGAATATAATAATTCAAGTCTTTTTTGCACATTGTTCAAGCCTATCCCTTTTTTCCCATTCAAAATATTTTGATGAGGTTTGCTATTGCTCAATTCAAAGAGCAGAAAATCATTTCCAATTTCAATATTCATCCTGATCCATGGGTTTTCAAGCATTTTACTCGTCCCGTGCTTAAAGCTGTTTTCAACAAAGGGGATCATTAATAAAGGGGCAATTAATTTATCTTCACCATAGCCAACCACTTTGGTCTCAATATTCAGGCGATTGCCATAACGAACTTTTTCCAGGCCGATATAATCACTCAGTACCTTTATTTCTTTATCCAGATAAACCAGGTCTGCCTTACAATCGGTGATCATATAATGCAGCATATCCGAAAGTTGCAGGACAAGTTCCCGGGCTTTGGCAGATTTATCAAGAGTAAAGGAATAAATATTATTGAGGGTATTGAAAAAAAAATGCGGGTGGATTTGCGCTTTAAGCAATTGAATCTCCGCGTCAGCATTTGCTTTTACAAGCATTTGTTTTTCCTGCTGTTTGAGGTACCAGGTTTTAAACATTTTTATAGCCAGAAAAAATATGGCAACGGTGGGCGCTCTGAAAATCAAAACAACACGGATAACACTGACGCCAGCAGCAAAGAGTTGCTCCCTGCCAAGCTCAGACCAATGCAAGCGGTAATAACTCATGATGAGGGCAAAAAATACGATCGCCATTGTAATAAAAGTTAAGGAGAAAATAAATGACCAGTATTTTTTCTTGACCAAAAATTTAGGGACCAGGTAATAGACGACCGTGTAACAATAAAACAGTTCAGGTGGAATGCTTTTAAGAGGTAACAACCTTAGCTGAATAAAAAAATAATGTATCGCCCCGCCTAATGTAACGCCTACGTCAGAGATATATATCGTTTCGCTAAAGGCTAAACATAGCAATCTCGTTACCCAGAATGCAAGATGCCGTTGCACCCTGTAAAAAAAGACTTTGGAAAAAATAAAGTTATATGTATAGCCTTTTTTCAATTGAGATCGATTGATTGATATTGAAGGTGCTCAATATTATTTGTACCAACTAATTCAATGGTAGCATCAATAATAAATGCGTTTCCCGACTTGTCCGCACTGAAATGGTGAGCTATAAAATTATCAGGTATATTAAACTGCAATTTCTTGTGCAATGAATATGCTTGTATGTTCTGTACCGGGCTGGCACCTTGATTTTTCAATCTTATAATTAGCGTTAGTGTGGAATCTTTAATATCGATATCTATATCGATTGATCTCTCACCAGCTTGCGGATCCATTATTGGAACAATTTGCTTTTCTAAAAAAGAGAACAAGGTTAAAGGAGCGATTAGTTTATCCCGAGAATCTCCACGGATTTTCATATTGATTTTTGCGGTGTTTTCTTCATTCATGTTTTCAGTAATAACAAAGTTTTGTATCGCCAGTAATTCTTTCTCCAGTAAAATGTATTTTTCATTACAGTCATAGAGAATATAGCTGAAAATATCAGATAAGTTAATCACCATTCCCGGCGCTTCATCGGGAGAGGTTTGGATTTTTTTATTTAAAGTTTGCAGGGAATGGAAAAGAAATTCAGGCTGTATTTGTGATTTAAATAATTTGGTTCTGTTCTCTGCATCCAATTGTGCCAGCCGGGTATTTTCTGTTTGTTGCAAATACCATGCTTTTGCAAGTTTAATGCAGGTAACAGCGGCTGCCAGGCAAATGCCTTCATGAAGCGTATGCTGATAGTCGATCTCGAAGTACAACCAATGCACCCCTTCCTCTGTAGCAGGAGGATAGGGCCAATCAAAATGAAATAAATAACCGGGGATCATATTGACTGCTAAACAAAACAGCAGAACGCCTGAAGCTGCAAAAGTGAATCTAAAATATCTTTTAGTCTGGATGAATTTTGGGATCAATACATAAATGAAAATGTATACCATAAAAATGGACATCGGCAAAAACAATCCTAAAAAAAGCAGGGGTGACTTATAGGTCTTCCACAATTTCAGTTCATGTAATCCGGGATTTTGGAACTCTGCATAAAAAGCCAGCATACAATATGCACCCCAGAAGGAGAGATGCCTTATCAGGCGATGTTTGCGGTCATTTGAGAATATGAATTGTTGAGTTGTCATCAGGTCTTCTAATAAAGTTAGATTATCTTCTCTATACCAATTCTGTTCTATATTTTTTATCGACAAAAGCCGTTTGTCGCCGATAAAAGGTTAATGCAATTCAACTAAGGTTTTCTGCAGTCGCAAATGCGGTATCAGCCGAATTAATAAAAACCGCTTTGTTCGAGTGTATAGATTTAGTTCATCAAAGAAAAATTTATTTTATGAGAAAGATTTTTTCATCTGCGATCCTGGTCGCCATTATGATAAGTTGTTTTTTTGCTTCATGCAAAAAAGATACAAAAGAGGGCACTCCATTATGTGGTGGTGGTCAAACAACAGTTACGACAAGCAAAGTGGTTGCCACCGGTTTAAATGATCCACGAGGTTTAAAATTTGGACCAGATGGTAATCTTTATGTTGCGGAAGCTGGTGTTGGGGGAACAAATGCCTATTCTCTTTGCACCCAGGTGGTACCTCCGGTTGGTCCCTATACTGGAAGCGACACAGGCAGCCGCATTTCCAGAATCGATTGGCAGGGCGTTCGCACTACTTTTGTAGATCACCTTCCCTCAAGCACCAGTGCCCCTGGTGGGGGTAATTCCTTGCAGGGAGTGGCAGATGTACAATTTATCGGCAATACATTATATGCAGTTTTCGCCGGCGCTGGTTGTTCTCATGCAGTTCCGGATATTCCAAACGGTGTAATTAAAGTAAATCCTGACAGAACCTGGAAAATGATTGTCAATTGCAGTGAATATCTGATGAATAACCCTGTAGCTCATATTGACCCTGATGACTTTGAACCAGATGGAACGCCTTATAGCATGACCAGTGTGGGCAATGATTTATATCTTACCCAGCCAAATCAGCAAGAAATCGATAAAATAGATCCCGCAACTGGAAAAATTTCCAGGATAGTCGATGTATCAATATTGCATAGCGGTCTTGGAGGAAATTGGATCGGGCCTACATCAATGGTTTATCATGATGGCAATTTTTATTTTGGAACCTTAACTCCTTTTCCCGTTGTGCAGGGAGCTGCTAAGGTTTATAAGCTTTCTCCGGATGGATCATACAGCGTATTTGCTTCAGGGTTCACTACTATTTTGGGCATCGCTTTTGATGATCACGACAGATTATATGTTCTTGAAAATACAGTAGGACAAAGTGAATTAACACCGGGCTTTGGAGATGTTGTCAGGGTTGATCCATCAGGGAACAGGCAGGTGATAACCGCAGGACTTCATCTACCTACTGCTATGACATTTGGCCCGGACGGGAAATTGTATATATCTGATTGGGGAATCGGCCCTCCGGGATTAGGTCAAATTGTGCAGGTCAGTTTTCAATGTGAATTGGTACACGCAGATACGAAAACAAATTAGAATAGCATAAAAAAGAAACTAGGATTTTCTCACTAATGGTTGCAGTTAATGCAAAGGGGCCTCACTTCGTGTGAGGCTTCTACATTTAAATTCTTTCCTTCTTTCCACTGGCAATGCTGCGGTAAATTGCTTCTACCACTTTCATGTCTTTTAACCCTTCTTCCCCGGGGATGCGGGAGATCTTATTTTGAACAACACAGTTTGCAAAATCATCCATCTGCAATGCCTGCTGATGGACGTTGGGGTCAAATGTCATAGGGCCATTGCTGGTAGCGCCTTTCATTCCATTGTACCTGTATGCTTCGGTCAATTCAAACCAACCACTTTCTGCTTTCACTTTTAGATCATTCCAATTCGCATTATAACTGGATTTCCCATTTGCCACTGCGCCACCCGGAAATTCTAATTGGTAAAAAACGGTTTCATCAACTTCCTTAAACAGATCCGGTTTTGTTTTTTCTTCCCTCGCCGTAACATAAATGGGTTCCTCACCGGTAACATATCGAGCACCCTGAATGGTATAAACGCCCATGTCCATTAATCCACCGCCGCCGGCTAATGCTTTTTTTAATCGCCACGCGTTGGGATCGCCGCCCCAAACGAAACCATTTGCGCAATCAATATTCAGGACCTTTCCAAAAAGCTTATGCTGGCCAAGTCGCATCATTTCCATGGTATAGGGTTCAAAATGCAAACGATAACCGATAGAAAGCAGGCGATTTGACTTTTTGCAAGCAGCGATCATTTCCTCACAGTCAGCAACGGTCAGTGACATCGGTTTTTCGCAGATGACATGCTTGCCGGCTTTTGCTGCGCGGATGGTATATTCTTTATGAAGAAAAACAGGCAGTACTACATAGATGATGTCAATGTCGGGATTATCAGCAATAGAATCAAAATTCTGATAGTTATAAATATTTTTTTGAGGGATATTGTATTTTTCACGCCATATTTTTTCTTTGGATGGAGTGCCGGTAACAATTCCGGCGAGATAACAGTTTTTGGTGAACTGAAATGAAGGCGCTAATTCATAAGTGCTGTAACTTCCCAGTCCAACCAATGCGATGCCTAATTTCTTTTCTGGCGATGAGCTACGAAATGCAAAGGAGGATAACGCAGGCGATAATGCAGTGGCGCCGAATCCCAGGGAAATATTGCGAATGAATTTGCGGCGTGATGATTGATTAGTGGACATATAATAATTTTGAGAGTTGATATTGATATGACTAAAGTTACGGCAAAGGAAAAATAAATGAATTAACTTGGAATTGATAAAAAATAATCGATGGAACAAAAATTAAGAAGCCAGAATTGGTTTGGGAAAAAAGGCAAGGACGGATTTATCTATCGCGCGTGGATGAAGAACCAGGGAATTCCGAATTACGAATTCACCGGCAAACCTATTATTGGTATTTGCAACACCTGGTCTGAATTAACGCCGTGCAACGCGCATTTCAGAGAATTGGCTGAATCGGTGAAACGCGGAATTTCAGAAGCTGGCGGATTCCCGGTTGAGTTTCCGGTAATGTCGCTTGGGGAAACATTAATAAAACCGACAGCGATGCTTTACCGCAATCTGGTGAGCATGGATGTGGAGGAATCTATTCGCGCCAATCCACTTGACGGCGTTGTGTTATTATGCGGCTGCGACAAAACAACTCCGGCATTGGTAATGGGAGCGTGCAGCGTGAATATTCCCACCATTGTTGTATCAGGCGGACCGATGCTAACGGGCAAGTATAAAGGAAAAGATATTGGAACAAGCGATGTGTGGCGATTCAGTGACGGCCTGCGTTCCGGATTAATGACAGAAGAAGAGCTCAGTGTTGCGGAAGCTTGTATGTGCAGAAGCCGCGGACATTGCGCGGTGATGGGCACTGCTTCTTCGATGGCTTGTATGGTTGAGTCATTAGGACTTTCATTACCAGAAAATGCCGCAATACCCGCTGCCGATTCCCGCAGGAAAGTGCTGGCACAACTTTCGGGGATCAGAATCGTAGAAATGGTGAGAGAAAATTTGAGACTAACGGACATCCTTACCCGAAATGCATTTGAAAATGCGATACGGGTCAATGCTGCAATAGGCGGTTCCACAAACTTTGTCATTCATTTGCTGGCCATTGCCGGCAGGATTGGAGTGAAGCTTAAACTGGAAGATTTTGATAAGCTATCAGCTTCGATCCCATTGATTGCCAATCTGCAGCCATCAGGCAAATATTTTATGGAAGACCTTTATTATGCGGGCGGACTACCTGCTGTTATGAAGGAATTGATCAGTTTGCTGCACAGTGATTGTGTTACTGCCAACGGGAAAACTATTTTACAAAATGTAGAGAATGCAGCCTGTTATAATCGGGAAGTCATTGCAGCCACAAATGATCCATTCAAACCCGAATCTGGTCTTGCCGTGCTAAAAGGCAATTTGTGTGAGAACGGCGCCGTGATAAAGCCGTCAGCTGCCAGCCCCCAACTGATGCAGCATACTGGCAAAGCTGTGGTGTTTGAAGATATCGAGGACTATAAAAATCGGATCGACGATGAAAATTTAGATGTTGATGAGCATAGCATTCTGGTTTTGAAAAATGTTGGTCCGAAAGGCTATCCGGGAATGCCGGAAGTGGGTAATATGGGAATACCAAAAAAATTACTGGCTAAAGGAATCACAGATATGGTCCGCATTTCTGATGGAAGAATGAGTGGAACAGGATTTGGAACCGTTGTGTTACATGTGTCTCCGGAAGCAACAGAAGGTGGCCATTTTGCCATGGTAAAAACCGGGGATCTGATTACCCTTGATGTTCTTGATCGCAAACTGCATCTTGAAGTGAGCGATGAAGAATTGGAAAAAAGAAAAAAAGAAAATAAGAATCGGTTCCAGATCGTCGACAGAGGTTATGTGCATCTGTACCAGCTGCATGTTGAGCAAGCTCATCTTGGTGCGGACCTGGATTTCTTAAAAGGAGCATCGGGAAGTGAAGTAACGAAGGATTCTCATTGAACGGGTAGTAGTTGGCAGGAAGTAAGTAGGATGATAATTGATAAGTGTGGCAGCTAACCACCGATGCTTACTCACCATTCACGACTCACCATTTGATCATTCACCATATGAATTTTAAAAATAAAACAGCGATCGTAACAGGCGCAGGACAAGGCATTGGTTTTGAGATATGTCGTCAATTATCATTAAATGGCGCTCATGTTTTATTAAATGACATTGATGAAAATCTTGCCGATGCTGCATCTAGGAAGATAACAAATGAAAGCGGCAACTGCATGGCGGTTGCCGGCGACGTTTCCGATATTTCATTTATTGATAGGCTCGTTGATTTGGCAGTTGAAAAATTTAGCAGTATCGATATTGTTATCGCTAACGCCGGAATTACATTATTTGGTGATTTTCTTTCTTATCCACCAACCTCTTTTTATAAAGTGATGCAGGTAAATTTAGGGGGCAGTTTTTTTCTTACACAAGCCGCTGCAAATAAAATGAAAGAGCAAAAAAATGGCGGAAGCATTTTGTTAATGTCGTCAGTTACTGGTCACCAGGCGCATAAAAATTTAGCAGCTTATGGGATGACAAAAGCCGCACTTGAGATGCTCGCAAAAAATTTAGTGATTGAACTTTCTCCCCACCATATTAATATTAATGCGATCGCTCCTGGTGCCACCCTTACTGAACGGACTGTTGATGATAAGGATTATGAAAGAACCTGGTCGCGCATTACCCCAATGGGAAGACCGGCGACGACGATGGATATCGCCCATGCAGCATTATTTCTCGTTTCCGATGAAGCCAAACATATTACGGGTCAGAGTTTGCTAATTGATGGCGGTTGGACGGCGGTGAGCCCCGAACCTTTTTGATCCCCGCCGTCAGTTCGTAGACGCGCGGGAATCATTTTAATATCAAGTAATCAATCAGGCTTGAATTCTTTTGAACCGGTAAACGGAAAAAGCAAATAACACAACGAGGGTAATTGACATAACAATAAAATCCGTTGTTAATCCGAAATGCGATTGATTGATCAATGATGTGCGCATCGCATCGATCGAATATGACAATGGGTTTATCGAAGCGATCACTTTCATTACGGTAGGAATATTGTCTAGCGGATACATGGACCCGGATAAAAAGAAAAGCGGAACTACTAAAAAATTTGTGGCAGCCATAAAACTCGGCATGTCATTGACCACTGCGCCGATGCCCGAACTGAAACTCACCATCGCCAGTGAAAGCATGATCATAAAACCGACGGAAACCAAAACACCCATCCAGCTGTAAGGATGAAAACCAAATGCAAGCGCGATAAGAAATAATACAATGCCTTGAATAACGCCGATCGTTGCACCGCCGAGCGCGCCACCCAGCATAACCTGGATCCGCGAAACCGGCGCTACCAGTGTTTCTTTCAGAAACCCAAATTGTTTATCGAAAAGAATATTCGCCCCCCAAAAAATGGAGGTAAATAAAATCGTTTGCGCGACCACGCCGGGAACAATGAACTGAACATAACTTCCGCGACCTGCCTGCTGAAAAATAGAATTAAAACCATAGCCAAGTGCGAGAAAATAAACAAGCGGCTGGATTATACTCAATACCATGCGTAATCCTGAGCGCCTGTATTTTTTCATCTGACGAAGCCATAGAATATAAATAGTTCCCATAAAAAAGTCGTTTTGATTATCGGTTAGTAATAAATCTTCTCATCGCATCTCTTCTGCTGTCGGCGCCACTGAGGGTCTCATCACGTACACCCGTGCCCGTTAGTTCGAGATATGCCTTTTCAAGATTGTCTGTTCCGGTTTGTTGTTTCAATTCTTCGCCGGTTCCGAAAGCAACTATTTTTCCGTGATCGATTATTGCGATGCGGTGCGCCACGGCTTCCGCTTCACCGAGATAATGCGTGGTAAAGAATATCGTCATCCCTTCCTGTTCGTTCAGTCTTTGAATATAATTCCACAAAAGGTTTCTTGTTTGGGCATCGAGTCCGAGTGTTGGCTCATCCAAAAAAAGAATTTGCGGATGATGTAATAACCCGCGGGCAATTTCTAATCTGCGCTTCATACCACCGGAAAATGTCTTAACCAGAGAATTTTTTCTGTCCCACAATTCCACCAGCTTTAACAATTCTTCCATTCGCTGTGCGGCTTTCTTTTTTTCGAGTTTGTACAGAACTGCATGTAATTGTAAATTTTCAAAGGCAGTCAGGTCGCCGTCCAGGCTTGGATCCTGGAACACAATACCGAAAATTTTCCTTGCCGCATCCTGCTCTTTGATCACATCATGACCGGCCAAAGTCAGTTTTCCCTGGGTGGGTAATAATAATGTGGTGAGCATTTTTATGGTTGTACTTTTCCCGGCGCCGTTCGGGCCAAGAAAACCAAATATTTCTCCTTTTTTTACATCGAAGCTTACATCGTTAACTGCAATTACTTCCTTATATTTTTTTGTAACGTGCTCAACGGAGATGATATTTTCCATAACTGATTATTTGAAGACTTGGGTTGAATGCAGACGAATCGACAATAATAATATTTTAATGAACGTTAAAAAAACATTCATCGCAAAAATTTACAAAAAATAAATATTAATTTATTCCAGTTAGGTAAACCTGATAATATCACAGGTAAAACGAACAATTTTTTCGGCGAAATTGTTGAATGTTAGATACAGTCCTTGTAAAATTCAAAATAAAGCGCTCCATTAATTTTACTTTCTTAAGTTTATGTAACTTTCATCAAAACGATTGCAGGCTTATGCAGATAATTCTCGGGGTCATTTTTCATTATATTGGTGGATTTGCTTCAGGCAGTTTTTACATGCCGTATAAAAAAGTTCGCGGCTGGCATTGGGAAAACTATTGGATCATCGGCGGATTATTTTCATGGCTAATCGTTCCACCACTCGCTGCCTGGCTTACAGTGCCCGGTTTTGCGGAAATAATAAAACAAACATCCACTGCTACCATTCAATACACCGTTTTATTCGGACTGCTTTGGGGCTTTGGTGGCTTAACTTATGGTCTTGGGGTTCGGTACCTTGGCATGTCGCTGGGCAACTCTGTGGTGCTCGGTTTTTGTTCTGCATTTGGCGCGCTTGTTCCTTCAATCTATTATAATTTCTATCCTGCAAATGGTAAAACAACCTTACATGATCTGCTCACCACCTCATGGGGAAGGATTGTTTTAGCGGGCGTGACCATTTGTTTGCTTGGCATTTACATTTGCGGACGCGCAGGCATGATGAAGGAAAAAGAATTGCCGGAAGAAGAAAAGAAAAAATCCGTCGCAGAATTTAATCTTACAAAAGGATTGATCGTGGCGATCTTTTCGGGTATCATGAGCGCTTGTTTCAATTTTGGTATCGAAGCCGGTAAACCAATGGCAGAAGCTGCTGTGGCTGCGGGATTCAATCCATTGTATCAGAACAATGTTATTTATATTGTTTTGTTGTGGGGAGGATTGACAACAAATTTTATCTGGTGTATGATCTTGAATTTCCGAAATAAAACATTCGGTGATTACACCAAGAAAAGCTCGCCGCTTGCGAAAAATTATTTGTTTTCTGCCCTCGCGGGAACAATGTGGTTCCTGCAATTCTTCTTTTATGGAATGGGAGAAAGCAAGCTCGGCAATGGTGCCAGCTCATGGATATTGCACATGGCATTCATCATACTCACAGCAAACATGTGGGGAATTATTTTGAAAGAATGGAAAGGGGTGAGTAAAAAAACAAAAACGACAATCACCATTGGCATAGCAACGATTTTATTGTCAGTGCTGATCGTTGGGTACGGAAATGCGTTGAAATAATTGATAATTGAAAAACGGATAATTGATAATGATTACAACAAAAAAATTCGATCATGTTTCTTATTTATGGGATGAGGCAACAGCTGCGTCAATGAAGGGTGATGAAGTGGCATTATTGGTTTATCGTTCCAATTTATTAGGGGCTGATCTGCGATTGACCAATTATGGGGGTGGAAATACTTCCTGCAAAATCATTACCAAGGATCCGCTCACCAGTAATGACGTAGAAGTGATGTATGTAAAAGGAAGCGGCGGCGATCTGGGAACGACGAAGCGAAGCGGACTTGCCGCTTTATATGTCGAGCGTTTGCGTAACTTAAAAAATGTCTATCGCGGTATTGAGCAGGAAGATGAAATGGTAGCCTTATTCAACCATTGCATTTATGATCTTGATTCAAAAGCGCCGTCAATAGATACACCACTTCATGGGTTTCTGCCTTACAAACATATTGATCATTTGCATCCGGATGCCGCTATCGCCATCGCTGCAGCAAAGGATGGAAAAAAAATTACCCAGGAATTATTTTCGGGGACTATCGGCTGGGTTGATTGGCAACGACCGGGATTTGACTTGGGATTGAAACTAAAAAAATGTTTGGATGATAATCCCGGCATTCGCGGCATTATGCTGGGTTCGCATGGATTATTTACCTGGGGCGAGACGGCTTATGAAAGTTATCTGAACACATTGCAGGTGATTGAAAAATGTGCAACCTATCTCCAGGAAAATTATGGCAAGAAAAAACCGGTATTTGGCGGACAAAAAATGCAATCCTTGTCAAAGGAACAGCGGATTGGAAAGGCGATAACGTTAATGCCTATCCTAAGAGGATTTTGTTCATCGCAAATAAGAATGATCGGCAATTTCACCGATGATGAGCGGGTTCTTGAATTTGTCAACTCAAATGATCTGTCGCGACTCGCGCCGATGGGAACAAGTTGCCCTGATCATTTTTTGCGCACAAAAATATCCCCGCTTGTATTAAAACTTGCAACCGATGAAGATTTGACTGATCTTGCTTCAATAAATGAAGCATTGCGACCGCAGTTTGAAGCATACCGGGAAATGTATGCCAATTATTATAACAGTTGCAAACAGGCAAACAGTCCTGCCATGCGCGATGCAAACCCTGTGGTGATTTTATATCCGGGTATTGGCATGTTCACCTTTGCAAAAGATAAGCAGACCGCAAGAGTTGCCGCGGAATTTTACATTAATGCGATCAATGTAATGAAAGGCGCCGAAGCCATCTCCGAATACACTTCCTTACCGCGACAGGAAGCATTTAACATCGAATACTGGTTGCTGGAAGAAGCAAAATTGCAAAGGATGCCCAAGCCAAGACCATTGAGCGGGAGAGTTGCACTCCTTACCGGGAGCGCAGGAGGAATTGGAAAAGCGATTGCAAAAAAGTTTGCTGACGAAGGCGCTTGTATAATCATTAATGATAATGATACGCAACGATTGGAAAAGGCAAAAGAAGAATTCAGTAAAAAATATGGTACAGATGTTTTCGCAACGGCGCTGGTTGATGTTACTGATATAAAAACGATTAAAAAAGCTTTTGATACTGCCTGTTTATCCTTTGGCGGTGTCGATATCGTGGTCAACTGCGCAGGAATTTCAATCTCAAAACCTTTAGAAGAGCACACGGAAAAAGATTGGGATATGCTCTACGATATTTTGGTGAAAGGGCAATTCCTGGTGACACAGCAGGGCGTTGAGATCATACGCAAGCAAAATTTTGGAGGCGATGTAATCAATATTGTTAGTAAAAATGCATTGGTCAGTGGTCCGAATAACGCGGCTTATGGGTCTGCAAAAGCAGCACAACTGCATTTAAGCAGATTAAACGCCGCAGAACTTGGAAAAGATAGAATAAGAGTGAATGTTGTAAATCCGGATGCGGTTATTGCGGATAGCAAGATCTGGGAAGGAGCATGGGCAGAAGGTCGTGCAAAAGCTTATGGAATAACTATTTCAGAACTCCCGGACTATTATGCTAAGCGAACATTACTAAACGAGATCATCTTGCCGGAAGATATTGCCAATGCCTGTTTTGTTTTTGTTGGCGGATTGATGAATAAATCAACCGGCAATGTTTTGAATGTTGATGGTGGAGTCGCAATGGCATTTGTGAGATAAACGCAAGTTGAATGATTGTTGACGAAAGTGTATAGGATAAATGAGCAGATGAATAAATTGTTGCCGTGCAGGAGCGCGGCGGATGAAAAGCCAGATAGGATGTCTGAAATTCGCTTCAAAAATAAGTAAATCCAAAATCAGGTTATGATGGATAAAATAAATCGGGTATTCGTAACCGTTATATTCATATTTTTTTCAGTAAAGATCTGCGCACAGCAAAATCTTGTTTCTATTGATTGGAATAAGGTCGAACACGTTTCTAAAACTACTCCGACATTACAAGTTGTAGAAAACCCGATGCTGCGCAAAAATTCTCCGATTCATGATGCCAGTTTTCAGGCTTTAAAAAATCTTGGCGCTGATTATGTTCGGTATGTTCCCTGGTTCCCGTACACAAAAATGGCAGTCGTGGAATTAAAGCCTCCGACAAAAACAGAAACGTTCTGGGATTTTACTTATCTCGATAGTACCATGGATTATTTTATGCAGGCAACAGCAGGACATTCCGTAGTCATTAATTTTAGTACGACACCTGTATGGATGTGGAAAACACAAAGCGATGTAAAATATCCGGAAAATGCATACCAGGTTTTTTGGGATTACAATCAGGGAACAGCATTGCGCGACTCCACTTGCAAACAATTAGCAGATTATTATGCGCGCATGATGAGTTGGTACACTCTTGGCGGTTTTACTGATGAGTTGGGAAAGTTTCATCAATCCGGTCATTACTATAAAATTCCATATTGGGAAGTGCTGAACGAACCAGACCTGGAACACAATATTTCTCCGCAACTGTACACAAAAATCTATGATGCGATTGTGGGTGAACTGATGAAAATTTCTCCAACAACGAAATTCATTGGCATTTCTCTGGCTTTCGAGGGCAACCCGGAATGGTTTGAATTTTTTCTCAACAAAAAAAATCATCGCCCCGGAATTCCGTTAGATGGGATTTCTTATCATCATTATTCGACCCCGTCATTCTCAGCACAAAAATTGGATGAATTTCAATACACGTTTTTTGAAAAAGCAAGTTCATTTCTTGATAAAGTAAGATATATCGAAAATATCAGGAAAAGACTTTCTCCCAAAACCATCACCACGATTAATGAAATCGGAACGATAATCGGTTCAGCTGATGGGGAAAATGTTGAACCTTATTACTGGAATTTATCCGGCGCGATGTATGCATTTATGTTTGTTGAGATGACAAAAATCGGGATCGATGTTTCAGGAGAATCTCAACTCGTCGGTTATCCCACACAATTTCCGGATGTAAGTATGATGGATTGGCGGAATGCCAATCCGAATGCCCGTTACTGGGTGCTGAAATTAATAAAAGATAATTTTGGGAAAGGAGATAAATTGGTGGCGACCTCATTTAGCGGCGAGGATGTGTATTGCCAGGCATTTCTCACCGCAAAAGGGAAAAGACTTTTATTGATCAATATGAGAAACAAAGAGATCCAGGTTAATCTGCCTGCAGCAGCAAAAAGAAGCAAAGTTGACTTTGTTGACGTTGTTACCAATGAAAACCCGCCCGCAGATTTGCAATTATCAGACCCGGCCTTGACGCTTAAACCCTTTGCTGTAGCTATTGTGCAGGTAAACTAAAACCATTAATACACTTTAAAATGAGATCAAAATTAATCATTACGACGCTGTTTATTTTTGCCTCGTATTTTCCAAATGCTCAAAAATTAATTCAATTGTATAATGGCACCGCACCCGGTTCTGAAGGCTGGACCTGGCAGGAGAAAGAATATTTTTCTACAACGATAAATACGGAAGTTGTTTATAATGTAGTGCATCCGTCCTTAACCGTTTTTCGTCCGGATTCAGTTCCTGCAAATGGAACTGCACTGATCATTTGCCCGGGCGGCGGTTTCCGCTTTTTATCAATCAACAGCGAAGGAAATGATGTTGCGAAATGGCTCATTAAAAAAGGAGTCACTTGTTTTGTTTTGCGATACAGGGTTGTTCATGTTGCATCGGATGATCCTGTTAAAGAAATGTTTGCAGGGATAAGTGAACAAAAAAAATTTAATGAAGAAAATAAGGTATTGATTCCGCTCGCAGTTTCTGACGCACGCAATGCATTAGCTTATGTTCGTTCTCATGCAGCGGAGTATGGAATTGCGACGAACAGGATCGGTATTGTCGGGTTTTCTGCAGGCGGCACTGTTACAGAATCTTCTGCTTTCAACTATGATTCGACCAATCGCCCTGATTTCGTCGCCCCCATTTATGCCTATGTTCCTCCCGATCAAAATACAGACGTGCCAAAAGATGCGCCGCCCATGTTCCTGACTGTGGCGAGCGATGACCAATTGCATCTTGTTCCTGGCAGTTTAACATTATACAATAAATGGGAGGCAGCGAATAAATCGGTAGAGTTACACGTCTATGCAAAAGGAGGTCATGGCTTTGGAATGCGCGTACAACATCTTAATTCGGATACATGGATCGATCGGTTTGGGGATTGGTTGAATCAATTAGGCTATCTGAAAAAATAAATTACATGCGGGTTGCTTTTAAAATGAAATTGAACAAAGGGTGTGAGGAAGAATATAGAAAACGCCATGATGCTTTGTGGCCGGAATTAAGAATATTATTAAAGAATACCGGAATGAAAGATTATTCTATCTTTCTTGACGAAGAAACAAATATTTTATTTGGGTATTTTACCATTGATGACGCTGATAAATTAACAAAATTGCCCAATGAACCAGTAATGAAAAAGTGGTGGCATTATATGAAAGACATTATGCAGACAAATGAGGACGCTTCACCAGTTAGCATTTCATTAAAAGAAGTTTTTTATTTGGAATGAATTTATATGTACCCTGCCACTGCATAACTATTGAACATTCTTGTCTCCCCTTCTACCTGCGAAGGAAGGGCTCGCTAGAACGTTTAATTCTTTATCAACAATAAAAAAATTATTAACGATTGTCATGCATATTGAAAAAAATAAGATTGCACAATACAATTCAGCATTGTCAAAACAACATCAGCAAAGATTTAAATTTCTCTCCGGTGAAATTGATAATGTGGAAGCTGTTTTACAAAAATTAAGAAGGTTTCAAATTGCCATTCCGAGCTGGGCGCTTGGTTCCGGGGGGACAAGATTTGGTCGTTTTAGTATTGGTGGTGAACCGCGGAATCTCGAAGAAAAAATCCAAGACCTGGGGTTGCTTCATGCATTAAGCAAAAATAGCGGAGCAATTTCTCTACATATACCCTGGGATATCCCTGAAAACACAAAACACATAAAAAAACTTACCGCAGAACTTGACCTAAAGTTTGACGCGATGAATTCCAACACTTTTCAGGATCAGCCAAATCAAAAATTAAGTTATAAGTTCGGTTCAATGCAACACGTGAATAAAGCGGTTCGCAAACAAGCTGTTGAGCACAATAAAGACGTGATAAAATATGGAATTGAACTCGGCTCAAAGTCCCTTACCGTATGGCTTTCCGATGGATCGTGTTTTCCGGGGCAATTGAATTTCCGCAATGCGTTTCAAAACACGTTGGAAAGTTTGCGTGAAGTTTATGCAGCTTTACCAAAGGATTGGAAATTATTTGTAGAGTATAAAGCATTCGAACCTAATTTTTATTCCACAACGGTCGGAGATTGGGGGCAGTCATTATTGTATGCCAATAAGCTCGGCGAAAAAGCTTACACATTAGTTGATCTCGGGCATCATTTGCCAAATGCAAATATCGAGCAGATCGTTTCCTTATTATTGATGGAAGGAAAATTGGGAGGCTTCCATTTCAACGACAGCAAATATGGCGATGATGACCTCACAGTCGGAAGTATCAAACCTTATCAGCTTTTTTTGATTTTTAATGAACTGGTTGAGGGTATGGATGCAAAAAAAATGGATCATGCAAAGGAACTGGCGTGGATGATCGATGCAAGTCATAATGTGAAAGATCCCCTGGAAGATCTTCTGCAATCTATTGAAGCGATTATGATCGCTTATGCGCAGGCATTGTTGGTTGACAGAAGAAAACTAACTGAAGCGCAAAATAATAATGATGTGGTTTTGGCTCAGGAGATTTTACAAAGTAGTTTCCGAACAGATGTTCGCGCGTTGGTTGCAGAAGCCCGTTTGAAAAATGGCGGCGCACTGGATCCGATAAACGTTTTTAGAAAAGAGAAAGTGAGAAAAAATCTGATAAAACAAAGAGGGTTTAAAAATGTTGCAACGGGATTATGAAAATATTCGATAATGATCACTGTTATTGCCATATTTGATATTGGGAAAACAAATAAAAAACTTTTTCTTTTTGATGAAGATTATAAAATTGTTTTTGAAAGCAATGAATGTTTCGCAGAAATAAAAGATGAGGATGGAGAGGGCTGCGAAGACCTGCAAAAACTCACTGATTTTATTACAAAATCTCTTGATGAAATATTTTCAAAAAAAGATTTTGACATTCAAGCAATCAATTTTTCAGCATACGGGGCAAGTTTTGTTTATATAGACCAAGATGGGAAGCCCTTAACGCCATTGTACAATTACCTAAAAAATTATCCTGCATCCTTACAGCAGAAATTTTACGCCGATTACGGTGGTGAAGAAAAATTTTCCTTACAAACTGCCTCGCCGGTATTGGGAAGTCTAAATTCAGGAATGCAATTGTATCGTATCAAATATGAAAAGCCTGAAATTTTTCGTCAGATAAAACACGCATTGCATCTCCCGCAATTTCTCAGTTACCTCGTTACAAAAAAAACTTTCTCAGATATCACCAGCATTGGTTGCCATACCAATTTGTGGGATTTTAAGAAGAATGATTATCACCAATGGGTTGGAAAAGAAAAAATAGAAGGTATTCTCGCACCGATTGCCTCATCTGATTCTGCTAATGAAATTTTTATTAATGAAAAAAAAGTTGTTGTGGGAATTGGATTGCATGATAGCTCCGCTGCGCTGCTTCCTTATTTAGCTTATTTTCATGAACCATTCATATTGATATCAACAGGTACATGGTGCATCAGTTTAAACCCTTTTAACGAAGATCCACTCACCGTAGACGAATTGCAGCAGGATTGTTTGTGTTATTTGACTCATGAAGGAAAACAGGTAAAATCATCAAGACTTTTTTTGGGTCATGAACATGAACAACAGATAAAAAGATTATCGGTATTTTTTAAAAAACCTTTGGACCATTATGCTGCCTTGAGTTTTGATGAAAACCTTATCGATGTTGAAGACGAGTTTGATGGTGATAATTTGGGACGTTACAAAAATTATCAAGAAGCGTATCATTGTTTCATGAACTGGCTGGTAAAAAAACAATTTGCTTCAACGCAATTGATAATGGGCAAGAAACTGGTAAGTAGGATTTTCATTGATGGAGGTTTCAGTCAAAATACTATTTATATGAGTTTGTTAGCAAGCATTTTTAATGAAAAAGAAGTTTATGCAGCCGCAGTTCCGCAGGCATCTGCGATTGGCGCGGCAATGGTCATTCACCGGTTGTGGAATAAAAAGCCACTCCCTGAAAATTTAATACAACTCAAAAAATTTATTGGTAATAAAATACATTCTTCACTATAATTAAATGCTGATACAATGAGAAAGATTTCATGGATCGTTTGTTTGCAGTTGCTTTCAACTTTTGTTTTTTCGCAAATACGGGTAGGCCATTTATTGTGCGAGAATTTATCAAATCCCGTTGGCATTGACGCCACAAGGCCTCGCTTTACCTGGCAGTTGATTTCGGATAAAAGAAATACGATGCAAACAGCTTACGAGATCCATGTGCTCGAGGGGAAAAAACTAATCTGGAACAGCGAAAAAGTGCTATCAGATTCATCTGTGGAGATAATTTACAAAGGGAGCGCATTACAATCTGCAAAAAGATATTATTGGCAGGTACGCGTTTGGGATAATAGTGGAAAAGCATCAGCTTGGAGTGAAACAGCGTCGGTGCAAATGGGATTATTGCAACCATCAGATTGGAGAGCAAAATGGATCGAAGCATCATCGCCGGACACTGTTGAAAGGATCAGCCCTCTTCTTCGCAAGACTTTTCATCTGAATAAATCAATAAAAGCAGCGACGGCATTCGTTACCGCACATGGATTATATGAAGCATGGATAAACGGGAAGAAGATCGGCGATGCGCATTTGACACCAGGCTGGACATCTTACAACAAACGCCTGCAATATCAAACCTATGATGTAACCTCATTATTGCAAAACGGCGCAAATGCAGTGGGCGTAATGCTTGGCAACGGCTGGTATCGCGGCTATTTAGCCTGGGGTGGTAATAAAGATGTATGGGGAAAAAATCTTGCATTATTATTTCAGTTAGAAATAAGCTACACCGATGGAACTTCTGAAATAATTTCATCAGATGAGTCTTGGAAATCATCAACTGGAAATATTTTGTATTCAGAGATTTATAACGGGGAGACAAACGATGCACGCAAAGAAAAAACAGGCTGGTGCAATGCAAATTATAATGATGCAGATTGGCATAATGCTTTGGTGAAAGATTTCGACAAATCCATTCTGGTTGCCACACAAAACGAAATGATAAAAGCCCATGAAACTTTCAAGCCCATAAGAATATTCACAACGCCGAAAGGAGACCAGGTAATTGATTTCGGACAAAATCTGGTTGGCTTTGTTCAATTAAAAGTAAATGGTAACGCGGGCGATAAAATAATAATTTCTCATGCAGAAGTGTTGGATAAAGAGGGGAATTTTTATACTGAAAATTTACGGGCGGCAAAAGAGCAGGATGAATATATTTTAAAAGGCAACGGAGAAGAAATATTTGAACCTCATTTTACTTTCCAGGGGTTTCGGTATATCAAAGTGGAAGGCATGGCAAAATTGAACGCAGAAAATTTTACGGCCGTTGCTTTGTACTCAGACATGCAACCGACAGGAAATTTTTCCTGCTCAGATCCTCTGATCAATCAATTGCAGCATAATATTCAGTGGGGGCAAAAAGGAAATTTTTTGGATGTACCAACTGATTGCCCGCAGCGGGATGAACGTTTGGGATGGACTGGGGACGCACAGGTCTTTTCTCGTACAGCATCATTCAACATGAACGTCAATAATTTTTTCGCAAAATGGTTAAAAGACGTTGCTGCTGATCAGGAAGAAAATGGGAGTGTTCCTTTTGTTATTCCCAATGTGCTTGGCCGCGGAGCCGGCGGATCTACGGGCTGGGCAGATGTCTCCACGATCATCCCATGGAATATGTATTTGGCTTACGGCGACGAAAGGATATTAGAGAATCAATATAGCAGCATGAAACACTGGGTTGATTATATGACAAGCAAAAGCAAAAATGATCTATGGAATACAGGATTCCATTTTGGCGACTGGCTTTTTTACAGACCAGAGGATGATAATGATGGACGTTCTGCAGTTACTGACAAATATTTGATCGCGCAATGTTTTTATGCTCACTCAACACAACTGCTCATCAATGCCGCAAAAGTGTTAAATAGGCAGGAAGATATCTCCAGTTACACTTCGCTTCTTCAAAAAATAAAAGACGCATTCTTAAAAGAATATATGACGCCGAATGGACGACTTGTCTCTGGAACTCAAACTGCTTATGTGCTCGCATTGAATTTTGATATGCTTCCGGAATCTTTGCGTGAACAGGCTGCGAAAAGATTAGCGGACAATGTAAAAGATTACGACAATCATCTCACCACCGGTTTTTTGGGAACCCCCTATCTATGTCATGTATTGAGCAGGTTTGGTTATACAGATGTTGCGTATAAATTATTATTACAACCAACTTATCCATCGTGGTTGTACCCGGTCAAAATGGGCGCAACAACGATTTGGGAAAGATGGGATGGCATAAAACCCGACAGCAGTTTCCAAACTCCGGGCATGAATTCTTTCAATCATTATTCTTATGGTGCAATCGGGGACTGGATGTACCGAGTTGTCGCCGGCATCGATACATACACTGATGGGCCTGGTTACAAGCATATCAAAATTATGCCGCACGTTGGCGGAGATCTTGGTTATGCAAAAGCGGACCTTAGCACATATTATGGTAATGTAGGCAGCAGCTGGAAACGGGACGGCGATAAAATAATTTTTGATGTAGAAATTCCTTGCAACACAAAAGCCACAATTTGTTTTCCGGTAAACTCTATTCAATTGATAAAAGAAAATGATTGGCAAATCGATACACAAAAAATCAATTTGATAAAGAGTGAACAGGGGGAATATATTACGACAGAAGTTGGATCCGGTAAATATCATTTTGTGATAGAAAAAAATGCTGGTAAATAAAACTATCTTATTTTAGCAAAGAGAAGATCAACGATCCATATTCACAAATCGTTTTTGCTTATGGGAATGGGAAGTGAAAAATATATTGACATTGTGCAGCTGCAGCACAATGTTGCTGCACTGCGCGATGAAAAATCGTATAAAGAATTATTTCTTCATTTTCACCACCCGCTCATCCGTTTTGGGGTGTCCATTGTAAAATCAGAAGAAGCTGCTGAGGAGATCTATTCAGATGTCTTTTTAAGATTATGGGAATTGGGGACTGCTTTCAAGAATATCGAAAACCTCAGGTTGTACTTGTATACCAGTATCAAAAATGCTTCGCTTAACTATCTGGCAAAGTATTACAAGGTGCAAACAGTAGATATTGATTCCATCAATTTGGATTTTCTTCATCAGCCCGATCCCGAAGAATCATTGTTGATCACTGAATTCCAGCGTAAATCCGCACTCGCTATTAATGCATTGCCTGCAAAATGCCAGTTGGTCTATAAATTGATCCGGGAAGATGGATTCAATTACAAAGAAGTTGCCGAGATCATGAATATCTCTGTTAATACAGTTGAAGGACATATGACTTCGGCAATCAAAAAGCTTTCCACAGCGCTACGCGTATACCTCCGTTACGATAAAAATTAGCCTTTAAAAAAATATTTCACTTTTTTTAAATCCTGACCGGTGGAAAGTTTTGTTTTATCTGTCATTAATATTTCAGGTTGAGGATTTGGTAATTCTTTTAATAATTAATGAAGTTTTTCTCTGCACATGACCGAAGAATTATTTTTTAGATTGGTAAGCCGCAAGTTAGCCGGGGAAGTGACTATTCAGGAAATGGATGAGCTACAGAGGATAATGAAACAGAATCCCGATTGGGAACTTTTATATTTCAGGATAACGCATGAAATGGCAGATAACACGCAAAAGGCTGTTGACAAGGCAGAAGCTGCTTATGCAGCACATGCTTTAAAAATCCAAATGAATGGAACTGTAGCTGAGAATCAAAACAACATTATTAATGAAGATGTGGCAATGATCACATCTCATAAAAAACGCCGGATCTATTTTTCAATTGGTATTGCTGCCAGCGTTTGTGTATTATTAGGGGGACTGTATTTCTACAAGCATATTGAAAATAAAAGTCTTTCCAATCAACCTACCCATGAAATTGTTACACGCAAAGGCAATAAAACCAAATTAAAATTGACGGACGGAACACAGGTTTGGCTAAATGCAGACAGCAAGTTGATTTGCTCGGATAATTTTTCCGGATCCGTTCGTGAAGTCTGGCTTACCGGCGAAGCATATTTTGATGTAGTGAAAGACAGCCTTCATCCATTTATCATTCACGCAGAAAAAATAAATATCCGGGTGCTTGGCACTGCTTTCAACGTAAAAAGTTATCCGCAGGATAAAACAATTGAAACGTCACTGATACGCGGGAAAATTGAAGTTACTTTCACGGAGCGGCCAATGGAAACAGTGATTTTAAACCCGAATGAAAAATTATTGGTGTGGAAAGACCAGTCGCAAAAAAAAGATTTGCATAATGATGTTGCTGTAAATGTTCCGAAAGTGCAGATAGATAATATCAATACAAGAAAAGACAGCGCGGTTATAGAAACATTGTGGATGCAGGACAAACTTTCTTTTGTAAATGAATCGCTGGAGACCATTTCACAAACACTGGAAAGACGATTTGATGTTGAATTTGAATTTCGTGACCCGGCAGTAAAAGAATATTCATACACGGGACCGTTTGAAGAAATGAGCCTCGATAAAATTTTGATGACCATCAGCTTGTCCAAACATTTTAGCTATAAAATGGAAGACAGGAAAGTGATCATTTCAAAATGACAAATAAATAAAATCATCAAAATAAAAAACGGAGAATGGGGTAACACTCTCCGCTTGTTGAATGGTTTTTTCCTTTGAAAAACTACTCCTTTCGCAGAGGAGTGTCATCGTCAAATTTATATAACCAAAACTTAGCAAAGCTATGAACAAAACTGCATTGCCAAAAACTGGTATTCTATGCTGGAATATCAGAAAAATTGGATTAATTATGAGATTGTCTGCCGCTCTACTTCTATTTAGTTTGCAACTTTCGGCAAACGGATTTACACAAAAACTAACTCTACATTACAAAAACACACCATTGGTTCAAATATTTGGTGCCGTAGAGGAGAAGACAAATTATCGTTTTGTGTACAGCAACCAGGTGGTTGAAGTAAATAAAAAAGTTGACATCAACGTTACCGATGTTGAAGTAACCGAAGCATTGGATAAACTTTTTGATGGACTATCTCTTCATTATAAGATCGTCGATAACAAACTTATTGTTATATCCGAAAAAAAATCACTCACGGTTGATATTGAGAATGCTGCGCCGGTAAAAGGAATTGTTACGGCTGCAGATGGAACTCCGCTGCAGGGCGTAAGTGTTTCCGTTGCAGGAACCAGCAAAGGCACTTCAACTGATGAAAAAGGTTATTTTGAAATACAGGCCAATGATGGGGATGTGCTGATCTTTTCTTCGGTGGGTTATACAACTTCAAGAGTTAAAGTCAGTGGCACATCAGCTTTGAATATCACTCTGGTGAAATCTGATAATACCCTGGGTGAAGTGGTTATTACATCATTAGGGATAAAAAGAGAAGCAAGGTCTTTGGGTTATTCCGATCAGAAGGTTACGGGTAATGATGTTATTAAAGCAGATCCGCCAAATATTGCACAAGGTTTGATGGGCAAGGCTGCCGGATTGAATATTACCATTCCCAATGGTGTGGAAGGAAGTTCCAGCCGCATCGTCATTCGTGGAAATAATAGCTTGTTAGGAAATAATCAACCGTTGATCGTTGTAGATGGTGTAATGGTGGATAATGAACAAATAATGCCCGGCGGACAAAATCTTTCTACTAATTTCTTACTTAATCAAAATGGTAGCAGGGACGCAGCAAACACAGGCGGAACGATTGATTACGGTTCTTTCTTAAATACCGTTAATGCTGATGATGTTGAAAGCTTTAATATTTTAAAAGGGCCAACGGCTGCAGCCTTATATGGAGCAAGAGGCGCCAATGGGGTTATTTTGATCACGACAAAAAAAGGAACCAAGCAAAAGGGGTTAGGTTTGAATTATAATCTTTCACAGCGCTGGAACGACCCTTACAGATTCATGAAACTGCAGCATGAATACGGAAGTGGAATGACCACCACCTTATATTCTGCAAATCCTCCTTTTGTCCAGGATGGTAGCGGTAACAACAGACAATTTACCGAGAACGATCAGTACGGAACATACCAGAATATCCCTACACCTGGTGGTGGTAATATAGGACCGTTTTATAATTATATTGGATTTCCAGGTGATGGCGCATCATGGGGTCCGAAAATGGAAGGTCAGCCTTTGGTTTGGTGGGATGGAACGACCCGTCCTTACACAGCAAATCCAAATATTTTTAAGAGCTTTTATAAAACAGGAAATACAATTTCAAACAATGTTTCTTTTTCCGGAGGCGGAGATATCGGAACGCTTCGAGCATCCTATACAAGAACAACAAACAATGCCATTACTTACAACAGCAATTTCACGCAAAACGTTTTTAATATTGGTTCATCCATCAACGTAAGTAAAAAAGTAAAAGCGGAAGTAACGGTAAGTTATACCAATATAGACAGGTTGAACGCACCAGATCTTTACGGCGAGCATGGGGGCAGCGGCACATTGGCAAGCGGCGTGGGATATATCACTACTTATCATTTACCTGCAGATTACAAACCTCTGGAAAGAGGATTAGCCGTAAATCCTGATGGTTCAAAAAATACACTGGTTACCAATAATAGTCCTTATCCAAGTTCAGCAATAGGGAATTATTGGTGGGATCTGTTTAATAACAATACTGTATTCACGCAAAATCAATTACTCGGTTCAATCAAATTAACGGCAGATATTTTACCTTGGCTCAATGCAACTGGCCATGTGGGAGAGGATTATTATACAAATCAGTTTGAAACAAAAGATAAACCTACAGATCCAACGGGTCTACAGGGATCGTATTCCAATGATCTCTCGTCTGTTTCAACGCAGAATATTGATGGAATGATAACTGCACACAAAGAAGATCTGTTCAAAGATTTTGATGCCAGCTTTAGTGTCGGTGCAAGTTATTATCATTACAAACTGTATGACCTGTCTGCGAGCAACCCTGGTCCTTTCAATTATCCTTTCACTTATAACTTGTCTAATTATTCGGGTTCTGCCAATAATTATCCAAGGCCAGTTGAAAACAGATCTGAGAGTGAGATCAATTCTGTGTACGGAATATTAAACATGTCGTACAAAAAATATCTTTTCCTTGAAGTGAGTGGAAGGAATGACTGGTCATCAACTTTGCCTTCGAGCAAATGGTCATTCTTTTATCCATCGGCAAGTTTAAGTTTTGTATTTACGGATGCATTCAAATTAGACGCTGTTAAAAACTGGCTCAGTTATGGAAAGTTGCGATTGGCAGAAGCTGCGAGTGCAAATGGTTATGTGCCTTATTCAACGATATTTAATTACAGCCCGGTAGGCACAAATGGTTTTACCACTGGATTATCTGTGCCAACAACTTTACCATCGTTATCTATTCGCCCTCAGCAGGCACGATCATTTGAAATTGGAACCGATCTCGGGTTCCTGAATAACAGAATAAATTTCAATTTTACTTACTACAATATTTATTCTTATAATCAAATATTACCGGTGAGCGTGGCAACATCTTCAGGCGCTGATCAGTTAACCATTAATACGGGGGCATTAAGAAACAGAGGCATCGAGTTTATTATTAATGCAAATATTTACAAAACGAAGAATTTCTCCTGGGATATTTCTGTCAATGGCGCTCATAATAATAATAAGGTGGTATCAATTGCTCCCGGCATCGATCAGTTACCATTGGGCAGCTGGTTTGGCGGAGATGGATCGAACGGCGGCGATGGCGTAAATATGAATGCAAGGGTAGGGGATGATTATGGAACTATTTACGGTTATGATTATAAATATATAAACGGACAAAAAGTAGTTAATTTAATTTATGCTGATGGTACCGTTAATACCGGCAATGGTGCCGTAGTTGGTGCCCAATACGCGACCGACACCTCCGGGTTTGTCAAAATTGGAAATGCGACCCCAAAACTCACAGGGGGTATCAGCAATACATTCTCTTATAAGAACTGGAGTTTGTACATCATGACAGACTTTAGTATTGGCGGACAAATATGGTCTGGTGATTATGCCACGATCATGGGACAAGGTGAGGCTCCTGAAACAGTATATGAAAGAGATGGTCACGGACTGCCTTATACATTTCCTGATGGGACCACTGCTAATGTTGGCGTGATATTACCGGGAGTAACTGTAGATGGTAGCGGGCATGTATCAAAAAATACAGCAGTAGTCAATTCATGGTGGAAATATGCTGGCAATTATCAGTCATGGGATAACCTGCCCATTGTCAGAAGCAATAGCATATTCACCAACAGCTGGGGTAAGTTGCGCGAACTTAGTTTGACTTACCGCTTACCAGCAACATTCATAAACAAGACAAAAATTTTCCAAAGCTTATCCGTTTCATTAATTGGGCGCGATCTGTTTTATTTATTTACCAAATTACCCGACAGACTTAATCCTGAAGGGCTCAGCGGCACTACCAATGTTCAGGGCATTCAATTTGGAGAATTGCCTGGTGTACGCTCATTTGGTTTTTCTTTAAAAGCTGGTTTTTAAAATAAATACATTCAACACCCAACAAATATTTTTATGATTTATTATAAAAGAAAGCATTTATCAATAATCGGAGTAGCGTTAATAATGGCTACCCTGTTTATTTCTTGCACAAAAAATTTCGAGAAAATTAATACGCCATGGAATGGTTCGCCCATCGCTACCGTTCCGCAATTGTATGTGGCATTTGTTTCAAATCTAGCTGAAGGCGGCGACCAGGTAACTTACAATAGCTGGACATATCCGATTACGCAACAAGGCGTCGTGTATACAAGACCTGATTATCCTTATGGCGGGGATGGAAACAATGATTGGAATAATTTCTATCATAATCTTTCCAATTATAATGCAATGATGACCGTGATCGCTGCAGAACCTGATACCACGATCTATACAAATGTCAAAGCAATGATGAAAGTGTTGAGAGCATACCAGGCGATCAAGCTTTCTAACTTTTACGGCGATATGCCTTACTCGCTTGCGGGCAAAGGCATTGATTACAGTCCATCCAATACAAGTGTGCTTAAAGTTCCCTACGATAAGCAACAGAACATTTATCTTTCATGTCTTGCCGACCTTAAATGGGCAGTAGATAATTTTAATACTACAGACCCAAAACAATTTTCTTTGGGAACAAGTGAATTGGTTCTAGTCAATAATATTTCGCAGTGGATAGAGTTTGCAAACTCCCTTCGGTTACGCATAGCCGTTACTATGTATGGCAAAGATCCCTCAGACGCAACTGCTCAGATAACAGATGCATTAAGTAAACCGCTTCTTGATGCAGATAATACCAATGTGGGTTTATATCCCGGCACTAACGTTCCCAACATGGACCTGCAGGCGAGAGCCTATTCTTTTGGAACAGAATGCCGCCTGCGCCTGGGCACGACCATGTGGCAATGGATGAGCAGCACTAACGCGCAGGATGGCAGTGGTATTTTTGATCCTCGTTGCTCTGTATTTTTTGAACCCAATAACGATACGCTGTGGAATCCGTTTCCACAAAATCCAACCAATTCCACTCCTGCGGAAGGAGGGGATCCTTATAACGAAGGCAACAGGGATGCTGACTGGGCAAATAAGAACGGGAACAACGGCACAGTCAATCTTTATGCAGATTTCAATTACTATTGGAGTCGTGATGGAGCAGCTACTGGTAGCACAGGAAGTATTCCGGAACTATTTATGACTGCGGCAGAGGTTCATTTTTTGAAAGCTGAAATTAATGCTCTTGGACTTGGCGTTTCTGTAAATGGTGCTACTGCACAAACTGAATATAATGCTGGAGTCACTGCCTCTGTAAATTTCTGGGTCAGCCAGGCGATCAAGTCTGATATCTGGGTCGTTAATAAACCAGCTGGATTGCCCGATGCACCCACCATGGCAGCATTTCTCGCAAACCCTGTGGTTGCCTTTGATGCAAGTGATCTTGGCGGTCATGGTTTGCAACAGATATATGCACAGGAATGGATCGATATGTTCCGTCAACCATGGGAAGCATGGACCTTGATGAGAAGAACCGGCGGAAAAACGCCGATGGACAGTACCAACGCTACTTTCTATACCAATACTTATGGAAGTTATCAACGTTACATCTACCCGTCAAGTGAGAAGCAATATAATGCTGCGAATTGGCAAGCTGAAACAGGCGGTACAGATTTAATAAGTACTAAAATTTGGATTGCGCAATAAATAATTATTAATAGCCGGATACCAGATCACAAAATCATCTGGCTATAATGGCAAGGATTTTTTGAATAGCAATAGAGTGGTTTTATTAATTTGAACTTCAGTCCGCAAGACTGAAGTTTTTTATTTCCCTAACGCCAATGCATATCCTAAAAGGAGGGTTGCTGCCCCGGTATTATTTTTCCCGTTGGCAGTGCCTTTCTGAATATTTACAAATCCGTAATTGCCCCCTGCTTCAATAAAGAAATAGTTCTTCTTGCAACGAAATATCAAGCCGATATTTCCGTCAATTCCCGCATTAAAACTGTGGAGGTCGCTTTTGATATCCTGGGTGGTATCGAAAGATTGTGGCTGTGATGTGAGCTGCTGAGTGCCACCGGCATCGGCATAAATATTACTCGAACCACTGGTTACCTGTTTTGCAGAAAGTAACAACGCGGCAAAAGGACCGGCATCAATATAAAACCGGAAAGCAGACTTGTTGCCAAAATTCCACCCGAATTTAGCGAGCACCGGTAACATCAGGTAGTTGATCTTTGCCGTGCTCTTGTAATTGGCATATAAATATTGCGGTGCCTGACCCTGCGGAAACATCTGCACGAATTCTGTGGGAGTAGGGAATGCCTGCATGCCGTCTTTTTTACCACCTTGGGAAGAATATGATAATTCCGGTTGTATGGAAAATAAATCGGACACTTTATATTCAAGAAAAATGCCTGCATCAGGTCCAAACCTCGAACTGTAGCCCGTATTTAATGGATTATTATTTGATCCACCTGCGCTTAAGTTAGGAATACTTAAACCTGCTTTAGCACCCACAAATATATTTTGTGCGTGTAAGCAAGAAATTAAAAATAAAAAGGACAGAAAAGTCAATGGGATTTTTTTCATAACTATAGTTTTATTTTTAAGAAAGCGGGTGGATTAATCAGGTCTTTGCGATAATGAAAACTCGCAATATTATAGTTAAGAGTGAATATCCAGATAACGATAAATGAATAATTGTTAGAAGGCAAATGTAAGATTTTGTAGAATTTATTTCAAGGAATAGAAGGATTTTTGTAGCTAAGAAATATTTTCTGAGTTGCTAATTATTATTAATAGCTCTTCCGTAATCAAATTTTCGAATATGCATAAACGTTATTATTAGAATAATTAAACAGCGGGAGATCCTGATTGAAGACTATTCGGATTTTTTCGGACTTTTTCAGATGTCAAAGTGATATATATTTGGCGAACGGTAGAATTTTTAAAAAGCACGATGTTTTTATTGTAAATCAATCGCTGGCGGGAAAGATTTTTATTTTACAAAAAGTCGGAAGCCATGCTTCATTTGCATTGTAGATAAAGCGGTTAACGGCATTGCTTTTCAGCTTATAGCAGTGATAAATGGTTGCAACATTAGTAAAAATCATATCTATAACTGGAGCAATTGCAAGAGGGAAACTCAAAAAAATTAACAAAAATATTTGCTTTGTTAAAAATAACTATTATTTTGGCATCGGATTTCGAACCTCGTACAACCGCACAATTGTTTTTTAAAGTTGATTCTTACCTGAAATAATTTCCGCAAAAAGAAGCAAAAATCCTTTCGAATTACCTACGGTTTCATCTGGTGTCGTTATTATAATGTTGTTCGTTACCGATTTATCGTTGAGATGAACAAATATTATAGTTACGCGCCGAATTGAATTTTAGTTGAAGATCATAATTGCCCAGGCGATATTTCGCTTACCATCTACATCCTACGAACCAGCCCACATCATCCATTAGTCCTTTTATTTACTCTAACGGAAATTAAATCCCGGCTTTCTATGACAATTGCTATGATTACTGATTGCTCTAAAAGAACGTTTTCTTTTATTGAAAGATTATCATCCCTGATAATTGTTTTTGCATTTTTATTCCTTTCTGCAATTGTAAGAACCAATTCAATTAAATTTCTGAGATCAGTAAATATATTCACTTCATTAAAAAATAATTTCAAAAATATAGTTTATCACATTTTACAAAAAATGTGGTTTGTTATTTTTAATACGCCCCGCGAATATGAAATGGTAATATGCCGAACGTGCGGAACAACAAATAATTTTTGCGGAAACGCAACATTAAAAAATTCAAGAATCTACTTATGAAAATTTTTACACGCTTCGTACAAATAATAAAAATATTAGCCGGCATTATCACCCGGTTTGTTTCATTTTATATAAACAGCGTAACCACGCACATTCAACAAATCAAAACCGTCTTTATGCAAAACTTTTTTACTTTAATAAAAAAGATACTTACGTCTATACTTTACCGTGAGCATCGAACAGCGGGGTTGAATGTGGGATGGCAACCCGGTTGTTGTAGCGGCATAGGAGGAACAGAAAATATTTTTCCGGATCAAAAAAATGATGTGGCTGAGAATGCCGCATCATTTGCTTTTATACCCCAACCAATTTACCGTTCAGAAAAAAAGAGTTTTATGAAAAGAGGATCGAAAAGATCAGAGTTACTTGCCATTGCATTTGTCATTACAAGTCTATTTTTTGTAATTGACTCTAACGCACAGTTTGCAAATATTACTGTCAATACCACGGCCGTTGGAAGCTCTAATGGTTCATGGGCGCGTACTGGTGCCTCTGCGCCTTTTACCTACACTTTTACGCCAAATGCAAATAGCGCAAATCTAAGTGTAACTGAAATCGTTGACGCTTTAACAGGAACCGCAGCGACTTTGTCGGGTCCTGTATCGATATTGAGTGGTAATTACGGGAATGTAATAATTAATACAGCATTTGGGGGAGGATCCAGCGCTGGGAATGTTACATTTTCAACAGCATTAACTGCGGCTGAAGCTACAGGTAGAACTCAAGTTACTCTGACAATTAATGCGGGTGGAAATATCACAGTGAGTTCAGCGATAAATTTGACAGGGGGCACTGGCAATAACGGCGGTACAGGCGGGACAGGAGGTCCAGGAACATCGGTAGTTCTTACCGCAGGAACAACAGGAACAGTCTTTGTAAACGGTGCTTCTATTACAACTACTGGAGGTACAGGAGGGAGTTCGAGTAACAACTTTACACCAGGCGGGACAGGCGGAAACGCAGGTAGCATCACTATCAATGGCCCTGGTGGTATCACAATCAGTCAGAACCTTTCTGCTATAGGGGGCACTGGGGGCGCTGGGACTGGATTTAACGGTACTCAAGGGAGTAGTGGCGCTAACGGTAATTTTATTTTAAATGATGGCTCTGTAAATTTAACAACTGGAGGAGGGGCAAATGATGGACAATCGGGAGGAGTTTTTAGCGGAGGTACTCTTACCAGTAGTGGTACTGGTATTTTGTTTTTAGGAGGAAATAATACTTATGTAGGCCTTACCACAATCAGTGCAGGAACATTAAGACTAGGAATTGTTGGATCTGGTGGAAACGGACCCTTGGGAACTACAGCAGCGGGAACTACCGTTAGTTCGGGAGCCGTTCTTGATCTAAACGGAATAACCATCGCAAATGCTGAATCTCTTACATTAAATGGGGCGGGCCTTACTGCGTCACCAGCAGGTGCCCTCACAAATACCGGGGGCAATGCCAGTTATAGTGGTGCTATAACTTTGGGTTCCGCAAGCACCATAACAACAACTTCTTCTGGTACGCTGACTTTAAGTGGGACATTAGCCACAGCAGGTACGAGCGTTACTTTGAATGGAATCGGAACCGGTACTTATTCAGGAGTCATTTCAGGGACTGGATCAGTTGTAAAAAATGGTACTGGTACTTGGACCCTTAGCGGAAACAATACATTTTCCGGATTAACTACAATAAGTGCAGGAACCATTAAATTGGGAGCAACTGGGTCAGCATCAGGAGGTGGCTCGGGGCCATTAGGAGCCACTGCAGCAGGGACCACAGTAAGTTCCGGAGCTGTACTTGATCTTAATGGTTTTACTCTGGCGCCTGCAGAACCTCTAACATTGAATGGAACAGGCCTTGCCGCTTCACCTGCTGGCGCTCTTACAAATACCGGGGGTAACGCAAGTTATAGCGGAGCTATTACGTTGGGGTCGGCAAGCACTATCACGGTAACAAGTTCAGGGACCTTAACTGTAAGTGGTGGCATGACCACCGCCGGCAATACTGTTACATTAGACGGACTCGGTACAGGATCTTATTCTGGAACTATATCAGGCTCCGGCGGCGTGCAAAAGAACGGCACAGGAACATGGACATTAAGCGGTGCTAACACATTTTCTGGACTTACAACTATTAATACCGGTATTTTGAAATTGGGGGTGTCTTCAGCGAGTGTTACCAGTGGGCCGTTAGGGGCAGCATCAACAGGTACAGTCGTAAATTCGGGGGGGGCATTGGATATGAATGGATTTTCATTGACTTCTGCCGCTACGGAACCTCTGACATTAAACGGCACTGGTATTTCAGGAGCTGGAGCCTTGACTAATAGCTCTGCAACTGCGAGCACATTCGCCGGATTAATTACTTTAGGAAGTTCAAGTACTATAGCTTCAAATTCAGGCAAAATTACCATTTCAAATACGGGGAGCATAGGCGGATCTGGTACACTAACACTCGGTGGGTCTGCGAACAGCACACTTAATAGCAATATAGCCACTGGTTCAGGGGGATTGACAGTATCAGGAACTGGATCATGGACATGGACTCCTTCAGGAAGCGCAAGCAATTTCACAGGGGCAACGACAATAAATACGGGAGCAACTCTTATATTAAATCCGGCTGGTACACCGCCGCAGACCATAACAATAGGATCATCCTTTATATTAAGTGGTGGTATTCTCAGTACTTCTGGGATCGGAGCAAATGATGTGATTAATGCTGGTACTTTAACACTTTCGTCTTCTTCCTCAATAAATTTGGGTGCAAATATTCACCAGTTAAATTTTGCCAATAGCAACGGATCGTGGACGGGAACGCTTACAATAAACAACTGGACGGGTAATTACGGTGTTGCCGGAACTGCCGGTCAGATATTTGTTGGAACCGATAATACTGGTTTGGGTTCTTCACAATTAAATCAAGTCAGTTTTACTAATTTCCCCGGCACCTCTGAATTACTGACAGCTTCACCCAATGCAGGGCAATTGGTTCCTTTTTCTAATAACCCAATTCTTTCAATAACTGGAACAAATAATTTTGGTACGATTTGCAAAGGGACTGCTGCACCTACAATAACTTATACCATAACAAATAATGGGGGATCAGATGCTCAGGGAATCTCCATAAGCTTTACTGGAACCAATAACACTGATTTTGTTGCCGGTGCACCAACAAGTACAACAGTTCCGGCAAATGGGGGGGCGGTTACTTTTGTTGTGACCTTTACACCAACTACCACGTCAGGAGAGAGTGCTACTATCAATGTTTCAAGCACAACATTAACAAGTAATTCACCGACATTGAATATTTCTGGAACAGGGGGAACAGACCCTGATCCTTCTTTTACTTATCCTAATAGTCAATATTGTATTGTTCTTCCAAGTAATCAGAGTTTAGAAGGAAGTCAGAACTCGACTCCCAACTTTACTGGATTTGGTACAACTTCTTATAACGTAGCTTCAGGTACGGGTTTGGTTTTTGTAAGCAGTACAACCGGTCAGATTGATCTTACAAATAGCGCTGCTGGTACTTATACTATAACGAATACCGCAAGTGCGAATGGTTGCAATGTTACTTCTGCCGCACAAACAGTTAAAATCTTTGCTGATCCTATTGCAACAATATCATTAGCGCAGCCCGCATATTGTAAATCAGATATTAATCAAGAGCCAATTACCGTTTCAAATTTCACTGCTGGCATAGTAGGATCATATGCTGTCAGCCCTACTAGCGGGTTAGCATTAACGGTAACTCCATCTGTGGCGCAACCGGGGAATCAGACGGCTACAATACAGCCTTCTGCAAGTCAGCCAGGGACTTATACCATCACTTATACCTTTGCAGGTGGTGCAGGTTTATGTTCTAATACAGCGACGACAACAGTTACCATAACACAAATGGCAAATGGTAATATTTCTTATTCACCCAATCAATATTGCACTAACGGCAGTAATGCAACCGTGACCAACGGTGTCACAGGTGCGCAAACAGGGGCTTCATTCTCATATGCAGTAGTTTCAGGCGGACCTACCTTGGCACTAAATACGTCAACCGGGGCAGTGACATCAGCTTCGAGTAGCCCAGGCGTCTACAATGTTACATACAATGTTCCT
Organism: Chitinophagales bacterium; assembly: GCA_021323755.1. Classification (GTDB taxonomy): domain Bacteria; phylum Bacteroidota; class Bacteroidia; order Chitinophagales; family Chitinophagaceae; genus Puia. The sequence continues at coordinate 3,110 of JAJPKJ010000015.1, read as the reverse complement.
GCTATCGGCGGTTGTAACGCTTATTCTACTCCGTCAACACCAATTACCATTTTGGCACCTCAAACAACATCCATTTCTTATATTGGAACGCCATTTTGTAAGAGCGATGTGAGTGCCGAACCTGTTACAACCCCATCGATTACAGGAGGCACCTACAGCTCTACAACCGGGTTAAGTATCAATAGCTCAACAGGTGCAATAACCCCTTCTACAAGTACAACCGGAACATATACGGTAACGTATACTTTTTCGGCTGGCGGATGTACAAATACTGCTACGACTAGTGTAACCATAACTCAAGCAACTACTACACCTATTCTGAATACAACGACTATATGCCCTAGTACAACAACTTTAAATATAACTCTTGGGACGGAAGCCATTGGAACTCCAATTAATGTCGTAGACAACACTGCTTCTGGAAGCCCAATTATCGCTACAGTTACAAAAACTGGTACGACAGCTAATTATACAGTTCCTAGCAATATTTTTATAACTGGTCATGTGATCAGCCTTACTTCATTAGCTGCAAATAAATGTATAAGTGCTGCTTCAAACAGTGTAACAATAATTGGTATTCCTTCTCAGCCAGCTGCGATAAGTGGAAATACATCAACTTGCCCGAGTATAGCGCAGACCTATTCTATTAGTGCTGTGAGCGGGGTTAGTGGTTCTAGTTCTTATGTTTGGACTGTACCCTCAGGATGGTCTATAACGTCGGGTCAAAATTCCACCACAGTCGTCGTTAATCCTGGAACTTCGGGAATTAGTGGTAATATTGGAGTTACTGCCGGTAATAGTTGTGGTAATAGTACTCAGCAGACTTTGACTGTAACAGTTAATCCTGCAGCGCCTGGCGCTCCTGGAGCTGTTACTGGAAATGCTGCAGTCTGTACAAATACAGCTTACACATACAGCATCAATCAAGTCAGTAATGCAACAAATTATACTTGGACAGTTCCGAGTGGATGGACTGTCAATTCCCAAAACAATAATGATGTAAATAATACTGCGACTATAAACCTTACTCCGGGCAACGGCGCCGCTAATGGTACTATTTCTGTTATCCCGAGCAATGGATGCGGTACTGGCAGTAACCAAGTAACTACAAGCAATACTAATCCTACTGCGGCAGTTAACAATGCCACAACAGGTGCTGTTTCTTGGGGTACTGGTACACTAACCGGAGTATTAAATGCCGACGGTGTTTCCCAAACAATTGCCACAGTAAATTCTTTACAGGTTACCAACTTCATTCAAACATCGGGTTACGGATTCAATATCCCTACTTTCGCTAAAATTGTTGGTATCAAAGTCACTATAAATGACCTATCCTCAGGTACTACGGCACCATTTATGCGGGACAATCAGCTTTTCTTAGCAAAAGCTGGAGCAACTACTGGTAGCAATTTGGCGGCTACGACCAAAGACTGGTCAAATTCTGTTCTTACAGCAAGTACTTATGGATTTAACGGTACAAATGGTTCAGCAACGCCTTTGTGGGGTACTACTTGGACACCAACTGATATTAATAATTCTGGCTTTGGGGTGTTCTTCGCGGCAGAAAATGCGAACACTACCGCTGGGAGGACGAGATCTGCATCAGTGGACTATATAGAAGTCAGTGTGACATACTCTACGGGCCAGTTAGATGTGACAGTTGGACAGAGTCCAACAGTTGCAATAGGCACCAGCCCGACCCTTTCATGCAACGGAACTACAAGCGTCAGTCTTCCGATAACCGGGACTACTGCTAGCCCCACATCATATTCGATTACTTATGATGCAACGGCACAAACTAATGGGTTCCCTGCAACAGCAACAACGGGAAGCCTTGGTGCAAATCCGACATCTATTAATTTTAGTATTCCTTCAACTATTCCTGGAGGAACCTACAATGCATTCTTAACAGTTTCTAATTCATCGTGTACAAGTTCAAGTGTACCGTTCACAATTACGATTCCAACCGCAATAACTATTACCAAATCGGAATCAGATGCCCTCTGCAACGGAGCGGCAAATGGTTCAGCAGGTATTTCGCCTTCTGGAGGTTCTGGCTCTTATACAATAACATGGACTGGGCCAAATGGCTTTGTTGACAACAATGGATCAGATTTTACGATTTCAAGTCTTAAGTCTGGAACGTATAATTATTCATTAAGTGACGGTTCTGGTTGCAGTCCTCTTACGGGGTCAATCTTTGTTGGCCAGCCGCAGCCTTTATCTGCTTCGATCATGTCCCAAACAAATAACAATTGTTACGGCGATAACAGCGGTGCGGTTACCATTAATCCAACAGGTGGAACAGCGCCTTATTCCATAACATGGACTGGGCCAAATGGGTTCGTTGATAATACAGGAGCTGATTTTTCAATTTCGCAGCTTTATGCTGGTACTTATACTTATACAATCAATGATGCGAATAATTGCGGACCATATCAAAACACAGTGACTATTTTGCAAGGAAATCAAATCTTACCGAATTATACTACGATAAATGCATGCTTTGATGGAACGGGTGGAAGCATTACGCTTAGCCCTACGGGTGGAACTGGTATCGGTTTTTATGCATATGATGTAAATTCAAGCAATATATACTCTTTGAGTGCGGGGGCACCTACAACCATTCCTTTGACAGCGAATAATAATGCCCAATATGATTGGTATATTTTCGATAATTCGAATACTTGTCATGCAGAAATCTTCTTTAGCATTCTTTCGCCATCAGCTGCGGTAGGAGGTTCTGCGACTTCGACAAATATTACTTGTAACGGTAGCGGAAACGGAATGATTCAAGTAACTGGGACAGGAGGTTTTGACACTTACCAGTACAGCTTGGATGGTACAAATTGGGTCCCTAATGGGGGTACATCTACGTCATACACCTTCATGAATTTGGGGACCAATGGCGGCAACCCTTACACGGTTCAAGTTAGAGATGCCTCTCAAACTGCATGTGTTTATACAATTCCTACAATGATTACGATCACCGAGCCAAATGTATTCACCAGTGGATCGATAGATCTAACCAATAGTGGGCAGACGATCTGTTACGGTGGCACACCAGGAACGATAGGCAGTGCAGTGGATGCGAGTGGTGGAGATAACAG
>JAJPKJ010000052.1 GCA_021323755.1 Chitinophagales bacterium | reverse complement strand
GATGCGGAATGTGCTTTACAAAAACTGAATTCCGCGAAACTTTCGATCTGGCGCCATACTTCGGCGACAGTCGCATCCGGATACCCGAGCGTTTTACAATTGGAAAAAAACTTTTCGCGCAAAAAACCCATCTGATCCTTCACGCGGTATTTAAAACTCGTAGCACGCCTGAGCAGATCCGCTTCAGCCATCGTGAGCCCCGCCCACTCATGCACGACACGGATGATGTCTTCCTGGTAGACCATCACTTCATAAGTGGATCGTAATATTTCTGCGAGTCTGGGATGAAGGCTTTGGTAGGGTTTGTTATTGTGGCGGGCGATATAAGCGGTCATCATACCGCTGCGACCCACACCGGGCCGGATAATGGAACTTGCCGCAACAAGGGTCTCGTAATCCGAACAATGCAGTTTTTGATTCACGTGACGCATCGAAGGCGACTCGATATAGAAACAACCGATGGTATTCCCGACACTTAAATTCTGATTGAGGTTTTTATCCTTTTTAAATGTGGAAATGGCATGGATATCAATATCGACCCCACGGTTTTTCTTAACGATGTCGAGCGAATCTTTGATATGACCGAGCCCACGCTGGCTTAAAATATCCAGCTTGTACAGACCAATATCATCGCCGTAATACATATCGAGCTGCGCGGTCGCAAACCCCTTGGGGGGCATGAACAGCGCCGTATACTCATAAATGGGGGCGTCTGAAATAATTACGCCGCCCGCATGGATGCCGATATAATCCGGGAAGCCGTTTAAAAATTTTTCATAGTAAACAATATGATGTTGAATGGAATTTTCTGCGATGGTCATCCCCGGGTTTTCAGAGAGTTGTTTGCGCTCCTGCTCAGGCAATCCAAATACTTTTCCCAGCGCCTGCACCACCGATCTGTATTTAAAAGTTGCATACACCCCCAGCAGCGCGACATGATCCTTCCCATAACGCTTGAAAATATAATCAAAGACATCGTCCCGCACGGCGTGTGAAAAATCAATATCAAAATCAGGTGGGGAAGTCCGGTGGGGATTTAAAAAACGCTCAAAAAAAAGATCAAGCTCGACCGGATCGACGTCCGTAATGCCCAGACAATAGGCCACAATGGAGTTAGCGCCGCTGCCGCGACCGACATGATAATAACCACGGCTCTGGGCATATCGAATGATATCCCGGGTAATAAGAAAATACGCATTGAAATCTAATTTATCGATGATGGAAAGTTCTTTCTCGACCCTTTGTTTTGCCTGGGTGTGATGCCCGCCATAACGCGTGATGAGCCCGTCATAAGCAAACTTGGATAGCAGTACGCGATCATCTTCGCGGGAAGAAGAAAATATCTTTTTGGTCTTGTCTTTACCAAACTCGATCTCGACCGAACACAAATCCAGTAATCTATAGGTATTCATCACGATCTGCGGGTGTTTGGAAAAATATTGCAGCAATTTTTCAGGGGAAATAAAATATTCATGCGCGCCGCAAACGCTTTCCGGTTTTAATTTGGAGAGCAGCACATTATTATCAATGGCACGCAAAAGTTTGTGCAGGTTGAAATATCCTTTACGCTGAAAGGTCACGGGCTGACGAACGATGAGTTTTTGATTGATCAGGTCTTTATTTAATCCATAGAATCTATTGATCTCTGTGTATTGCACACCAATAAACTCATCGGCAGATAATTCCTCAAATGCTTTGCCGCCTAAAGGATACAAGATATAACAGTCATGAATATACGAAGATGGAAATTCAGGAAATGATTCATCGCGCATGAGATGAAAAGACAAAAAATAATTGATCGCACTAAAGCCGGAATTATTCTTTGCCAGCAGTATATAAAGCAACTGCTCTCCGTTGCGGATCTCCGCTCCCACTACAGGTTTTATATTCGCAGCATTACAGCATTTGACAAATTCCCAGGCGTCACAGGTGGTATTGATATTGGTGAGGGCAAGGGTATGCACACCCTGCTCTACGGCCACTTTTACCAGTTCCTCAGTGGCAAAAGTACCGTAGTGCAGACTGAAATATGTTTTACAGTTTACGTACATAACTCGTGGGCGAAAGAACTAAGATAAATACTATACTAATTATTTTAGCATTAATTATACTAATTATTTTAGTTTATTCATTTCCAGTGCGATATTGTCGGATGAGCCGACTCGTAACAACCTGTTTTTTTTAAATTAACATTGAAAGGCGCTTTTAAAAGCATAACTTACTGAACTACCCATTTGGTTATGATGCATATTTTGGAATTAGAAGGAATGATGGCTTTAAGAAAATATAAAGCTAAAGATGGTTCTCATATTATAATATGCCCCTTTAAGAAGTTTGACAGAGTAGGATATGTGGGATTTATCAGAACGACCTTTCTCGATGGTCAACAAAAAGGCGATGAATATAAATTTACAATCGATTTAAACGATTACATTCTTAATATTGCTGGAACTCAATACGAACTGAAGCTAACAAAAATTGGTATTTCTGAAATACTGTCCTTTGACTTAATGAAAGGACTTTTGGTACACGACAGCTTCACCTTCGCTAAAGATTAATATTCACTAACTTTTCAACCGGGGAACAACAATTGTTTTTTTGCCTGGAACGGCCGCGATAGCCATTAAGTGATTAACTTTTTTGATCGGCGAGCTTTATATTATAGCGTATCGCATCCCAATATTCTTTCCCATACGCAACAAGGATCTCCTTGCCTGGCTGAATATCTTTTGTCGCTTCAATAAAAACTCTTAAACCGTCTTCGACATATTTTGAATTATTACCAATTCCTTTTACAGAATAAATCCCCCTGGCGTCATTGGCATAACGAGCAAGTGCTTTTTTAAATGGCCGGGCGTCGATGACATGGTTGCGATGTATACTGTAGACGAAAGGATTGTCCGCGTCAAAATCCTTCCAGGTTATGATCCTTCCTTTATATTCAATGATACGCGTTCCTTTGGGAATAAATATCCTGGTGAACAGTCCTTTTCCCGTACCTGGCAAGGAAGAAGGTTTTACCACCAGGTCTTTTTTTGAGATTTTCATTATTCTAAGATAACATTACCCATTAACTTAAATCCCGGATTGTTGAACGGCCTTGTTGCTGCTCAGTTTTAAAAGCACCGCGATCGGCGCATCAGCTCCCTTTTGTAGTATAGCGTCCCATTAAACTTCTTTGTATAATTTTTCGCTTAGCTATGATCGTTAGTATAGATAATCGTTATTTTTTGCCGCTAATCTTTTACCAATT